>JBARZK010000129.1:0-10628 GCA_049649965.1 Erythrobacter sp.
GACATCCTCATAACTTCGGGCGGAGCGTCCGTAGGCGATCACGACCTCGTTCAGCAGGCGCTTGTCGACTGGGGGGCGGATCTGGCTTTCTGGAAGGTCGCCATCAAACCGGGCAAGCCGCTGATGGTGGCAAGCCGCGAGCGCGATCGCGGTCGGCAGGTCATCCTTGGTTTGCCGGGCAACCCGGTTTCGAGCTTCGTGACCGGGTTCCTTTTCGCTTTGCCTTTGGTGCGCGCGACTATGGGCATGCAAAGGCCCCTCCCCCCGGAACGTAAGGCGATTGCGGCAGACGCTCTCCCCGCAACCGGGCCGCGGCGCGAATTCCTTCGCGGGATCCGTGAAGGGCCGGCAGTACGCCTCGCCGAAACCCAGGATTCCAGCGCTCTCCTCACGCTGGCTCGCGCTGACTGTCTAATTGCCAGACCGGCCGAGGCGCCATCGGTCGAAGCGGGTATGGAAGTCCGCGTTTACGACCTCTGACCCGGCTCGGAACCCCGCATTTACGTGATTCCACCGCTTGACTTGCCGAATCGGGTTGCCTAATTGTTCCTCATTCGTTCACCATATCGGTGCGCGAAATGCGTTCGCTACTGCACAGCCGGCGATCAATTCGATCTTTGGCGCCGTGCCTCTGGAGGCGCTTTATTCCAGCATCGGCCGGTCCATTTCGTGGACCCGTGCTAGACGATGCGCCTATTGGGAGTTTGCTCATGTTGACGGCAAAGCAGCACGAACTCATCCGTTTCATCCAGGAGCGGCTCGACGAAACCGGTATTTCGCCCAGTTTCGAGGAAATGAAGGAAGCGCTCGATCTGAAGAGCAAGTCTGGCGTGCATCGCTTGATTTCCGCGCTCGAGGAACGGGGTTTCATCCGGCGACTGCCCAATCGAGCGCGCGCTCTAGAAGTCATCAGACAGCCCGAGGACGCGACTCCAACCCCTCGTGCAACCAGAGCGGCGAACGATGCGGTCGCTTCGGTTTCCACCACGATGACCAACGCCCCCGAACCAGCCAACGACGTGATCGAGATACCACTGCACGGTCGGATTGCCGCAGGCGCCCCGATCGAGGCGCTGGAAGGACAGAACTCGCTGCCCGTCCCTGCTGCCCTCTTGGGCCCGGGCGAGCACTACGCGCTGGAAGTTTCCGGGGATTCGATGATCGAAGCCGGAATTTTCGATGGCGATTTCGCGCTGGTTCGGCGCACTGACAGCGCACGCGATGGCGAAATTGTCGTCGCACTCGTGCGCGGTGAGGAAGCGACACTGAAATACATCCGCAAGGATGGTGCGCGCGTCCGGCTCGATCCCGCGAATGCGGCTTACGACCCGCAGGTTTACGGTTCGGAAGAAGTGCAGGTCCAAGGCAAGCTCGCGGGACTCCTGCGCCGCTATCACTAACGGCGCCACTTGCCTTGCACTACCGCTACAAGGGCGGCGGGCATGGCTTAGATCGCTGTGTCGGACCTAGTCTTCCGGTCCACGCCACCAACCATGTTGTCCTTGGGTATCCGCGACACTGGTTATGTGTTTCGATTCGAGGTCGATCGTCAGGCCACCCGCACGCGATAGCATGCGCCGATCCGCCTTGAGCCAGCGTGGGCGACAGGAGCGCGGAAGGAATCGATCGGCAACCACGATGTCGGCACGTTCGCATGCAGCCGCGAGTGCGCGTTCTGCTATCATCGCACGGTTGCGAGCTAGCAACAGGTTCCACACTCGCCCGCCCCGCTCTATCGCGGCCGTGCAAAACTCCGGCGAACAGCGCGCCTGGCTCCAATTTTTCAAGGGGATGGGATCCGCTTTTACGCTCGCGAGCTCTAGCAGGTTGTCGCGCGAGTAGGAGGACCGGCTGTCGCGCAACGATATAAGGCGTCGCTGCCCAAAATCGTCGACAATCGTGATACCGACATGCCGGCCTTCCCGACCGATGAGAACGTCCGGGATCGGCGTTGCGAAGGTCATCACGGTTGCAAACACGACCGGTGCGAAACCAAGCATCCTCGCCCGACCGCTCCATAGGGCGAGCCAAAGGCCCCCGAAGGTGAACAGGACGATCGCAGAGAAGCTGATTTGCGGCATGAGCTTGACCGCCCCCGGTTGCGCCGACGTGAAATGCGCAAGCGCCAGCAAAAACTCCAGCGATCGCTCGACGAGCCACCAGAACGGCCCACCCAATCCGACGATATCCAGAACCAGCGCGACAGCGATCAGTGGCATGGACACGAAAGTGACGAGCGGGATCGCCAGGACGTTGGCAAACGCGCCATACACCCCCGCTCGGTGAAAGTGGAACAGGACGATCGGCATGAGGGCCATTTCGATGACCAGTCCGGTCACAAAAAGCATCGCGATCTGCCGCCCCGTTCGTCGAAGCCAACTCTCTTCGCGCGCTGCGAGGAAGTTGCGCACCGGCGCGCTAGAATGAAGCGCAACGATGGCGAGTACTGCGCTGAAACTCATCTGGAAACTCGGTCCGACTATGCTTTCAGGCCATAGTAAAAGGACGAAGACCGCTGCAACCGCCACCATCCGAAGCGACAGTGCATCGCGCCCCATCGCCAGTGCGACCAGAACGAGCATGGCGGCAACGCAGCTTCGCACGGTTGGGACCTGCGCTCCGGTCAGCAGCGTGTATGCGATACCCGCCAGAGCGGCGATGCCCGCGGCGAGGACCGGTAGTCGTACGCGCAAGGCAAGCGCGGGGAAAAGCCCGAGAAGCTTGATCGTCACCAGATAGGCTGCCGCGATCACCGCGGTGACGTGCAGTCCGCTTATTGCCAGAAGGTGGGTAAGGCCCGCGTCGCGCATCGCAGCTTCATCGTCTTCGCGGATCGCCCCGCGATCACCGCTTGCGAAAGCGGCAGCAATGGTTCCGGCCGACCCATCGACCCGGTTGCGCACGTGCTCGGAGAGGCTTCGCTGAAGCGTTGCCAAGCCTCGCGAACGTTCCGCGGGCTGGACGATTTCGAGCGGTCCAACGAGGCTTCCGGTAGCGGCCAAGCCCTTGAACCACGCCGCGCGCGCGAAATCGTAACCGCCGGGAAGCATCGGGCTCGCGGGCGGCATTAGGCGCACCTTCATCCGGACCACCGCCCCTTCCGCCAGTGACCCGGTCTCGAGGTCGGCAACTGCTTCGGCAGCAGACTCCAGCGGCGCGTTCACACGTATCTTCTGCGCGGCACCGCTGGAGATATCGCGGATGGCCAAGGTCAGACGGATCCGATCATCGGCCGGCTGATCCTCGCGGTCGAGGACGTAGCCCTGCACCCGCTCGACGGTCGGGCGTTCGATCGGAGAGGCGCCAACCATCTCCGAACGTATCCAGATTACTGCTATGCCGCAGGCGAACACGACGGCGCACGAAATGACGGCGCGTCGCAATTGCTCGCGGTTTTCGCAATTCCGCCATCCCGCCAATGCGAACAGCGTGACAAGGATAGAAGCCCCGATAGCAGCGATCCATTGCAGCTGTGTGCCCAGGGCAAACCAGGTCAGGATCCCGGCCGCAAACACAACCGCTAGCCATGGAGCCCTATCGAACCCTGCCCCGCCGAGGAACCTTTCGACCCGCCCTGCGATAGAAGTGTGGACGCTGGACAAGCCCATGCCGCTTTGCCACAGGCGCGACCAACCCTTGGCACGCTGCGTCGTTGCTGCGGTTTCGACGTCGCGCAAGGCGCCGCCTTCGCGACTGGGCTCATCGCCCATCGGTATCGTCGGCACATCGGCCAAGGACCACTTCCCCCCGTTGGGCTCGGCCTGAATCAGGGCATTGATTGAATAGGATTTGCAGTAATATGGCAAGCGAAGTCGTCACCCGTTTTGCGCCCTCGCCGACCGGCTTTCTGCATATCGGTGGCGCGCGCACGGCACTTTTCAACTGGCTCTACGCGCGCCATCACGATGGCAAGGCTCTGCTTCGGATCGAGGACACCGACCGCAAGCGCTCTACGCCCGAAGCGATTGACGCCATTCTCGATGGCCTCGACTGGCTCGGTCTCGACTACGATGAGGAACCGACTTACCAGTCCAGGCGGGTTGAACGTCATGCCGAGGTGGCGCAAAAGCTTCTCGATGCAGGCCACGCCTACAAGTGCTTCGCAAGTACCGAAGAACTCGAACAGATGCGGGCGGAGCAGCGCGCGAACAAGCAGCCGATGCGTTACGACGGACGCTGGCGCGACCGCGATCCCTCGGAAGCCCCTGATGGTGCGCCGTTCACGGTCAGGCTAAAAACCCCTCTCGATGGCGAAACCACGATCGAGGATGCCGTGCAGGGCGCCGTATCGGTGCGCAATGCGGAGATTGACGATTACATAATCCTGCGGGCTGACGACACGCCGACCTACATGCTCGCTGCGGTTGTCGATGATCGCGACATGGACGTGACGCACGTCATCCGGGGTGACGACCACCTCAACAATGCTTTCCGCCAGCTTCCGATCTATCGCGCAATGGAAGAGGTCGAGGGCGATTGGGCGGAACCGACCTACGCGCATATCCCGCTAATTTACGGCTCCGACGGTGCGAAGCTATCGAAAAGGCATGGCGCACTGGGTGTCGACGCATATCGAGACGAGATGGGGGTCCTGTCCGATGCGCTGTTCAACTACCTGTTGCGGCTCGGTTGGGGCCATGGCGACCGCGAAGAAATCACGCGCGACGAAGCCATTGCACTCTTCGATCTGGATGGCGTGGGCAAAAGCCCCTCTCGCTTCGACATGAAAAAGCTGGAGAACCTGAACGGTCATTACATCCGCGAGACCGACGACGAAGCACTGGCCGATCTGGTGGCTAAGAAAATGGAGGGGGATGCCCGAACCGACCTGCTGACAAAGGCCATGCCCGTCTTGAAAGTCAGGGCGAAGAACGTCCACGAACTTGCTGAAGGCGCAGGCTTTCTTTTTGCTGAGCGGCCTTTGTCGATGACGGAAAAAGCGGCGAACCTTCTCGATGACGAGGCTCGCGCAAGGCTTAAGGACGTTTCGTCCGCGCTTTCAGCCGAAAAAAACTGGACAAGCGAGGCACTCGAAGCCACTACGAAGGCGCTTGCGCAGCGCCTGGAAGTAGGCCTTGGCAAGCTGGCGCAGCCGATGCGCGCGGCGCTGACCGGGACGACGACCTCGCCCGGAATCTTTGATGTTCTGGTCTTACTGGGACGGGATGAATCCCTGGCACGGATCGACGCGCAAGCCGCGTAATACCGAAGCCAGGCGTACGAACACGCACAGGAGCTCAACAGTGGCAGACAAGCAGGCGAAACTGGAACTGGGCGGCGAAACCTACGAGTTTCCCGTGCTCGAGGGGAGCACCGGCCCCGATGTGATGGACATCCGGAAACTCTATGCCCAGACCGGCGCCTTCACCTTCGATCCGGGTTACAAGTCCACCGCCAGCTGCGAAAGTGCGCTTACCTATATCGATGGCAACGAAGGCGTCCTGCTGCATCGCGGCTATCCGATCGGGCAACTGGCGGAACAGTCGAGCTTCATGGAAGTCGCTTACTTGTTGTTGAACGATGAACTGCCGGCGGCCGAAGAACTCGACGACTTCACCTACACCATCACCCGCCACACCATGCTGCATGATCAATTGCGGCAGTTCTACCAAGGGTTCCGCCGCGATGCGCACCCGATGGCGATCATGTGCGGCGTGGTCGGGGCGCTGTCGGCGTTCTATCACGACAGCACCGACATTTCGGACCCCGAACACCGCAAGATCAGCTCGCACCGCCTGATTGCGAAAATGCCGACCATCGCGGCTGCTGCCTACAAGTATTCGGTCGGACAGCCGATGATGCAGCCCGACAACTCGCTTAGTTATACCGGAAACTTCCTGCGTATGACCTTCGGTGTTCCGGCCGAGGAATACGAGGTTATCCCTGAAGTCGAGCGGGCCATGGACCGCATCTTCATCCTTCATGCCGATCATGAACAGAACGCCTCGACGTCGACGGTTCGTCTTGCCGGTTCGTCCGGTGCGAACCCCTTCGCCTGCATTGCCGCAGGTATCGCGTGCCTTTGGGGCCCGGCGCATGGCGGCGCGAACGAGGCTGCACTCAACATGCTTCGTGAGATCGGGACGCCCGACAAGATCCCGCATTACATCGAGCGCGCCAAGGACAAGAACGATCCGTTCCGCCTGATGGGCTTCGGCCACCGTGTCTACAAGAACTACGATCCGCGCGCGACCGTGATGCAGAAAACCGTTCGCGAAGTGTTCGACGCACTCAAGGTCAAGGACCCGGTTTTCGAGACCGCGCTTCAACTCGAAGAAATCGCGCTCAACGACGATTACTTCAAGGAAAAGAAGCTGTTTCCGAATGTCGATTTCTACTCGGGTATTATCCTTTCGGCCATCGGCTTCCCGACGACGATGTTCACGGCGCTCTTCGCTCTTGCCCGCACGGTAGGCTGGGTCGCACAGTGGAATGAGATGATTTCCGATCCTGGCCAGGTTATCGGCCGTCCGCGTCAGCTCTACACGGGTCCGACGCAGCGCGACTACGTCCCGCTGGACAAGCGCTAAACCCGGGGACGAACGCGCAACCTTTCGCTCAGCCCTTCGGCAGGCTGAGCCGGAAGGTTGCGCCCCGGCCCTCCCAATCCCCGGACTCCGCGGCAACGCATACCAGCGTCCCGCCCATGGCCTGCGCGAGGTGTCGCGAGATATAGAGGCCGAGACCCGATCCGCCCGCCCCAAGTGACTGGTCCGACTGTCCGAGCCGTGTAAACTTGTCGAACACCCTCTCGGCGTATTGCGGATCTATCCCGTTGCCTTCGTCGCGGACGAACAGCGCGAGAAGACCGTCGCGCTCGACCTCGATCTCTACAGTTACCGTGCTACCGTCCGGTGAGTGAGCGATGGCATTGCCGAGAAGGTTGATCAGGATTTGCAGGACCCGCCGAACCTCGCCCACGGCGACCATCGGCTGCTCGATGTCTGGCAAACGGAGTGAAATACCTCGTTCGCGGGCACGCACGCCGAGCATATCCGCAGCGCGCCGGGCCGCGTCGTGGAGGTCGACCGGTTCGCGCGCGGTTTCGAAGTCCGGTGCTTCGACGACGGCGAGATCCTGCACATCGTCGAGCATGCCCGACAGATGCGCCCCGGCTGACACGATATGGCCCGCATACTCGCTGTATTCGTCGCGCAAAGGTCCGCTCAGGCGAGCACGGATGGTGTCTGCATTTTCGATTATACGCGTGATCGGTGCTCGCAAGGCAGGCGCCAGCGAACTCCCCATCAGCCGCGAATGATCGTTCCCGTCGGCATCGTATGCTCTTGCATCCGCGATCGGCTGATCGGGTATTAGAAGAAATTCAAAGGCGCGTGGGGTGTCGCCGGACTGACCGATTGGAATCAGACGAACACGCCAGTCCCGGTGCGAGCCAGGAATCGTACAGCGCGAGGAATCGACCAGCCTCCAATGCGTAGGGTCCTGCAAGGGCGCGTCCTTCACAACGACGTAGCGGGTCCAAATCCCGCCAGGCTCTGCCGCAATCGCATCGCGCAGCGCCTTCGTATCCGGGGCATCGGCAGCGAGGTATTGGACGTGCTGTCGAGCGTCCAGACGACCGTTCGCCTCGGCCGCAGCTCGGTCGGCGGCATCGAGGAGAGCGGCGATATCATGAGAGCCGGATCGCGTGTCTTCCATGCGCTGCCAGTTTTCCAGCAGCAATTCGCACCCGCCACCTTCCGAACCTTGAAGCGGACGTATGCGGGCGAAGCCACGGATTATGTCGTATCCGTCGAAAGCACTGAAATCGCGAGCGATCTTCAGGTCCATTTGCCGCGCGTGGCGTACCAGCTCGAGCAGTTCCGGAACCGCCAGCGTACCCGGGACCGTTCCGCCCGCCTGTCGCTGCAGCTCGGCAAGCAATTCGTCCGCTTTCGTCAAGCGATCGTGCGCGTCCGTAATCCCGCGCGAGGTAAGAAGGGGTTGCTCCGAACTCATGGACCGTAAACCTTAGCGATCGGTCCGCTGTGGAGAATAGGCCGCGTCGAGCAGGGACGCCGCGCGATCGGGCGAAATCGCTCCGATTCCGGCTGGAACGGCGTCCGACGGATCGAGCAGCGAAACCTGCCTGTCGATGGCAGCATCACCCTGCCCTGCGGCGCGCAGTCCCAGTGCGAGCCTGACGGTCTGGCGTTCATGGCACGCCAGAACGATGAGATCACGCGGCTGCTGGGTCGCTGCGGCAATAGCACTGGCGAAGAGGGCTAACCCGGCGTCCTCCAGTTCGAGTGTCGCTGCAACGTCTTCGTGTATTGACGCAAGCAGCCGCGACAGAAGGCCCAAGCGCGTTGTCGCCTCGTCGTAACTCTCGCGCAGGGCATCGATGCTGCGCGCCAGTCCCTCGCGTTCGTGGGCCGAAGACGCTTCGGAGAACTCGTCGAGCAGTCCTGCGAACAGTTCCGCCGGCAGTTCGGAGATGGCAAGCTGCATCCGGCGCTGGCCCTGAACGAAGCGCGATTGCGCCGCCAGCGTTTCCCCGGCGAGTTCGCCTGTCAGGCGCCTGTCCGATCCGATCAGTTCCTGCAGCAAAGGGCTCAATACGGGGTCGAGCGCGGCGCGCTTCTCAAGTCGTTCGCTCAACTGACTTTCCATCGCGGTGGCATAGAGGTGGCTGAGAACGGCACTGTCCTGCGCAAGAATGCCCGCAAGCACATCGATGCTTTCGCGATCGGGACGTTGGGGCCGCGATCGATCACGCGCCAAATGGAGCAATTGCGCGGCCAGGTGTTCGAGCATTCCTCGCAATCGCGCTACGATCGCGTCGCTGACGAGCGATTGACCCGAACTTTGGAGCCTGTGCGCAATGGTAGGCGCAACGCCGCCCAGCTCGCGATTGGCGCGCACGAGTTCTTCGCGAACGGCGGCCTCTACTGCGATCTGTCCGGTCCGGTCCATCACCACGTCGCCCATTGCATCGGCGTATCGGCGTCTGGTTAACCCGCCGTTAGCCGAAAAACGTGGTAGTCCAAGGCGAGCCGAAGCGCCAGCGCGCGGCCCTATTGCTTGAAGAGGCGCGTCAATACGGAACTGTCTGTATTACGGACTTGCGTTAGCGAAGGCCGCCTTACGCACGCTCCCGACAGGTATCAGGCCACCGCATCGGCATCTTGACCGAGGGTATCCAAAAGAGTTTCCAATCGGCGAATGACAACCGGTTCTCCCGGTGCAGCGGATAGCGCTTCGTCCGCTGCCGTGAGCATTTCGGCAGCATGGAAACTCGCCGCCAAACCCTTCAACCGCATGGCTGCGACTGTCCAGTTCCCGTCGCATCTTGCGCGTTTGAGGAGATCGAGCTGGCGCGTGGCGCTTTCGACGAAAGCCTGCTGCAATTCGGCACGCAGGGCTGCATCGTCGCCAGACGCCGCGGCGAGGCTCGCTTCGAAAGATCCGGATTCATAAGCCATGGGCCGGTTATCTACAGACCAAAGAGTTAAAGCGGTCTTTATCAGTCGACTACGTGTGGTATCCCTTGAGCATGTCGAACGGAAACCATATCCGCGCCATCGGGCCGGACGCCGCGCAGGAAGCCCACGGGCGAAACGAAACGCCGCCGGAGCCGCTGCACGAGGAGGCTCTTGCCATGGACGAGCTTACCCTGACGGAATCCGATTACGAACCTTGGGAGGACAATCATTCGTCGTCGCGCGCTTGGTTGGCGCCGACACTGGCCATCTTGGCTATCGGCGGCTGGACGGCGCTCTACGCTTGGTCGATCCGCAGCGATCTGGCGATGGTCGGAAATGCCACGCCGGCCGACTGGACGGGTTGGATCGTTCAGTGGTCCGTGCCGGTACTGCTCGTCTGCGTGCTGTACCTGCTTGCCGTTCGCAATTCCCATGCGGAGGCAAAGAGGTTCGGTCGTACCGCCTCGATGCTCTCGCGCGAAAGCCGCGAACTGGAAGACCGTCTTTCTGTCGTCAACCGCGAGCTGAGCCTCGCGCGTGAATTTCTCGCAACCCAATCGCGCGAGTTGGAATCGCTTGGGCGCATCGCGGCGGACCGTATCGGCGAACACGCCGATACGCTGCAATCGCTCATTCGCGAGAACGGGGCGCAAGTCGACCAGATCGGCGGTGCCAGCGACACGGCTCTCGCTAACATGAAGCGCCTGCGCGACGATCTTCCGGTAATTGCCAATTCCGCCCGCGATGTTTCCAACCAGATCGGCAATGCCGGGCGCACGGCACAGGATCAGCTCGAAGGGTTGATCGGCGGCTTCGAACGGCTCGGCGAAGCCGGACTTGATAGCGAAACGCGCGTCGCCGCGATCGACGAGCGTGTCGGCGAGGTATTGCAAGGGTTCGAAGCGAACCTCAATCGCATCGAGCAGGCGCTGGACAGCCGCTACGGGGTGCTGGAAGAACGCATCGCAGCCTATCGCGGCGAGGTCGAGGATTCCGAGCGCCAGGCGACCGGCGCGTTGACTGAACACGTCGAGATGCTGCACGCCGAAACGAAGGCCATCGCGGCCAACCTTCGCCAGGCGGAAACGGACGCGATGGCCCAGTTGGAAGCATCGAAGAACCGCTTCTACGAGGAAGTGATGAGCACGGTCGAGTCGCTCGACAAGCTCGACAAGGAAGCGATCGACGCATCGCAGCGACGCG
>JBARZK010000130.1:0-5884 GCA_049649965.1 Erythrobacter sp.
CTCGCGACCGGTCTCGGCGAGTGCGCGGGTGCGCCTCACCGTCGGATCTCAGCGGTTCGATCTTGCCGCAAACGGCCGCAACGCATGGGGACGCGATGGCCGGATGGATGCCGCGATCGTCGCGGCCATGCGCTCCGCCTCCACCATGCGGGTCGCCGCGCGCGATGTCGGCGGCGTGCGCTTCGTCGACCGTTATGATCTTGCCGGCGCGGCAACCGCGATCGACGCCGCGACGGTCGGCTGCGCAAACCGCGAGACAGCCACGCGATAAGGAAACGGCCGGGAACGCCGAAGCATTCCCGGCCGCCCTGGCCTCAAATCAGAAGCGGAAGCCGACGCCCGCCATCACCTGATGACGGTCGAGATCGATTTCGCCCAGATCGACGTCGTCGATATCCGGATCGTCGAAGTCGAGCTCGGCATCGCTGTAGTTCGAATAGCGGTATTCGATCTTCGCAAAGGTGTTGCGGCCGAACGCATATTCGGCACCCGCACCGACGCGATAGCCGTCGGTGTCGACCGAGTTGTTGAAGTTTTCACCGTCGAAGGACGACTCGATGTCGAAGCGGGCGTTGGTGTAACCACCCTTGGCGTAAATCATGGCCTGCGGACTGACGAGCGCACCGATACGCGCGCCGACATAGATGTCGCGCCCGGTCTCGACATCGCCAAGGCCGAAGCCTTCGAAGTCGCCATTGTCGTTGACGTCGGTTTCGGCGGTGGAATCGGTGAGTTCGGCTTCGACGCCGAGCACCACGCCACCGGCATCGTAGTCGTAGCCGACCGCCGCGCCGTAAACGAGGCCTTCGATCGACTGGTCGTTATCCTCGTCGAAATCGTCGTCGGCTTCACTGCCGGCCTTGCTGCTGTCAAACCCGGCCAGCGCTTCAAGGCGGAAACCGGTGAACGCGTTATCGTCGCCATAGGATTGGGCCGTCGCTGGGCTGGTAAAGGCCAGCAGCGATCCGGCAGCGATAAGGTAAGTCGTCTTAATCATGTTGTACTCCGTTATTGATGCGCCCAACGCTCTGGTCAGACGTCGATAAGCAAACGAAGACAAATGCCGCCGCGTTTCATTAACCTTGCACAACATGAAGGTGTGACATCGCAGCCACTATTCGGTCGACGAATGGTTTTAGAAGATCGACAAACGACGGGATCGCAATCGTATCGACGAAAAGCGCAAATTGTTCGACGGAACCGGGAACGATCCGCGCCCATTCGGTTAACGCGCCCGCGCGCTTTGATTTGCGGCACGTGAGCGCCTATATGCGCCCTCGATCATGGCAGACACGACCCTCATGACCATTCCCGGGCAGGTAGACCCGGTCTCCGTTCCGCGCGACATCACGCCGCGCGGCGATGGGCGCGTGGACCTGATGGGCCTTCCCCGTCCCCGCATCCGCGAGCTCCTGGCAGAGGCCGGACTCGATGCGCGTCAGGCGAAGCTGAGGGCCAAGCAGCTGTTCCACTGGATTTACCACCGGGGTGCGACCGACTTCGACGCCATGACGGACATCGCGAAAACGATGCGTCCGTGGCTGGCCGAACGCTTCGTCATCGGGCGGCCCAACGTGGTCGAGGCGCAGCATTCCTCGGACGGCACGCGCAAATGGCTGCTGCAGACCGAGGACGGCCACGATTTCGAAATGGTCTTCATCCCCGATGCCGATCGCGGCACCCTGTGCATCTCCAGCCAGGTCGGCTGCACGCTCAATTGCACGTTCTGCCACACCGGCACGATGCGGCTGGTGCGCAACCTTACGCCCGGCGAGATCGTCGGGCAGGTCATGCTGGCGCGCGATGCGCTGGGCGAATGGCCCAAGGGCAAAATGGATTTCGCGGACGAGGAGAGCGAGGCGCACTACACCGCCGACGGACGCTTGCTCACCAATATCGTGCTGATGGGCATGGGAGAGCCGCTCTACAATTTCGATCACGTGCGCGACGCGATGAACCTCGTCATGGATGGTGACGGACTCGCGCTGTCGAAGCGGCGGATCACGCTTTCCACCAGCGGCGTCGTGCCGATGATGGATCGCTGCGGGAAGGAGATCGGCGTGAACCTCGCCGTCTCGCTCCATGCCGTGACGAAGCCGGTGCGCGACGAGATCGTGCCGCTCAACCGCAAGTACGGCATCGAGGAATTGTTGCAGGCCTGCGCAGACTATCCCGGCGCCTCCAACGCGCGGCGGATCACCTTCGAATATGTCATGCTGAAGGACACGAACGACAGCGACGAGGATGCGCGCGAGCTCGTCCGCCTGCTGAAGAAGTTCGACCTGCCGGCGAAGGTCAATCTCATCCCGTTCAATCCGTGGCCGGGCAGCGCCTACGAATGCTCGACGCCGGAGCGCATCAGGGCGTTTTCGAACATCGTTTTCGAAGGCGGTATCAGCGCGCCGGTCCGCACCCCGCGCGGGCGCGATATCGACGCCGCCTGCGGCCAGTTGAAAACCGCCGCGCGCAAGAAAAGTCGGGCGGAGCGCGATCGCGAGGCCGAGGAGACCGAAAGACAGCAACGCGAGACCGCGCAAGCGCCTGTTTGACGCGCACATACAATCCGGAGGCAGTCCGGCATCGTAGGGACCGACCATGGCAAATGCCATGATGGGAGGGTCGAAGTGATGGAAAACGCTCGGAAATTCATGCTCGCAACCGGAGCCGCGGCGATGGCTTTCTCGGCCGTTCCGGCGCAGGCGCAGTTCGGGAAGATCTTTCGCGATGCGCAGCGCGGTGCCCAGCGCGCCGAAGGGTGCGAGGAAGGCCGTTCGGGCGATACCGCGCGCGGCATCCTCGGAGGCATTCTGGGCGGCGCGGCCAACCGGACCGCGCGGCGCGCGCGATTGCCGATCTATTCCCCGGTGTCGGCTTTCACAAACCAGCTGACCACCGAAATCGCCTGCATCCTCGATCCGAAGGAACAGGAAAAGGCCGCCGAGGCGACCGTCGCGGTCACCAGCGTGGTCGACGAGGAAGGCAACGATACCCAGCCCGAAGTCGGACGCAGCGCCGCTTGGACGTCCGACACGCGCGAAGGGGTCAGCGGAAGCTCGACGGTCACGTCGCGCGAGGCGTCGTCTGGCGGGAACGACTGCATCACCGTCACCGATGTCGTCATCGTCGAGGGCGAGGAAACCCGCGCCGAAAAGCGCATGTGCCGCCTCGCCGGATCGCCGCGATACGCGATCGTAGCGTGATACGCCGGAGCGCCTGGAAGCCGATCGCGGCGCTTGCGTGCCTGGCCCTTGCGACCGGAGCTGCGCAGCGCGATCCTGAAAACCCCACCTGCCCCAAGGAGCCGGACTGGGGTTCTTCCGAACCGATGACGCTGAGCTCGGTCGATCGCGGCGAGCTGCGCGTCCTGCTGGCCGAAGGGCGCATCGATGCAGGCCTGCCCGACCGGCTTAAAGCCGCGATAGAGGCCGATCCGATGATAGCCGAGATCTGGCTGCGCTCGCGCGGGGGCAATGCACGCGCAGGTAATGAGGCGGGTCGCATCATCCGCTCCTATCCTGGGCTGGTGACCCGTGTGCCTGCGGGGTGGACCTGCTTTTCGGCCTGCAATTTCGTCTTTATGGGCGGGCAGCCGCGCTTCGTCGACGAGGGCGGCGTTTTCATGGTGCACATGTTCACGCACACCCGCGACCGCTGGATCATCGACGATGCCGTGATCGACGGGAGCGAGGCGACGACCGAGCTGATCGCCAGTATCGAACAGTCCTCCGCCCTGCTTGCGACCGAAGACAACGACTTCCTTATCCGAATGGGCATCAGCCGCAGCCTCCTGACCGAGGTGATGTACCAGCAGCAGGCCGTCGGCAGCGAGGAAGACCCCAGCACGCGCTATTGCCTGACGCCTGCGGAAGTGCGCGAATACAACGTCGTCAACGCATCCTAGCGGCCGCAGGGTGTGAGCGCCGCAATCGATCCCGCGACCTACGACTATTACCAGACGCGCGGGCCGCACTTCACCTACAGCTCGGCCGCGTCCCATTCGGCGCCGCTCGATCCGTTTCTCGACCGGCTGGAACCGGGCGCGCGCATACTGGAACTGGGATGCGGCACCGGGGCCGACGCTGCGCGAATGCGGGAGCGCGGGTTTGCCATCGATCCGACGGACGGCGTGCCCGCAATGGTCGCCAAGGCGAACGAGCGGTTCGATATCCAGGCGCGCGTCATGCGGTTCGACGAGTTGCGCGGGGAGGACCGGTATGACGCGGTCTGGGCGCATGCCTGCCTGCTGCACTGCCCGCGCGCCCAATTGCCGGGTGTCCTCGATGCAATACACAAAGTGCTGCGCCGGGGCGGTTGGCACTTCGCCAGCTACAAGCTCGGGAACGGCGAAGGGCGCGACCTGCTGGGCCGCCTGCACAATTTCCCCGATGCCGACTGGGTCCACGCGCGATATTCCGAAGCAGGCTTTGCCCTTGTCGAGGATCGCGTCTTTCCAGGCAAAGCCTCCGATGGAACGCAAAGGGACTGGATTTCGGTTGTCGTGCGCGCCTGACGGGTTCGGCACTCGGGTCGCTCTTTCCTACCGCGAGCGGTTGTGCTCCATTCTGCGGATGACCACGCTCCAAACCCCTCTGTTCGATCGCTTCGCCGACGCCACGACCTTCGGATTCTTTCCGTTCAGGACCGTGTTCCATGTGTTCCATCCTGTTGGATTTGGGGGCCAGCGATGATCGCCACAATCGAAGCCATCTGCACGGGGACGGCCCGCCCCTTCAACGGCGCGGAAACCAGCGCGATCATGAAGCAGCCGCGCGATGGGGCGATCCAGATCCTCGAAGACGGGCTCGCACCCGACGAGCAGGCCAATCGCAAGGTCCATGGCGGGCCGGAAATGGCCGTGCACCTCTACCCGCTCGATCATCATGACTTCTGGCGCGGGGAACTGGGCGCGCTCGACCTGCTCGAGCGGCCCGGGGCCTTCGGCTCGAACCTCGCGGTGCGGGGCATCGCCGAAGCCGCCGTGCATATCGGCGACCGTTTCCGGGTCGGCAGCGCCATTCTCGAAGTCAGCCAGCCGCGAAAGCCGTGCTGGAAGATCGAGCATCGATTCGCGACGGAAACCGAATCAAGGGGGATGGTCGCACTCATCATGCGCACCGGACGCTGCGGCTGGTACTTCCGCGTGATCGAACCCGGCGAGGCCGAAGCAGGCGATACGATCGAACGGATCGAGATCGGCCACGAGGGCTGGACCGTCGCGCGCACGTTCGACGCGATGATAGCGGGAAAGGCCAGCCGCGAGGAGTTGCGCGAGCTGTCGGGCCTCCCCCGCCTGGCGCCCGATCTGCGGCAAAAGGCCGAAGCGAAGCTCTGAGGGCACTCGCTTCGTCGCAAAATTGCGCTCGTTCACCCATGCGAGCAACTATTCGCGCATCCGTTCATCTTGCGTTGTCCTTACCTGAACGAAGAGGGGCTCACCCAAGCACGAAGGGTCGAGAAAGGACTTACCCATGAAAGCCATTGCCATCCTCGCCGCAGCCGGATCGCTCGCCACGATCTCCGCGCCGGCCGCCGCCGCCGACATCGCGCCCCTCTCCGGCGCCAACTCGGTCGCTGCCATGACCACCGGCCTCCAGTACGGCGATCCCCCGCCGCACGCCCGGGCCTATGGACGCTATCGCGACCGCTACGATCGCTACGACGACCGGCGGGACCGTTACGATCGGCGCGACCGCTACGAACGGCGCGACCGGTATGATCGCTATGACCGGCAGGAATCGCGTCGTCTCCGCTCGAACGACCGTATCTGGCGTGGCCGCGATGGCCGCTATCACTGCGAACGCGGTGACGGGACGACCGGCCTTGTCGTCGGAGCCGTTGGCGGCGCGTTGCTCGGCCGCGTGATCGATCGGCACGGTGATCGCAC
>JBARZK010000131.1:0-5913 GCA_049649965.1 Erythrobacter sp.
GTCATTTCGGGTTCGGCAGCCGGTTCGGGCGTTGCCGGGGTTTCGGTTGCAGCGGTATCGTCGGCAGCGTCGTCGTTTCCGCCGCCACAGGCGGACAGGGCGACGAGGCTCGTCATGGCGACGGCACTGGCAAAAAGCTTCTTCATAACCCTTCATTCCCTCTCATTCTCGTGCGCTTCGGGTTACTTGCCAGGATAGGCGGCCCCGTCTCGCGATCGAACCATACGAACGTCCCGCAAACATGTGAAGCCTGCGACGTATCCCGACAACCAACGCCTGAACCGCATTCGGTTTCCGAGAGGTTCGAGAAATATTCGAACCTCCTCGCGCCACATTGCCTAATGCAACTGCCGCGCTAAGAGGGTTCCATGAAACACCTGCCATGGCATTCCAAGCTCGTCCTCGCGCTGATCGCGTTCCTGATCCTTTATTTCGTCATCGCCGCACTCGGGACGAAGATCGGGTTGTGGGGGTTCGAATTCGGCCTCGTCGCGATGGTGTTCGTGGCTGGCCCGTGGGTGCTGGGGATCGTCGCGCTCGCCGCGCTGATATCGCTCATTATCGCGTTGGTGCGAAAACCCCGCAGCAAGCTTGCCATGGGGATCGCGATCGCCGGATTGGTGCTGCCCGCGATCGTGCTCGCCCAGTTCGCGGCCATGCGCAGTACAGCTGGCGACAACCCGGTCCACGACATCGCGACCAACACTGCCAATCCGCCGCAATTTTCGCCATCCACGATGGCGCTGCGCAGCGAGGCGGACGCCAATCCGCTTACGAACTACCAGACGCCGCTGGGTGAGACGCAGATGTATGCGGGCGCCGAACCCGAACTGGCGATCAAGAGCCACGCGCAGATCATCAACGAAAACTATTCCGACCTCTCGCCGCTTCCTCTTGGCGGGGCGAGCCGGGCGGACGGCGTTGCAGCGGTGGCTGCGGCGATGGGCAATATGGGCCTCCAGGACATCCGCTCCGACGTCGAGGCCGGCCGGGTCGAAGGGGTGGCCGAAACCTTCTGGTACGGGTTCAAGGACGATGTCGTCGCACGCGTCGGCGACAGCGAAATCGACTTCCGCTCGGTCAGCCGGGTCGGGCGAAGCGATCTTGGCGCCAACGCCGAGCGGATCGAGGACCTGCGCGAACGGGTCGCCCAGCAGATCGGCCAGAGATAGGCCGAAGACAGGCCGGAGACAGGCTCGCAAAACGGCATCAGCCGAACCGCGCGACGGCGAGCGCGCTGCGCTGGATCACGGTCAGCACGCATAACGCCGCGTAGCCGTAGGCGAGCCACGCGAACCATGCGGGAAACAGGCACATCGCGATGAAGACCGCGATGGTCTCCGTCCCTTCGGCAAGGCCCGTCGAATAGAAGAAGCTCTTGGCCCCGTGCGCCTTCGTCTCCTCACCGCGATTGGCGGCGATGACGGCGAAGGCAAGGAAACTCACGCCCGTCAGCACGAAGCTTGCGACCAGCACGAGGGCTGCCAGGGCGTTGTCGGGTGCCAGCAGTCCGAAGCCGACCGGCACCGACACGTAGAACGCGAAGTCGGCGACGATATCGAGATAGCCGCCGAGGTCGCTCGGCCCGCGCGCCCGCGCGACCGCGCCGTCGAGCCCGTCGGCAAGCCGGTTGAGCACGATGAGCACGAGCCCCAGGCCGATCTCCCCGAACGCGATCGCCGCCGCGCCGGAAAGGCCGATTGCAAGGCCCACCAGCGTCAGGATGTTGGCGCTCACCCCCACCCGCGCGAGACGCGCGCCGAGGCGATTGAGCGGCGGGTCGATCAGGGGGCGCAATTTCGCATCGAGCATCGCTTTACCGCTTACACGAAAGTGACCAGGCCGATCCACGCACCGGTCATGGCGGTGGCGATGTTGCCCGCGATCCAACTGCGGATGCCCAGCCCCGCGGTCTCCGCGCGTCGTTCAGGGCACAGGGTACCGATGGTCGACACCAGCAGGCCGACGCTCGCAAGGTTCGCGACGCCGCATAGCGCGTAGGTGACGATCAGCAGCCCTCGATCGCTGAACGTGCCGGAAGGCAGGTCGGCGAGTTCCAGGTAGGCGACGTATTCGTTGAGGATCGCCTTGGTACCCATCAGTGCGCCCGCTGCCTGCGCTTCTGCCCACGGCACGCCGATCAGCCACATGACCGGTGAGAACAGCCAGCCGAAAATGCGCTTCAGGGTGATCGGCGCATCACCGACTAGCGGCAGGACGGCAAGGATCTGGTCGACCAGCGAAACGAGCGCGAAGATCACGATGATTACGGCGATCACGGCGAGGAACAGTTGCATCCCGTCCATCGTGCCCCGCACCACCGCATCGATGCTGCTTTCGTAGCGCAGGCCCGGTTCGCCCTTGTCAGCGCCCGTTCCGGCATCGTCGCCAACAGTCTCGGTGCCCTTCTCCCCGGCTTCCGACGGCACCATCAGCCGCGCCACCAGCAAGGCGGCCGGAAGCGAGACGAGCGAGGCGGAAATCATGTGGCCCACCGCATCGTCCAGCGTCTCGCGCAAGGTGGTCGCATAGAGGATCAGGATCGCGCCGCTGATGGTCGACATGGCGAGCACCATGATCTGGAACAGCTCGGCCCGGGTCACTCTCGCAAAATAGGCGCGCACCGCCAGGGGACTCTCGACGACGCCGAGGAACAGGTTCGCCCCGCCCGCAAGGCCGACGACGCCGCTCACGCCGAGGGTCCGGCGCAATAGGAAGGACAGCGCGTTGACCGCCGCGCGCAGCACGCCCCAGTGCCACAGGAGCGCGGCGAGCGCGGAGAAGACGATTACCAGCGGCAGGATCTGGAAGGCGATGATGACGGGCGGGTCCGGACCTTCGCGAAGTTCGAACGGCAGCGGCGCACCACCCAGATAACCGAACATGTAGGACGATCCATCCAGCGTCGCCCGCTCGATCGCGGTGACGCCGTCATTGGCGAGCGTGACGACGTCCCATACGAAGGGCACCCTCACGATCAGGACCGCCAGCAAGCCCTGCACCGCAAGTGCACCGAATATCCAGCGCAGGCCGGGCCGTGCCCCGCGATCCTCGCTGATCGCCCATGCGAACCCCAGCAGCACCGCGATGCCCAGAAGGCCGCGCCATTGGTCGAATATCTCCACCCGCGGTCAGCCGCGCCGCCAGGCGAAATAGCGCTCGGCAATGCCAAGCAGCTTTTCGGGCTTGTTGGCGCGCTTCCAGTTGCCCGCGACGAACTTGTTGGCTTCGGCGAGCGTTGGATAGGCGTGGACCGTGCCGAGCAGGGCGTTGAGGCCGACCTTCTGCTTCATCGCCAGCGTGAATTCGGCGATCAGCTCGCCGCCATTCGCGGCGACGATGGTTGCACCCAGTATCGTGTCCTTTCCGGGCACGGTGAGCACCTTCACAAATCCTGCCGTGTCGCTTTCAGCCACCGCTCTGTCACTTTCAGACATCTCGTAGGTGGTGACCTCGTAGGGGGTGCCGCGCTCCTTCGCCTCGCGTTCGTTGAGGCCGACACGAGCGACTTCGGGATCGAGAAATGTGACGGCGGGAAGGACGCGGTAATCGGCCTTGAACCGGCGGAAATGGCCGAACAGCGCGTTGACGCTGGCATACCAGGCCTGATGGCTGGCGGCGTGCGTGTACTGGTATGGCCCCGCGACATCCCCGGCGACGAAGATGTTGGGATATTTCGTCGCGAGGAATTCGTCGTGGATGACGGTCTTGTCGGTTTCGATCCCCAGCGCCTCCAACCCGTAACCCTCCAGCCGCGCCTTGCGCCCGACCGCGACGATCAAAGTGTCGAACGGAATCTCGCGTTCGCTCCCGGCATGACGTGCAATCAGGCGCCCCGGCTCGACCCGCACCGCGTCGTGACCGGTCAGGACGCCGACACCGGCAGCTTCGAGCGTCCGCCGCGCCAGCGCCGAAACCTCGTCATCCTCGCGCGAGAGCACACGTTCGTCGCGCTCGACCTGCGTCACGTTCGAGCCGAGCCGCGCAAGCGCCTGCGACAGTTCGCACCCGATCGGTCCGCCGCCAAGGATCGCGACGCGGCGCGGAACCTCCTCCATCTGGGCAAAGGCATCCCACATCGTCTCGCTGGTGAGGTAGCCCGAACCTTCCAGCCCCTCGATCGGGGGAACCACCGGCTCCGCTCCACTGGCGATGACGATATTGCGGGCGGTCAGGCGCTGCGTGCCGCCGTCGCGGCGCGCGATCTCCACGGTCCACGGATCGACGATTCTCGCGTATCCCAGCACGACGTCGACCCCCAGCCCCTCGTAGCGCTCGACGCTGTCATGCGGTTCGATGGTGCGAACCGCATCCATCACCCGCCCGATCACCTTGTCGAACGGCACGACCGGCTCGACAGGGTGGAGGCCATAGTCATCGGCATGGCGCATGGCGGCGGCGACTTTCGCGCTCTTGATCAGCGACTTGGACGGAACGCAGCCTGTGTTGAGGCAGTCGCCGCCCATCTTCTCGGCTTCGATCAGCGTCACGCCGGCCTTCACCTGCGCGGCGATATAGGCGGCGACCAGCCCCGCCGACCCGCCGCCGATGACGATAAGGTTGCGGTCGTAGCGCCGGGGGCGTTCGAACCCGGCATACACCTTCCGCCTGCGGATAAGGCCGACCACCGCCTTTGCCACCCAGGGGACGAGGCCCAGCAGCACGAAGGAGCCGATGAGCGCAGGCGACAGAAGGCCGGACGTGCTCTCGATCTGTGCCAGCTGCGTGCCCGCATTCACGAACACGATCGTCGCTAGGAGCATCCCGACCTGGCTGACCCACGCGAACGTCCAGGTCCTGATCCGCGTCAGGCCCATGACGAGGTTGACGACGAAGAACGGGATCAGAGGGATCATGCGGATCGTGAACAGGTAGAATGCCCCATCGCGCTCCAGCCCGGAATTGATGGACTTCAGCCGCTCGCCGAACCGCCGTTCCACCCAGTCGCGCAGGACATAGCGCGAGGCCAGGAACGCCAATGTCGCGCCGATCGTCGAGGCGAAGGATACGAGGATGGTCCCGGTGACGATCCCGAACAGGGCCCCGGCCGCCAGCGTCATGATCGCCGCCCCGGGAAGCGAGGCCGCGGTGACGGCAACATAGATGAGGAAGAACCCGGCCATCACCGCGACAGGGTTCTCGCGCTGTATCGCCTCCACCCGGTCGCCCACCGCGCGGACGCCGTCGAGCGTCAAGTACTGGCCGAGATCGAACGCGAAATAGGCGACGAGAATGGCCGCAAGGCCGGCGATGATGACGATTTTCTTCATGAAACCTCGATGCCCGTTTTCGCGCGTTCGCCCGCAGGATCATACCTGCCGGTCAGCGGCCCTGCGCCAGTTTGCGATATTTCGCTATCCAGCGCATGTCGATCCGGTCCTTGAGCCAGGCGACCCATCGCCCATGCGCCGCAAACGGTCCGTAGCTGGCGATTGCCGATCCGTCTCCGGCGGACATGAGATAAAGGTGGTTCCAGCGCGGGGTGTAGGATCGGCGCGGCGTGTCGCCGTTCGCCGCTCGGCGTAAATTATCGGCGAGGATCGGTCCTGCGAACACGGCATGGACGCCGGAATGGGGCAGTTCGCGATCGACCCTGGCAGCGACATCGCCGACGGCGAACACGTGCGGATGGGAGACGCTGCGCTGATAGCGATCGACCGCGATGAAGCCATCGTCATCGCAGGCAAGCCCTGCGCGGCGCGGCCAGTCCGGGGCTGCACTTCCCAGGGCTGCGACTATCAGGTCGACGGGTTCGAGCGAGGTTTGGCCGATGCCGACATTGCCCTCACGCAGCCGGGCATCACCGTGCAGCACCTCGATCCCCTGTCGTTCGAGTTCGGCCGCGACCTTTGCCCGAACTCGCGCTCCAAAGTCGGGTAGCAGCCCACCTTCTCCGACCGCGAACCGAACGTT
>JBARZK010000132.1:0-8273 GCA_049649965.1 Erythrobacter sp.
GGATGAGAGCGGTAAGGCGCTGCAGCAAGGCGAAGGAGGGCTTCAAACTTTGCGCGCTCTACCCATGATTATCACGTCGAGGCATCAACAGCGAGCTGCGACTTTTGCTGCGGAGATTAGGTCTCAATTGGCTGAAAATGTGCCGAAACTTAAGCTAGAGAACGAAAAATGAAACTAGGCCGACTTAACCACATCGGCGTCGCGACGCCCTCCATCGCTGACTCCATCACGCATTATCGCGACACGCTCGGCGCGACGCATATCCAGGAACCGTTCGACCTGCCCGAACAGGGCGTGAAGGTCTGCTTCGTCGATACCCCGACCGATAGCGGCATGAACGGCACCCAGATCGAACTGATCGAGCCGCTGGGCGAGCAATCCTCGATCCGCAATTTCCTCGAGAAGAACCCATTGGGCGGGCAGCATCACGTCTGCTTCGAGGTGCCCGATATCGCCGAAGCGCGCGCGGATTTCGAGGCCAAGGGCAAGCGCATTCTCGGCCCGACGCGCATCGGCGCGCACGGCACGCCTATCTTTTTCGTCCATCCCAAGGACATGATGGGACAGCTTACCGAGATCATGGAAACGCCGAAGGCAGGCGCTCACTGATGCTATTCTACGACAGCCCCAATCCCGCGCCGAATCCACGCCGCGTCCGCATCTTCGCCGCCGAAAAGGGCATCGAGCTTCCGATGAGGGAAGTCTCCATCCCCAAGCGCGAGCAGAAGTCGCCCGAATACGTCGCCAAGAACCCGCGCGGGCAAACCCCGATCCTCGAACTCGACGATGGCACGGTGATCGCCGAAAGCGTCGCGATCATGCGCTATCTCGAGGCCCAGCATCCCGAGCCGGCCCTGTTCGGGTCAACCGCCGTGGAAATCGCCCGGATCGAGATGTGGAGCCGCCGCGTCGAACTGATCCTGATGCCCACTGTCGGCGCGGTCTGGGTTCACACGCATCCTTTCACCGCCGCCCTGCCGGGACGCAACGAGGAATGGGGCGAGGCCAATCGCCAGCGTGCAGCGGATGCCATGCGGTTCTTCGACGAATCGCTTGAAGGTTGCGAGTTTCTGGCCGGCGAAGCATTCACGGTGGCGGATATCCTGCTGCTGGCCACGCTCGATTTCGCGCATTTCATCGGCCTCGAAACGCCGTACGAATGCAAGGCGCTCGCGGATTGGCATGATCGCATGCTCGCACGACCGAGCGCGAAAGCCTGATCCGCTTGAGCTCGTGGCCGATACCCGGCAACGACCGTTTCGAAACGAAACCTTTGAGACATTCGCTTGGGAGAGAAACAAGTGACCTTTGAAACCATCCGCGTGGCGCGCGAAGGCGCGCTTACCACCATCACCCTCAATCGCCCCGACCGCCTCAACGCCATGCCGCCGCAAATGGCGGACGAGATCGGCCAGGCGTTCTACGACCTTGGTGATGCGCGCGCGGTCCTGATCACCGGGGAGGGCAAGGGCTTCTGTTCGGGCGCCGACCTGTCGGCCCGCGGCGACAGCAATGCGCTGACCGGGAAGGGCGGCAGTCACGAGGCGCTGATCGGTCACTACAATCCTGCCATCAGCCAGTTGATCCGGGCCGATGTGCCGGTGATCTGCGCCGTCAACGGTCCGGCGGCGGGCGTCGGGTGCAGCCTGGCGCTGGCGGCGGACTTCACCATTGCGGGCAAGAGCGCCTATTTCCTTCAGGCCTTCGTCAATATCGGGCTGGTCCCCGATGGCGGTTCGACGTGGATGCTGGCCCGCGCAATCGGCCGGGCGCGCGCGACACGCATGATGATGCTGGGCGAGAAGATCTCCGCCGAGCAGGCCGAGGAATGGGGTCTTATCTACAAATGCGTTGATGATGCAGCGCTGATGGACGAAGCGCGCGCGCTGGGTGAGAAGCTCGCCAGCGGTCCGACGCTCGCCTACGGCCATATCAAGCGCAACATCGCCACCGCGCTCGATGGCAACATGCAGCAGGTCCTGCTTTCCGAGGCCGAGGCGCAGCGCGTCGCCGGGGCGAGCGAGGACGCGCGCGAAGGCGGCATGGCGTTCCTCCAGAAGCGCAAGGCCGAGTTCAAGGGGGCGTAGACCCGCACTCCCTTCCCGCGTAGGCGGTAACCCGGCTTTCAGCGGAACTGGCTCCGCTTACGCATCTCCGCGTTTGCGGCGATGGCGATTGAAGACATAGGCTAACGCATGACCGACAAACCCACCCGAGAAGACTGGAAAGCCGCCGCCGACAAGGAGGTGAAGGGCCGCGACCTTACGGTCGAAACGCCCGAGGGCTTTGCGATCCAGCCGCTCTATACCGCGCAGGATCACGAGGGCTTCGATCCCGGTCTGCCCGGTTTCGCGCCTTTCACGCGCGGGCCCTATGCCTCGATGTACACCGGGCGGCCGTGGACCATCCGCCAATATGCGGGCTTCTCAACCGCCGAGGAATCGAACGCCTTCTATCGCCGAAACCTTGCCGCGGGGCAAAAGGGGCTGTCGGTCGCCTTCGACCTCGCCACCCATCGGGGCTACGACAGCGACCATCCGCGCGTCACCGGGGATGTCGGCAAGGCGGGGGTGGCCATCGATACCGTGGCCGATATGGAAATCCTGTTCGACCAGATCCCGCTCGACACCATGAGCGTCAGCATGACGATGAACGGCGCGGTCATTCCGGTCATGGCGTTCTACATCGTTGCGGGCGAGCGGCAGGGTATTCCAACCGAAAAGCTTTGCGGGACCATCCAGAACGACATCCTCAAGGAGTTCATGGTCCGCAACACCTACATCTATCCGCCCGAGCCATCGATGCGGATCGTCAGCGATATAATTGCCTACACGAGCGCGAACATGCCGCGTTTCAACAGCATCTCGATCAGCGGCTATCACATGCACGAGGCCGGGGCCACGGCGGTGCAGGAGCTCGCCTTCACCATCGCGGACGGCAAGGAATATGCGAAGCGGGCGATGGAAACGGGGCTGGACCTCGACACGTTCGCGCCGCGCCTGTCGTTCTTCTTCGGCATCGGCATGAACTTCTTCATGGAGATCGCGAAGCTGCGGGCCGCACGTACGCTGTGGTACCGGGTGATGGACGACCTTGGCGCGAAGAACGACAAGTCGAAGATGCTGCGCACCCACTGCCAGACCAGCGGTGTTTCGTTGCAGGAGCAGGACCCTTACAACAACGTCATCCGCACCACTGTCGAGGCGATGGCCGCGGTGCTTGGCGGGACGCAGAGCCTGCACACGAACGCGCTGGACGAGGCGATAGCGTTGCCGACCGACTTCTCCGCCCGCATCGCGCGCAATACGCAGCTGGTTTTGCAGGAGGAAAGCGGGATCACCAGTGTCGTCGATCCGCTGGGCGGCTCGCACTATATCGAGACGTTGACCGCGACACTGGTCGAAGAAGCCGAAAAGATGATGGCCGAGGTCGATGAAGCGGGCGGCATGACCGCCTACGTCGCGACCGGCGCGCCCAAGGCCGCGATCGAGCGCGCGGCCGCGGAAAAGCAGACCAATGTTGATCGGGGCGAAACGGTGATCGTCGGCGTCAACAAGTACCGCAAGGACAAGGAAGACGAGATCGACACGCTCGACATCGACAACGCGAAGGTCCGCAAGGGCCAGATCGCTCGGATCGAGCGGGTGCGTTCCGAACGCGACGAGGCGGCGTGCAAGGCGGCTTTACAGGCACTTACCGAAGGCTGCCGGTCGGGTGGCAATACGCTCGCGCTCGCAGTCGAAGCAGCGCGGCACGATGCGACGCTCGGCGAAATCAGCGCGGCGATGGAGGAAGTCTTCGGTCGCCACGACGCGACGCCTTCGCCGGTGAAGGGCGTCTATGCCAGCGCCTACGAGTTCGACCGCCGGTGGGAGCAGGTGACGAACGGAGTCGAAGCGGTGGGGCGCAGGTTGGGCCGAAGCCCGCGAATGTTCGTCGCCAAGATGGGCCAGGACGGCCATGACCGCGGCGCCAACGTGATCGCCAGCGCATTCTCCGACATGGGCTTCGAGGTCGTTTCCGGCCCGCTGTTCCAGACTCCCGAAGAAGCGCGCGACATGGCACTGGAGCACGATGTCGACGTGATCGGCGCGAGTTCGTTGGCGGCGGGGCACAAGACGCTTATCCCCGAACTGATCCGATTGCTGAAGGAAGCTGGGCGGAGCGACATCAAGGTGACGGCCGGCGGCGTGATCCCGCAGAAGGACTACGACTTCCTGCGCGAGGCCGGCGTGCAGGGCATTTACGGACCGGGCACGAACGTGGTCGAAAGCGCGGCGGATATCCTGACGCTGCTGGGGCACAACATGCCGCCTGCGGGCGATGAGATGGACGAGGCGGCGGAGTGAGCTTTGCAGCTACCGTCATTGCGAGGAGCCGCAGGCGACGCGGTAATCCAGCTCCGACGGGACTGGATTGCTTCACTACGTTCGCAATGACGGTGGGGCAACCGCGTGAATGAGGAAGAAGAACGTTCGCTCCCATTGTGGTGCAAGGCGACCCTGACGATTTATTGGATGCTCGTTCCGCTCTGGATGATGCTTGGCTTGTTCGTTTCGACCATGGGGCCGTGTCCAGCATTCTCTAGCAACACGGATTGCGAGTCGAGCCGGGCTGAAGAACTGTGGCACTTTCCGGTATCCCAAATCGCCAGTGTCATGATTGGACTTTTGCTCTGGCAAGTATTCAGAAGGCTTTTCGCTAAATGACCAACCCCCGCACAGACTGGACCCGCGAGGAAATCGCGGCGCTGTTCGACCTTCCCTTCACCGAACTGCTTTTCCGCGCCGCCACCACACACCGTGAGAACCACCCGCCCGAGCAAGTGCAGCTCTGCACCCTGCTCAGCATCAAGACCGGCGGGTGTCCGGAGGATTGCGGCTATTGTTCGCAGTCGGTCCATGCGGATTCCGGCGTCGAGGCGACCAAGCTGATGGACGTGCAGGAGGTGCTCCAGCGCGCGGCGCAGGCGAAGGATGCGGGCAGCCAGCGCTTCTGCATGGGCGCGGCGTGGCGCAATCCGAAGGACCGCGACATGCCCAAGATCGCCGCGATCGTGAAGGGCGTGTCCGATATGGGGCTGGAAACCTGCATGACGCTCGGCATGCTGGAGCCGCATCAGGCCGAGATGCTCGCAGAGGCGGGGCTCGACTATTACAACCACAATATCGACAGCAGCCCCGAATATTACGAACGGGTGATCTCGACGCGCGATTTCCAGTGCCGGCTCGATACGCTGGACCATGTGCGCAAATCGGGGATCAACGTATGCAGCGGCGGGATCGTCGGCATGGGCGAAACGCGCGAGGACCGGGTGGGCTTTGTCCACACGCTCGCCACGTTGGAGCAGCATCCCGAAAGCGTGCCGGTCAACGCGCTGGTCCCGGTCAAGGGCACGGTGCTCGGCGACATGCTGGCGGATACGCCGCTCGCCAAGATCGACGATATCGAATTCGTCCGCACCGTCGCGGTGGCGCGCATCTGCATGCCGATGAGCATGGTCCGCCTCTCCGCAGGGCGCGAGAGCATGTCTGAAGCCACGCAGGCGCTGTGTTTCATGGCAGGCGCGAACTCGATCTTCACCGGCGACAAGCTGCTCACCGCGCCCAATGCGGGCGACGACAGCGACGGCGCGCTTCTGGCCAAGCTCGGCATGACCGCGCTTGTCGGCGAAGAACCGGCGCGGGCGCAGAGACAGGCCGAACCGGCTGAATAAGGCGGCTTCCCGATCCTTCGGCGCGGCAATATGATGGCTCGATCGTTGCCGCGACAGGAGGGCGCACCATGCTTCTATCCGTGCTGATGCTGGCTCAGGCCGCAAACCTCCCGCCCTGCGATGAACAGGCGGCGGAGGAAGACGTACAGCAGGCGATGAACATCTGCGCCCAGCACGAATTTCGCCGCGCCGACGCGCTTCTCAACGAAGCATGGCGAGATGCGTGTGCCCACATGCGTGCAATGGACGAAGCACGAGAGGACGACCCTGCCACCCGGCGCGACGAACGCCCCGGCTATTTCGAGACGCTGCTGGAAGCGCAGCGAGCCTGGCTCCGGTACCGCGATGCTCATTGCCGCAGCGAAGGCTATTACGCGCGCGGCGGCAGCCTGGAGCCGCTTCTCGTCTCGACCTGCCAGACCGAGCTGACGAAGGCGCGAACCGAACAGCTGCGCGAACTGACCCGACCCTGAAGAGCCGCGCAAATCAGCTAGGTTGCGCAGGTGCCAGCCACCCGGCATAGGCAATGCGATCCTTCGTCAGACCATGGGTGAGGTCCGCTTGTTTTCCAAAATCCTGATTGCCAATCGCGGCGAAATCGCCTGCCGCGTGATCCAGACGGCCAAGCGCATGGGGATCGCCACCGTCGCGGTCTATTCCGATGCGGACCGGCACGCCCCCTTCGTGAGGATGGCGGACGAAGCCGTGCATATCGGCCCGGCGCCTGCTGCCGACAGCTACCTCGTCGCGGACAAGATCATCGCCGCGTGCAAGGAAACCGGGGCCGAGGCAGTGCATCCCGGCTATGGCTTCCTGTCCGAACGGGCGAGCTTCGTGGAGGCGCTTTCGAAGGAAAACATCAGCTTCATCGGGCCACCCGCGCCCGCCATCGCCGCGATGGGCGACAAGATCGAATCAAAAAAGCTGGCGAAGGAGGCGGGCGTCAACGTCGTGCCCGGTTTCGTCGGTGAGATCCGCGACACCGAGCACGCGGTCGAGATCAGCGCGGACATCGGCTATCCCGTAATGATGAAAGCCAGCGCCGGGGGCGGGGGCAAGGGGATGCGCCTCGCTTGGTCGGAAGATGACGTGCGCGAAGGGTTCGAGGCGACAAAGCGCGAAGGCCTCAATTCCTTCGGCGACGACCGCGTCTTCATCGAGAAATTCATCGAGAACCCGCGCCATATCGAGATCCAGATCCTCGGCGACAAGCACGGCACCATCCTCTACCTGAACGAGCGCGAATGCTCGATCCAGCGGCGCCACCAAAAGGTCGTCGAGGAAGCGCCATCGCCCTTCGTCACGGATAAAATGCGCAAAAGCATGGGCGAGCAATGCGTCGCGCTGGCCCGGGCGGTGGACTACCACTCCGCCGGAACGGTCGAACTGATCGTCTCGGGCGCCGACCCGACCGGCGAAAGCTTCTACTTCCTCGAAATGAACACGCGGCTCCAGGTCGAACACCCCGTCACCGAGGCGATCACCGGTATCGATCTCGTCGAGCAGATGATCCGGGTCGCGGCGGGCGAGAAGCTGGAGATGACGCAGGACGATATCGGCATCGACGGCTGGTCTATCGAGAACCGCGTCTATGCCGAGGATCCCTATCGCGGCTTCCTCCCCTCCACCGGGCGGCTGGTCCACTACGCTCCCCCGGTCGAAGGCTGGACCGACGATGGAGAGATCAAGGGCAAGCCGCGCCGGGGCGTCGAACATGGCGTCGGCGGCGTTCGCGTCGACGATGGCGTGTTCGAAGGCGGCGAGGTCAGCATGTTCTACGACCCGATGATCGCAAAGCTCGTCACCTGGGCGCCCACCCGCGAGGAGGCTGCCGACCTCCAGATCGAGGCGCTGGACAATTTTCGCATCGACGGGCTCGGCCACAATGTCGATTTCCTCTCCGCCATCATGCAGCATGACCGGTTTCGCTCGGGCGATCTCACCACCGGCTTCATCGCGGAGGAATACCCGGAGGGTTTCGAGGGTGCGTCGGTAACCGACGACATGCGCCGGATGCTTGCGGCGATATGCGCGGGCAACGAGTTCACCTGGGCATCCCGCGCGCGCACCGTCTCCGGCCAGCTGGACGGGGTGGTCCCCGTGACCACGAAATGGCTGGTCAAGTTCCAGGACAGCCAGCACGAAGTCGAACTCGGCGAAGGCCACGCAATCGTCGACGGCGAGCGGGTAGAGGGCAATTGCGACTGGATGCCTGGTATGGCGCAGGCCACCGCGACGCTTTCCACCGAAGGCGGCGAGGAAGAAACCTACGGCCTGATCGTAAAGCGCGACGGCGCGCACTGGACGATCACCACGCGCGGCGCCTCGCATAGTGCGCTGGTCCTGCCGCTTCGCCTGGCGCATCACGCCAGCCTGATGATCGAGAAGGAACCGCCCGACCTTTCGAAAATGCTCATCTGCCCGATGCCCGGCATGCTGGTGAAACTGCATGTCGCGGAGGGTGACGAGGTCCAGCCGGGGCAGCCGCTCGCCACGGTCGAGGCGATGAAGATGGAGAACATCCTTCGCGCCGAGAAGGAAGGCACCATCGCCAGCA
>JBARZK010000133.1:0-5372 GCA_049649965.1 Erythrobacter sp.
GCCTCGGCCAGGGGCGCGTTCCAGCGGCGAGGATCGAGCTTTTCGGCGTTGGCGACGATGCCGTCGACTTCGGGCATCGCGGCGATAGCTTCGCGCTCGATCTCGGCCGCGCAGCCGGTGACGATCAGCCGCGCATCGGGCCGTTCGCGCCGCGCACGGCGGATCGCCTGCCGGGTCTGGCGCACCTCTTCTCCGGTCACAGCGCAGGAATTTACCACCACCATGTCACCGGCATCGGCGAGCATCGCCTTCATCCGTTCGGCCTCCGCGAGGTTCAGCCGGCAGCCGAGCGAGACGATGCGGGGCTGTTCGAGAGTGTCGGCGCTCACGCGTAGTCGTCCCACTCGAAATCGCCGCGATAGGCTTCGGTGGCCGGCCCCGACATGCGGATGGTTTCGCCGGCGCGCCATTCGATCGCCAGGTCACCGCCGGGCAGGGTGACCGTCACCCGCTCTCCGACAAGTCCCTGCCGGATCGCGGCGACCGCTGTCGCGCACGCGCCGGTTCCGCAAGCGCGCGTAAGGCCCGCTCCGCGCTCCCAGACGTCGAGCCGGAGGTGATCTTCGCCGATCTTCGCCGCGACGTTCACGTTTACACCTTGCGGAAACAACGGGTCGCGTTCGATCACCGGCCCGAGTTCCGCCAGATCGAAGGACGTATCGGCCGCGACGAAGAACACAACATGCGGGTTGCCGACATTGACGGCATCGGGCGAACCGAGCGTCTCCCACGCGACCGGCATCCCCTGCGTATCCATCGCGTAGGCGAGCGGTATGGCATCCCAATCGAAGCGCGGGCGCCCCATATCGACGCCCGCGCCGCCTTCGACCGGTTCGAGGGCGATTTCCCCACCGCGCGTCTCGACCCGCGCGCTTTCGCCATGGAGGACCGCCACGGCCCGGGCCGCATTGCCACACGCTTCGACCTCGCCTCCGTCGGCGTTGAAGATGCGCATGGTGAAATCGCAATGCGCGCTCGGTTCGAGGAGGATGACCTGGTCGCAACCGATCCCCTCGCGCCGGTCGGCCAGCGCGCGGGCGGTCGCTTTCGTCATCGCCGGCAAGTCGCCTTCGCGCGCGTCGAGAACGGCGAAATCGTTGCCCAGGCCGTGCATCTTGATGAAGGGTACGCGCATGAAGGCTGTGCATCTAGGCGCGGCAGGCGCCATCGTCCAGTGCGCCGGCGCCCGTCGCGTACGTTGTTCAAGGGGCGAGATGCGCAGGCTTGGCCGCGCCAAGCTTATTGCGCCGCGATCTTCGGCTTCAGGGTCGCGACATCGTCGGGCTGCGCATCCTTGCGATTGCGGGAACTGCCTTTCGTGCCCAGCCTCTCGCGCACCTGCTCCGCCGTTTCGGGACGACCGTAGAGGTAGCCCTGGCCCTTCAGCTTGCCGAGCCGCTTTAGCGAGGTGAGGATGGCCTCGTCCTCGATCCCCTCGGCGGTGATCGGCAGGTCCAGCCCGCGGCCAAGCGACACGATCGCATCGACGATCTGCGACTTGTTGTTCGGGTTGTTGAGTTCGCCCACGAAGTTGCGGTCGATCTTGATCCGGTCGAACGGCAGGGTGCGCAATTGTTCGAGGCTGGAATAGCCGGTGCCGAAATCGTCGATGCTGACCTGCACGCCCTGGTTGCGCAGGCTGGCGATGAGCGATCGCACCAGTCCGATATTTTCGTGCAGGCAGCTTTCGGTGATCTCGATTTCGAGCCGGGCCGCGGGGAAACGATGCTCGACCAGCAGCTTGAGCAGCTTCTGCGCGAACCACGGATCGCGCATCTGCACCGGCGACACGTTGATGGCGAGGGTCAGGTGGTCGGGCCATTCGGACGCATCGACCAGCGCCTTTCGCAGCAATTGCTCCGCCAGTTCGCCGATCACGCCGATCTCCTCGGCGATGGGAATAAATATCTCGGGACTGACGACGCCCAGCTTGGGCGAATGCCAGCGCGCCAGCATCTCGAAACCGACCAGTTCCCCGGTTTCGATGTCGACCTGCTGTTCGTAATAGGGGACGAACTCGTCCGTGGTGAGGCCGTTGCGGATCCCGATTTCGATCTCGTTGCGATAGCGCAGATCGTTTTCCATCGAGGGTTCGAACCAGAAGTAGCGGTTCTTCCCCTGCTTCTTGGCATGATACATCGCGATGTCGGCCTGCTGCATCAGCACGCCGATATCGCCTGCATCGGGGTTGAAGCCGTGTTCGTCGTGATCGCACGCAACGCCGATCGAGATCGAGGCATCGACATGGGTGCCGTCGTTCTCGAACGGCTTGGAAACCTGTTCGTACAGGCGCACGATAAGGTCGTCGATCATCGCCCGGTTTTCGGGGTCGAAGGTGAGAATGAAGCCGAACTCGTCGCCGCCCAGCCGTGCCAGGTGCGCGCCTTCGGGAAGGCGCGACTGGATCCGCCCGGCCAGCTCCACCAGCACCGCGTCACCAAGCGCATGGCCGTGCAAGTCGTTGATCTTCTTGAAGTTGTCGAGATCGATCATGCAATAGGCGAGCGCCTTGCGCTGCGCGTTGGCGTGGGCGCGGACCCGCTCGCTCGCGCGGTTCATGCTGCGACGGTTGAGGCAGCCGGTCAGCGGGTCGATTTCCGCGAGGCGCCGGGCCTGCTGCTCGGCGCGGCGACGCTCCGCGATCTCGCCCTTCAGTTCTCGGTAGCGGCGCCAGCCGAAGATGATGAGCACGACATTGAGCAGGAGCGCATTGACGAGGAGGTGATCGGGCGGCTCGCTCTGGCCGAGCAGGGCGGCAACCGCACGCGGGAACACCGTCCCGCCCGTGCCCACGAACAACAGGATCGCGGATAGCGCGACGCCGAGGGCCACGAGATCGCGGTCCGCGTTTCCGAAACGGTCCGTGTCGAACTCGGTTTCGTCGTACACGTCTTTCACCCCGTCCCCTTTCGCGGCCGCGATCCCCACATCGCTACGTAGAATTGCTGTGTCGATCTATCGCGCCGATATTGAAAAAGGGGTTAATTCCGGATCGCAAAGGGCTTGGCCTGCCCGCCGGACGCCGCCTATCGCGGCCTGAAGGTGACCTAAAGGGTTCACAGACGCGATAGAAAGAGGGACACGATGGCGAATTACTGGCTGATGAAATCCGAGCCGTTCAAATACGGCTGGGACGATCTGGTCGCCGAAGGGGAGGGCACGTGGGACGGTGTCCGCAACCACCGTGCCAAGAACAACCTCGCCGCGATGGATGTGGGGGACGAGGCGTTCTTCTACCATTCGCGCGAAGGGCTCGAGATCGTGGGCATCTGCGAAATCTCGGTTGCCGGGATCACGGACCCGACCGACGAAACCGGGAAGTGGGCGGCCGTCAAGGTGAAGCCGAAGCGCAAGCTCGCCGCGCCTGTCACGCTCAAGGAAATCAAGGACGAGCCGCGTCTGTCCGATTGCGAACTGGTGCGCCTGTCACGCCTTTCGGTCGCCAGCCTCACCCCCGAGGAATGGGAGACCATCTGCGCGATGGCCGAAGCTAAGGAACAGCAGGGCGAATAGCGCGAAGGGCCGCCGGAACGTCCGAACCGCCCGCCTCGTTCGATCGGTGAACACGAGAAACCCGATCGAAAGGACACGGACATGAACAGGTTCGAAGGCAAGCGCATACTCATCACCGGCGGCACCAGCGGCATGGGGCTTTCCGCTGCGAAGAAAATCGTCGCGGAAGGCGGGGAGGTCGCGGTCACCGGGCAGAGCCAGGACCATCTCGACGAAGCGGGACGTACGCTGCCATCGGGCTCGCTCGTCCTTCGCAACGACGCCTCCGATCCCGAAGCGGCGAAGGAACTGGGTGAGAAGGTCCGCGATCAGATGGGCACGATCGACGGCCTGTGGCTCAATGCAGGCTATGGGAAGTTTCGCCCCAATGCCGAGAACGACGCCAAGTTCTTCGACCAGATGCACAACACCAATGTGCGCGGACCGGTGCTGCAGATGACGCAGCTGATGGACAGCATCGCCGACAAGGGGTCGGTCGTGGTCACATCGTCGGTCGCCGCGTATCTCGGGCAGGCGAACGCGACGGTCTATGCGGGGACGAAGGGCGCGCTGATCGCGATGACCCGCAGCTGGGCGGCGGCGCTGGCAGGGCGCGGCGTGCGCGTGAACTCGATCGCGCCCGGTCCGATCGACACGAACTTCATGGAAGGCATGGGGCTGGACGAGGACGACAAGCAGGAATTCCTCGACCAGGTCAAATCGCAGGTTCCGCTAGGCCGCCTGGGCGAAGCGGACGAGGTCGCAGAGGTCGCGCTGTTCCTGCTGTCGGACGCAGCTTCCTACGTCACCGGTTCGCAATACATGGTCGATGGTGGAATCACCATGCGCTGACACGCGCCGACGTGAGACGAACGGCCCGTCGCATTTCCCGGAACCCCTTGCCCGCGCGTCCGTTGATTGTGCAGAAAGCAAAATTATTTCAAGGAGATGTAGCATGGGTGAGTTCACAGACAAGGTAAAGGGCAACGCCAAGGAAGCCGCCGGTAAGGCCAAGCAGAAATTCAACGATCCGGAAACGCGCAACGAAGGTCGCGCGCAGGAAATGGAAGGCAAGACCGACCAGGCCAAGGGCGAAGTCAAGGGCAAGATGGGTAACGACGTTTAACCCGATCGCCGCCACACACTCGAAAAGGGGCTATCTCCACGCGGAGGTGGCCCCTTTTTCATGCGCCAGGGCTTCAGCCGCGCTTGCGAAGGCCGCTGACGGTGGCGCCGCTCGCGGCAAGCTGTTCGACGTCGATGGATACATGGATCAACCGTAGCCCCGTACGACCCTTGGCGGCGATCAGCGCGTCCTTGAAAGCCTCCGTCGTGTCGGCGAACGCGCTCCACGCGCCGAATGCTTCGCCGAGCATCGCGAAATCCGGGTTTTTCAGCGCGGTGGCGGCGACGCGGCCGGGATAATCGCGCTCCTGATGCATCCGGATCGTGCCATAGGCTCCGTTGTCGATCACCAGCACGATGAGGTCGACATCGTATTGCACGGCGGTGGCGAGTTCCTGTCCGTTCATGAGAAAATCGCCATCGCCGGCCACGGCCACCACCGTCCTTTCGGGATAGCGGAGGGCTGCGGCGACCGCAGCGGGCACGCCGTATCCCATCGCCCCGGCGGTCGGCGCCAGCTGGGTGGGATAGCCGTCATAGCGCCAGTAGCGGTGCCACCACCCGGCGAAATTGCCCGCGCCGTTGCACACGATGGTGTCGGCGGGCAGCGTATCTCGCATGAAGGTAACGCACCGTGCGAGGTCCAGAGCCGGCGCTGAACGGCCGCCGGCGGGGTCGAAGCTTGCCCATTGCTCCCATTCGCGGTGCGCCTGCGCCCCGGCATCGAAGGAGATGATGCTGTCGTCGTCCCATAG
>JBARZK010000134.1:0-3001 GCA_049649965.1 Erythrobacter sp.
TTCGAAGAACAACGCCGTCCACACCGCGCCCTATCCCGGCGCTCGCGAGGTCGTGGGCGAACTGGCGGCGCGCGGGGTCCGCATGGCGGTGGTGACCAACAAGTTCTCCGCCTTCGCCACCGATATCCTGCGACAACTCGATTTCGCCGAACCGTTCGAAATCGTGATCGGCGGAGATTCGCTCGGGAAAGGGCCCGATGGCAAGTTCCTGGCAAAGCCGCATCCCCAGCCCGTGATCGAAGCGCGCGCGCGTCTGGATGCCGACGCGTCCGACCGCCGGTTCGCCTTCGTGGGAGACAGCAGTTACGACGTGAAGGCAGCGCGCGGCGCCGAGGTGCCGGTAATCGCGGCGGCATACGGCTATTGCGATGCCCCGCCGGAGGACCTCGGCGCAGACGCGGTGATCGCATCGCTGAACGAACTGATCCCTGCGCTCGAGCGGCTTTAGCCGGCGAACGGAACCGCCCATCACGATGAGCGGTTGCAAGGGGACCCGGAAAATGTCACCTGCGCCCCGACTGCAAGTTTACGTGCGCGTCAAGCACTACGGTCGAAAGGCGCGCCCCAACCGAGCAAGGAGAAGATATTCATGAGCATCGATTTCAAGGACAAGGTCGCCATCGTCACCGGCGCCGGGGGCGGCCTCGGCAAGGAATACGCGCTCGAGCTCGCACGGCGCGGGGCGAAGGTCGTGGTCAACGACCTCGGCGGATCGCGCGATGGCACCGGCACTTCGGATGCCGCCGCCGAAGTGGTCGAGGAAATCGAGAAGGCCGGCGGCGAAGCAATCGCCAATGGCGGCTCCGTCACCGAATTCGACCAGATGGAGAAGATGGTCGCCGACACGAAGCAGAAGTGGGGCGGCGTCCACGTCCTCATCAACAATGCCGGCGTGCTGCGCGACAAGACCTTCGCCAAGATGAGCCCGGATGACTTCGAATTCGTGCTCAAGGTCCACCTCACCGGGTCGGCGATGGTAACGAAGGCGTGCTGGGAAACCTTCCGCGAACAGTCCTATGGCCGCGTGCTTATGACCGCGTCCTCCACCGGCCTGTTCGGCAATTTCGGCCAGGCCAATTACGGCGCGGCCAAACTGGGCCTCGCGGGTCTGACCAAGACGCTGCAGCTCGAAGGCGCGAAGTACAACATCAAGGTCAACACGCTCTCCCCCGTCGCGGGCACGCGCATGACCGAGGACCTGTTTCCCGAAGAGGCGTTCAAGCTGTTCGCGCCGGAAAACGTCGTTCCCGCAGCGCTGTTCCTCGTCAGCGAGGATGCGCCGACCAACGCCATCGTCGGCGCGGGTGCGGGCGGCTTCCACTCCAGCTGGGTGGTGATGAACGACGCCGTGTGGCTCAAGGACGAGGACCGCACGGTCGAAGGTTTCGCCGCGCGCTGGGACGAAATCAGCCGTTTCGACAACCTCCAGGCGCCGCAGAGCGGGTCCGAGCAGTCGGGCAACATCCTCAAGGCCATGCAGAAGGTCACCGGCGAGGGACCGAGCAGCACGCGGGGATAAATCGCGCTGTATTGACTTGGTAACACACCGGGCCTAGTCTTCCCTTCGTCGAGGGGGAGGCTAGGCCCGAAATGTATTCCGAAGAAGACCTCAATTCCGCCGTCGCAGCGGGCGCGTTGAGCGCAGAGGCTGCTGCAAGTTTTCGCGCCCACATGACGAAGCAGCGCGAATTGCCGCGCGGGTCGGAAGAGAACTTCCGGCTGATCAACAGCTTCAACGACATTTTCGTCGCCATTGGGATCGTGATCCTGCTGCTCGCGATGGGCGCGGTCGGACAGGCGCTTGCGAGCGCGGTGGTCGATGTGCCCCGACCGGACTGGAGCAGCCTTCCCCCTAGCTCGGCCGAAGAGCAGGCGTGGCGCGATACGTGGGAATTGCGCCAGGCCCTGCAATTCTGCTTTGCCGGTGCTCTCGTCGCGGCGGCCGCGTGGCCGCTGGCAGAATTCTTCACCCGACGAAGGCACATGGCGCTCCCCTCGATCCTGCTGCTCCTTGCGTTCGTCGGAGGCACGTTCTTCACCATTTTTGGTCTCGGCCAGGCAATCCTGCTGGACGGGAACGACCGTATCGGGGCACTTTTGATCTCGGCGGCGACGCTGGTCGCGGCGGGCGGTGCCTACGTGCACTGGCGGCGCTTCATGGTGCCGATCACGGTTGCCGCCGGAACTGCAGCGATCGCAGGCACAGCCATCAGCCTGATTCTTGCAGCCCTCGGGCCCGATAGCCTGAGCCAGGAAGTCGTCCTTCCGCTGGTCTTCGTCACGGGCCTTGGCGCGTTCGCCTTCGCCATGCGCTGGGACATGTCGGACCCGGAGCGAGTCACGCGGCAAAGCGATGTCGCGTTCTGGCTGCACCTGCTGGCCGCGCCGATGATTGCGCATCCGGTGTTCGCGCTGATCGGCGTGACCGACAATGACGGCGTAAGCATCGTCGGAGCAATCGGCGTCTTAGCGGTGTACGTCGCGTTCGGCCTCGTCGCGCTGGCGATCGACCGGCGGGCGCTGCTGGTCTCCGCTCTCGCCTACGTGCTGTTCGCGCTCACCTTCCTGTTCCGCGAATTCGGAGCGGTGGAGCTGAACTTCGCGCTTACCGCGCTGGTGATCGGGTCGGCGCTGCTGAGCCTGTCCGCGTTCTGGCAACCGATCCGTCGCGCGGTGGTGATGGCGCTACCGGCGAACCTGCGTGCGAAACTGCCCGCGACCGAGGATCCGGTCATACCCAATGCGGCGCGACCGGCCTGAGCTTCAAGAGCTAGTCCTCGACGGCTTTCAGCAGCCGCCGCTCCATCGGCGCGAGCACACCCGATAGATCGTGCCCGCGTTTGAGCACTTGTCCGTGCTCGCCGAACAGGGTCCACATGCCCTGCTTGCCACGCAGCGCCGGTCGCTTTTCCACCCGTGCCTGCGGACGCTCGGCAGTACGGCGAAAGGCAGCGAAGGTGGCGGCGTGGCGGTCGAAATCCATCGCGTAGTCGCGCCACTG
>JBARZK010000135.1:0-13990 GCA_049649965.1 Erythrobacter sp.
GTTCTTCAGCATCCGCGGCGATCGTGACAACTTCGAAGCCACGCTCGAGCAATATCGCGGCGTGATCGGTGTGCGCGGCGACATGCCCTTCATAGCTCCGTCGTGGAGTTTCGAACTTGCGGGCGTCTATTCGCGTTCGGAAGGTACCTCGAGCCGCGTCGGCGTTCGCTCCGACCGTCTGGCGCTGGCGCTTGGCTACGACCCGACGCAGGCCGGCGGGATCGAGCTTCGCGCCTTCGGCAACCCGGTCCTGCCGGGCGGCCCGTGCGATGTCGACAACCTGTCCAATCCCGAGAACGCGCAGCCCGACCTTGCGCAGGGGTGTGTTCCGGTGAATCTTTTCGCCGACAGCATCAACGAATTCCCCTTCGGTTCTTTCGCGACCGACGCGGAGCGGGACTACCTGTTCGATGAGCGCAACTTCGATACCACCTATGAGCAGAAGCTCATCAGCGGCTTCGTGACCGGCGACCTGTTCGAACTGCCCGCCGGACCGGTCGGCGCGGTGATCGGTGCCGAATGGCGCGAGGACAGCATCGACTCACAGCCTGATGCCGTTGCGGCGGAAGGCCTTCTGTTCGGCTTCTTCTCCGACCAGGGTGCAACCGGTTCCAAGTCGCTGTTCGAAGTCTTCGGCGAAGTCAGCCTTCCGCTCGTCGCGGGTGAGCCGCTGGTCGAAGAACTGAACGTCGACATCGCCGGTCGCATGACCGACGAGGAGTTCTACGGCACGAACTACACCTACTCGATCAAGGGCGGGTGGCGTCCGGTTCCCGCGCTTCTCCTGCGCATGACCTACGGTACGTCGTTCCGTGCGCCGAACCTGCGTGAGAACTTCCTGCGCGGCCAGACGGGCTTCCTGAGCCTGACCGACCCCTGCGCGGTACCGGCCGACGCGTTCTTCCCGCTCGGCGTCGGATACGATCCGACCCAGGACGAGCGCGATGAGCAGATCCTCGCGAACTGCCGCCGCGAAGGTCGCGACCCGACTCGCGTCGGTATCAACCCGGCCGGCCAGAACACGCAGAACAACCAGAGCGTGGAGATCGCGACGGGCGGTAGCCTTGACATCGATCCCGAAACTTCGCGTTCGATCACCGCGGGCTTCTCCTTCGAGGAGACCTTCGGCGACGGGTTCGACGTTGCCCTCGCATCCACGTATTTCGACATCAAGCTGAAGGACTCGATCATCGAGCCGAGTTCGCAGTTCATCGTTAATGACTGCTTCCTTCGCGAGGATGGACAGCGCAGCCCGTTCTGCGACCGCATCGAATACGATACCGACGAGAACAACACGCGTCTGCTGGTTTCGGACATCAACAGCGGGTTCATCAACCTGAACGAAGAATCGGTCCGCGGGATCGATTTCAACGCCGCCTTCGGCAAGGATGTGGTGCTGTTCGGTGAATCGCTCGATCTTGGCCTGAACTTCCGTGCCAACCACCTGATCGAGCGTTCGACCCTGTTCATCGACGATCTCGGCCAGCCGGACTTCGATGACGATGCGGGTGAAATCAGCCTGCCCAAGTGGACCGGTACCGGTACGTTCACCGCCGATTACGACGAGTTCCGCTTCACCTATCAGGTCCGTTACACCGGTCCGGTTGAGCAGGATCCGCTCGTGGTCGACGACTTCTCCGACGCGTTTGGCAACCAGCCTGACGGGTCGCCGGCCAACGTCTTCGGCGATACCTGCCTGGGTGCCGGTTCCGCCAACGGCGTAGTCGAGGGTACCGGCGTCTTCTGCCGCGACGTGGGCTTTGCCGATGAGCAGTTCCTGCACTCCGCTTCGATGCGTTTCCGCAACGACCGGATGACCTTGATCGTGGGTGTCGACAACCTGTTCGACACGGCCCCGCCGCAGGTCGATCCGGGAGCAGTTGGGCTGTCGATCTCGAACACCATCCTCGGTGCGGGTTACGACTATGACGGCCGCGAGTTCTTCGCTTCGGTCCAGTACAATTTCTGATCCAGCAATTTCAAAAGCTTGATCGAGCATACGATGGCCTCCCGGCACTTGCCGGGGGGCCATTTTTTTGCTTCTATGCGCACAGTTTGGGTCGTCGATCGGAGGGGAGACGCGATCCGCTGGGATCTTAAGCAGTCACATGAAAGAGTTTTCGTCATGAAGATGTTCAAAACGTCGCTGCTTGCCGCAATGGCGAGCGTCTCCGCATTCGGCCTGGGGGCCGCAACTCCGGCCGTCTCGCAGGACAATCAGGCAGGCACGCCTTCCATCCCGATCGATGTCTGGGCGCTGCGCGATGTCGTCAACGCCGTGGACCTCTCGCCCGACGGGAAGCACCTTCTCGTTCACAAAATGGTGAGCAAGGAGGGCGAATATCTACTCGAAATCTACAAGACGGACGATCTTTCGGAGCCGTATCGTCGCCTTAATGCCGACCCGATGGAGATCATTTCCGCGCGCTGGGTGAGCGACAGTGTCATCTACGGTAACACCTGGCAGATTTCGCGTGAGCGCGTGCGTGGCCCCGAAGACGACACGCGCAATTACGCGACCTATTTTTATGACCTGGACGACAACAAGTTCCAGCAGGTCGAAGGCAGCTTCGGCATCGTCAACGATCTTCCGAATGAACCCAACAAGGTTCTCGTGTCCGAAGCGAGCGCAGTCGGCGAGGGACTGGGTGTTGATCCTTTCGAGGCTTTCCGCCCCCGGTCCTACTACAAGCTCGACCTTCGGCGCGGGACGAAGGAACTGATCCTTCGCGGCACCCGGAAATACGGCAACGTCACTTTCGACAATGAGGGCAATCCGCGTTACGCGGTCGGCCAGGAGCCGGACAACACGGTCCAGACCTACTACCGCAAGCCCGGGGATGGTTCGTGGACGCAGTTCGGCCCGGTCTACGATGCCGATGAACACGAGAATCTCTACCGCTTCCTCACCAATGTGTATGGGCTGAAGGGCTTTTCCGCCGAGAACCCCAACATCGGCTATATCGTCGAGGCTCGCAACGGCTCCGACACGGCCTCGCTGTGGGAGTTCAACTTCGATACCGGTCAATACGGCGAAGAACTCGTTGCCGTGAAGAACGCCGACATCATGGGCATCGGAACGCATTCCATTCCCGGCAACGACAAGCTGGCCTACGCGACCTATCCGGGTGCGAAGTGGGAACGCGTGTGGTTCGACGGCGAGGAAAAGGCGCTGTACGACGCGCTCGAGCAGCAGATCCCCTACGCACACCAGATCAACATCAGCAGCCGATCCTACGACGGTCGCACGCTGGTCGTGACCAATCGCGGTCCGCACGATCCGGGTTCGTACTGGTTGGTCAGGGACGGCCAGCTCGCGAAGCTGGGCAGCCGCAACCCGCTGATCGATCAGGAACAGCTCGCAGATGTCGAGTTCATCCGCTATCCGTCACGCGACGGAAAGATGATCCCGGGATACGTGACCAAGCCGAAGGGCGAGGGGCCGTTCCCGCTGATCGTGCTGCCGCACGGCGGCCCGCACGTGTCCGAAGTCATCGGCTACGACGAATGGGGCCAGTTGCTTGCGAATGCGGGTTACATGGTCTTGCAGCCCGGCTACCGGATGACCGTCGGCTGGGGCAAGGAGCACTTCGACGCGGCGTACGGTCAGCACGGTCTCGCCATGCAGGACGACAAGGACGACGGCGCGATGTACCTGGTCGAACAGGGTGTGGTCGATCCCGATCGCATCGCCATGTTCGGCTGGTCCTATGGCGGCTACGCGGCGCTTGTCGCTGCCAGCCGTGAACCGAACATCTACCAGTGCACTATCGCTGGCGCGGCCGTTGCCGATCCTGCCAAGTCGTACCGCGGTCGCAGCGGCCCGGGAACGCCCAAAGCTATCGACGACTGGGCGAAGCGCCGGGGCATGATCGGTATCAACCCGATCGAGGAAGTGCAGAAGGTCAACATCCCTCTGCTGATGGTTCATCCCGAGGACGACAGCCGCGTTCTCTATTACCACTTCGAGGACTATAAGAAGGCCTTCGAGGGGGCCGGCAAGACGGGCGAGTTCCTTACGCTCGAAGATGCCGACCACTTCTACACCACGCTGATGTACAACCACCAGCAGCAGTTCTATACGAAGATGCTCGACTTCCTCGCCAACGATTGCGGGCCGGGCGGCCTCTAAGGCGCATCCGTCCGTCACGGGGCTATAGAACAAGGGGCTCGGTCTTGCGACCGGGCCCCTTTTTCGTGCTTGCAAAGATAACGGAACGGTCTGGACGAGCCAGGGGGCCCGGCCTTGTTTGGAGCCGTTCGTCAGGGCGTTACTCGACCCGCCGGCCTTTCACGCCCATCTGGCCGTTGATCCGAACGAAATAGTAGCCGAGCGATGCTGGCTTGAAGGTCACGGTGTCACCAGCCTCGATCGGACGAAGACGGCGCGGCACGTTCTTCATTTCCCACACCGCACCCTCGGCCGTAGTAAAGCGAACGTTCTTGCGTGACATGTATCGGGCGCTCGTGATCGTGGTTTCGAACAGCTCGTCGTCTTCGCCGCCATTGCCGTCATCGTCGCCGCCGAAAATGCCGAGATCGGGAAGGTTGAAGCCGAACAGGCTGCGCCGGGTGCGGGTAACCTCCTCGCGATCGAGGACGCGGACCTCGCCGGTTTCACTCGCGGCGACCATTTGATCAACTTTTCGGTCGAAGCAGGCCAGACGTTCGGCATCCGCCGCAATCGCCTGGCAGGACTTCAATCCATCGATGTAGGTATCGTTGGTTGCGGCAGGTTCCTGCGCCCATGCGCTGCCAGCCGTAAATAGAAGGCTGGTACAGGCAAGACCGCGAGCCATTCGCCAAGGTGTTGTTTTAATTGAACGGCTCACAGGCACTTCCTTTGGTTGTGTGTCGCGCGATGGCGATGGCTCGCTCACAAGGCAAACTGCGACCTCGCGCTTGTCGAACGGTCGGGGCACATTAAGCCGAAGACGGTTCGCCATAAAGGCCCGCAATTCGCACTGTAGCGCGAATGTCACAGGTCCGCCGGAACCGTTCGAATACGCCACTGCTGCGATTGCGAAGAGGGCTCGCAATGTCATAACCCCGCAACATGCGGGGAAGGCTTCCCCGTCCGATACGATATGCGCCACCTCGGGTGCGTCAAAAGAAGGGGACTATAATGAAGCGTTTCAACAAGGCATCGCTGCTCGCGGGCACGATCATGGCCGGCGCCCTGATCGCCACGCCTGCATATGCACAGGACAGCGATGAGGCGATCGAATCCGGCGCGGCCGAGAATACCGATGCCGACAACTTCATCGTGGTTACCGGCTCGCGCATTCAGCGTCGCAACGTCGATACCGCCGCGCCGATCGCGGTTGTGGATGCAGAGGAATTCCAGCTTTCGGGTACGGTCAACGTCGAGAACGTGGTCAACACCCTTCCGCAGGTCGTTCCGGGCTTCACCTCGAATTCGAACAACCCGGGTACGGGTGCCGCCACCGCTTCTTTGCGCGGCCTTGGCCCGGAGCGGACCCTCGTTCTCGTCAACGGCCGCCGCTGGATGTTCTATGACGTCAACCAGACGGTCGACCTCAACACCATTCCCTCCTTCCTTATCGAGTCCGTCGACGTCGTGACCGGCGGTGCGTCCGCGGTTTACGGTTCTGACGCCGTTGCCGGCGTCGTGAACTTCCGTCTCAAGGAAGTCGAAGGTGCCGAGCTCGGTGGTCAGTATTCGATCACCGAGGAAGGCGACGGCGAGCGCTACCAGATCTACGGCGCTCTCGGAACGACGTTCGACGATGGCCGCGGCAGCGCCACCGTGTTCGGCGAATACTACAACCGTAGCTCGATCTTCCAGGGCGACCGTGGTTTCTCGAACTTCGCTATCGGTGGTGAATCCAGTGGCGCGCCGCTGCAGCAGTTCGGTTCGTCGACCGTCCCGCAGGGTCGTATCAATACCCCGGGAACTATCGCAATCGCGACACCTGTCGACCTGAACGGCGACGGCGATTTCGAAGATGATGGCGAGGCGCCCACAGCGCCGCTGGCCTCGGGCCTGATCATCGATGACGCGATCTTCGATTCGCCGGGCGTGGGCCGTGCGCGTGCCGGCGACACCTACAACTACGCGCCCGCCAACTACCTGCAGATCCCGCAGGAGCGCTACCTGATCGGTGGTTATGCCGACTACGACATCGGTAGCGGCCACACGCTCTACACCGAGGTTGCGTTCACCAACAACCGCGTCGCCGTCGAACTGGCAGCGACCCCGGTGACCGGCACGTTCAACGTCGACCTCGATACGATCGAGCCGTTCGTCAGCGACGAGATCTTCGAAGAGTTCCAGCAACTGGACGAGAATGAAGCCGCCGCAAGTGCACTGCGTGTCGCCAACGGCCTGGATCCCTTGGCGACTGCCGAACTCGGTGTGGTGTCCACGTTCATCCAGCGCCGCACCGTCGAATCCGGTGCGCGTAACCAGCTCGACGAGCGCAACGCGTTCCGCGTGCTGGGCGGCGTCCGGGGTCCGATCGGCGACTACCTGGGCTACGATGCGTACTATTCTTACGCTCGTACGCGTAATACGCAGACTCAGCAGGGCAACATCTCGCGTTCGGCCTTCCAGGCCGGGCTCGATGGAACCGGTACCCCGATCAACATCTTCGGGCCGAACACGCTTACGCCCGAGCAATTCAACGCCATCAGCGTCAACTCGATCAACAGCGACGTTTCGACGCTCGAGACGGTCAACGCCAGCATTTCGGGTACCTTCGGCGACTACGCCATCGGTGTTGCCGCGCCCATCGGGTTCGCTGTCGGTGCGGAATACCGTAAGGTCGGATCGGAATTCATTCCCGATCAGTTCCTGTCTTCGGGCGACGTGATCGGCTTCAACGCGGGTCAGCCCACCGAAGGCGGCTACGACGTGAAGGAGCTCTTCGCCGAGCTCGACATCCCGGTTGAATTCGGCAGCGCGCGGCTCGATGTTAACGGCGCTGTCCGTTACTCGGATTACTCGCTCGATGCCGTTGGCGGTGTCTGGACCTATGCGGGCGGCGCCCAATTTGCCCCGATTCCCGACATTACCTTCCGTGGCCAGTACCAGCGCGCCATTCGCGCGCCGAACGTGGCGGAACTGTTCGGCGGTACTTCGATCGGGTTCCCGTCATATGTCGATCCCTGCGCGCAGGAATCGGCTCTTACCGACGCGACCATTCGTGATCTGTGTCTTGCAACCGGCGTTCCGGCGGGCTCGCTTGGTGTAGCCGACGATGTCCAGCCGAACACCCAGGCCCCTGGCCTGTTCGGCGGCAATCCCGACCTCGAGGAGGAAACCTCGAACAGCTGGACTGCCGGTGTTGTGCTGCGGCCCACGTTCATCCCCGGCCTCACGGTTACTGCGGACTACTTCAACGTGGAAATCGAAGAAGCGATCTCGACGTTCGGTGGCGGTCTGAACAACGTTCTGAACCTTTGCTACAACCGCGTTCAGGACATCAACGATCCGCTGTGCCAGGTCATCGTGGGCTCCCGCGACCCCAGCACCGGTGCGATCACGACCGACAACCCGCCTTCGCTTATTGCGGCCAACGCCGCCGTGCTCGAAACATCGGGTGTCGACGTCGAGGTCAACTACAGCCTGACCATTCCGTTCTCGCTGCTCACCGACACCGGAGAGCAGGGCCTGAACCTGTCGTTCCTCGGAACCTGGACGGAAAAGGCGAACTTCACCCCCGTGGCCGAGTTCCCGGACGAGGTGACGGAATGCGCCGGACGGTTCGGTACTACCTGTAGCGCGACGCCGTTCTTCCAGCCGGTGCCGGAGTTCAAGTGGACGAGCCGTGCCAGCTTCATCGACGGTCCGATGACGACCTCGATCCGCTGGCGCCACCTCGGCAGCGTCGAGGATGACAATCCGGACCTCGACTACACCGCCTTCAACGGTGTCGAGGAAATCGACAGCTACGACCTTGTCGACCTGACCATCTCCTTCGAAGCATCGGAGAACTTCACGATCACGGCCGGTGTCAACAACCTGTTCGACACGCTGCCGGATACGCCGATCTTCAATGACGATGGTGAGGTGATCAACGATACGAACTCGCTGCTGCTTGGCGACAATCAGGAGCAGGCGAACACCTATCCTTCGGTGTATGACGTCCTTGGCCGCGACTACTTCGTCTCCGCGTCGTTCAAGTTCTGATCTCTCCGGTTCCCCGACTTCGGTCGGGGACCGACACAAATCAAAAAGGGCGTCGGATTTCGGTCCGACGCCCTTTTTTTGTTTTGAGCGGGGTGGGCAGCTCGTTCGAGCGCCAGTCGAGGTGGCTAACGGAGGACCAAAAAATCCGCCAGCGAACGTCCGGAAGGCTCGTGCACCTCGAACGTCTCGCGCACCGTGAGCTCATGCACTGCGAAGGCGTTCAGAAAAGCAGCTCGTGCGTCGGCCTTCGCGCAAGCATCTCCCAGTGACTTGATCCGACCAAGTTCGTTCCGTGCATGGTTCTCGATCGTCGCGACCGTTTCGACAATCGAACCAACGCCGGCCCGCCGGCCCATCAGGCACGAGCGTCGAATGGCTTCGGGTATTTCCCAAGCCGGCGAGGTTTCGCCGAACTTTTTCGCGCCCTGTTGCGCTATCTTGCCCGCGAATTTAGCGGCTAGGTCGATCGCGCCGGCGCCTGAGTTCAGCTGCTGCCTGACTTTTCGCGCGACGCCCTTTTCCTTCAGCGCCCAGAGCAACTCGCTCCGTCGCTTGCGATTGTGTTCGAGGATCGGGCCGTCGCCTCGATGAACCATCAACCCGACCATCCCGCCGGGTTTGAGTACCCGCGCTATCTCGGCCGCGACCTTCTGCGTTTCTCCATATTCCACCCCGAACTGGCTGACGACGGCGTCGAAAGCGTCGTCGGCGAAGGGCAGGTTTTCCATCGGAATAGCGGGGCGGGTCTCTATCCCCGGCGGAGAAGCGGGTATGCGAGGGGCCAGATCGATCCCGCTTAGGCTCAGGTCCGCCCGCTTCGTTCTTATCCAGCGCAGAACCCGGCCATCGCCGGTTGCCAGATCGAGGACCCGTGCGTCCTCGGCGAGCAGATTTGCAAAGGCCAGCCATTGTGCGCGTTGTGCCTCTTCGATCGCCTTCCAGCGTTGCGGCAAACATCCGCCGCCTTCTCCCGCCGAAGAGCCATTCGCGTTTTGCGCCCAGAAGTCCCCCCAGGGGTCGTCGCGTCGCGGCTCGCTCATGTCGAGACCCCAGCACTCTCGCTGGCGACGACGTCGAAGGCGACGGTCATGCGCTCGGCGGAATGGAAAGGTGTCGTGCCATGGTAGGCGGTGCTCGGGAACAGGGCGAGATGCCCGCGTAGGGGGCGGATCGTTTCGAGTGGCGGAAGGTCGAGCATAAGATCGGGGGGTGGGCGGCCGATCTCGAGCCATCCCGAACGCTCCTCAGCGTCTTCGCTTTCCGGCGGCACCACGAGGTAAAGCGCGCTCGACAATATACCCAGCGGATGGATGTGCGCGGTGTGGTAATCGCCCTTACCCTGAAGTCGGACTGACCAGGATCCCGCCAGCCGCCATGGCGTATTGCGATGACGCAAGAGCGGGTGGGAAGGATCGTCCTTTGGGAGTCCATCGCGATACCGCTCGAGCGTAGAACCGATCGCCTCATGCAATTCGGCAAGAAGGGGTTCGGTGCGATCGAACAGGACGGCCCGTGTCTGGGTTCCGCCCCGCAGCGATTGCCCTAGCGGCATTGCTGATTTTTCGTGAAGCGCGCGCAGTTCGCCGGTGACATCATCCAGCAGACCATCTCGCGCGTCCAGTTCGCATAGCTGGGTGAGGCCGGACTGTTCCTGAAGCCATCGAGCGCGCTCTTGCGCGTTCGGAGTGTCGGAAATACGCCAACTTATCCCGCGGAGCGCCCAGGCTGTCACATCCCACGGTGATTGTTCGAGCGCGGTGCCGAGCAGTGTTTCCGCACGTTCGGTGTCGCGCGCACGTATGCGGTGACGCGCTTCGTGCACGGCGCGCCCGGGTAAGCCTGCCGGCAACTCGGCGAAGATACGTTCGGCCCGGTCCCATTCCCCTGCGGAGCCTGAGTGGATCGCTTCGAGCATGGCGAAATGGGGTTCGTCCGGGAAGCGGCGTCGAGCGTCGGCAGCCACTCTTGCTGCTTCGGCGAAGTGATCGAGCCCGGCTAGCGTCTTGCAATGTGCGGCAGGGATGTTCGGATCGCGCGGCGCACGCTTCGTAGCGACCACGAAGGGGGCCGCGAAATCGCTCTCTCCCGCCACCAGACGAAGTCCGCTAAGGAAGTTCAATGCGGCGACAAAACCGGGAGCCTTCTCGCACAACTGCTCCGCGATAGCCTTGGCTCCCGCAACATCTCCTGCCACTTCGAGAGCCTGCGCCTTGCCCAGCCAGAGATCGGCATCGCCGGGATTGGCGCGCAGAGCGGCATCGAAGCGTTGCACGGCATCGTCCTCGCCCCGTTCGAGCGCTACCCGTGCCCTTCCGTGCTGCGCTCTGGCGCGAGCGGGTTCGCTGGCCAGCGCGACGTCGTACCATTTCGCGGCGGCCGCGGGATCGGCAAGAGCGCGGTGCGACATCGCCCGGACACTCGCATAGCGGGCATCCGAGCGTCCTTCGCGCGCATGCGGATCGAGCGCCGCGATGGCCTCGCGGTGGCGGTCGAGCCTTTGCAGAGCGATCGCATGGTTGATCGCATAGTCACGCATTCCCGGCGCGTGCGACACAGCCGCAGCGAATTGCTCGACAGCGCGCATCGCATCACCGGCCTTCAATGCGAGGTCGCCCGCGGCATCGGCAAGGGCAGGATCGTTCGGAAAGGCGCGGCGTGCGCGTTCAGCGATGTCGCGTGCTCCGAGAAGGTCGCCGCGCTGCATTGCCATGCGCATGCGCACCAAGGCTTCGGGCGCGGAAAGCCTGGCCTTGGAAGGCCCACCGCGGGAAGCATCGCTATTTGAAACCTCGGTGCTCACACCGTTCTCAGCCAACCGGTAACCGCGAAGCGCCCGATCGGGGCAAAGGGCGGGACGTAACTCACGAGGTGAACCTGCGGCACCTTGAACAGGTTCAGCGCATTGAAGCGCGGTTTGAAACCTTCGACCACGTCGCCATCCTCGTCGAGGAACAGGAGATAACCGCCCCAGTCGGGATGCCAGTCCGGCGGCGCGAAGTTGAGGACGTAGGCGACTTCCCAACCCTCGGCCACATGGCTGTCTATATGGCGACCAAGATAGTGGTTCGGAGCGTAGAGGGTAGCCTGGCTATCCGCTTTCACCAGTGCGTCGATCCCGGTAAGATCACGGACGAAACCCATGAATTCAGGAGCGTTCAGGTGTTCCAGAAGCACCTCATGGGCGCCGCCGGGATCCCAGCCTTCCTGAATTGCGGCGACGATAGGATAATGGGCGAAGCGAAAGCCGTACTCGCCCCTCGCCGACATCTGCTGCGCTTCCATCGCTGCTTCATTGACCCGCTTCGCACCTTCGGTCGAGCGGACTTCCTCCATGCGAAAGCTTTTACGCTTTTCGTCGCCTGCGCCGGTCGCCATCCCCCATGGCGTCGCTCTTCCCAGTACGGTCGCGAGTTCGCGGGCGCTTTCGTTGGTCAGGACATCGCGCACCTGCAGACGCCCCGTTTCCGCAAACCGCCGGGCGAGCGTCTCACGATCGAGCGTTGGGTTAAGTTCGAACAGCTTCTTCATTCAGGCGCCTTCGTAGCGACTGGGGGACCCGGTAGGCAAGCTTGCGCGAGACGCGCGACATCCGCGGCAACCTCGTTAAACTGTCCGGTTGATTTGAACAGCCGGCTCCCATAATCCGGTCGCAAATCGAAACCCTGTTGCCCGAAACGGGCTCGTTGAGAGGACGCGGACCATGCCAACTGCCTATATCGTCGAAGCCGTAAGAACCGCCGGGGGACGACGCGGAGGTCGGCTTGCCGGCGTTCATCCAGTCGATCTGCTGGCAAAATCGCTCGATGCCATCGTCGATCGCTCCGGCATCGATCCGGCTGCCATCGATGACGTTGTCACCGGCTGCGTCAGCCAGGCTGGCGAGCAGGCAATGCAGGTCGGGCGCATGGGTGTCCTCGCTTCTAAACTGCCCGAAAGCACGCCGGCCGTCACGATCGACCGGCAGTGCGGGTCTTCACAGCAGGCGATCCAGTTCGCCGCGCAGGCGGTGATGAGTGGCACGCAAGACGCGGTGATCGCCAGCGGCGTGGAAAGTATGACGCGCGTGCCAATGGGCTCGACCGCGACGTTTCACATGAAGGAGGGGCTGGGCAACTACAAGTCGCCCGGGCTCGAAGAGAAATACCCCAAGGTCCAGTTCAGCCAGTTCATGGGCGCCGAAATGATCGCGGAAAAGCACGGCTTTTCAAAGGATCAGCTGGATGCCTTCGCGCTGAATTCGCATCAGAAGGCGATCAAGGCGACCGAGACCGGCGCCTTCGAGGACGAGATCGTGCCTATCGAGGTCGAGACGCCCGATGGCACGGAAATGCACACCGTCGATGAAGGCATCCGTTTCGACGCCACGCTCGACGGGATCGCGGGAGTCAAGCTGATCAGCCCGGACGGCAAGATCACCGCTGCCACTTCCAGCCAGATCTGCGATGGCTCGAGCGCGGTGCTGGTGGTGTCTGAAGAGGCACTGAAAAGGCACAACCTGACGCCTATGGCGCGCATCCACACGCTGACCGTGACCGCCGGCGACCCTGTCATCATGCTGGAGGAGCCGCTCTTCGCCACCGACAAGGCGCTGGAGCGGGCGGGCCTGAAGATCGACGACATTGATCTCTACGAAGTTAACGAGGCCTTCGCGCCGGTGCCGCTCGCTTGGCTGAAGCACACCGGAGCGGACCCCGATCGGCTCAATGTCCATGGCGGCGCGATCGCGCTCGGCCATCCGCTCGGCGCAAGCGGGTCGAAGCTGATGGCGACGCTGGTCCACGCCCTTAAGCGGCATGACAAGAAATACGGACTGCAGACGATGTGCGAGGGCGGCGGTGTCGCCAACGTGACGATCGTCGAGCGCGTCTGACGCGAGCAGGGCATCCGGGCGAAGGTCCGGGTGGGCACCTGCCGAACTCACGCATTCCACGAACCGGATCCCAGCTTTCGCTGGCAATACGCATGAACTGAGAGGAAATCGAAATGGAAGTCAGCAGCAACACTCCCGCCGTCATCACCGGTGGCGCATCGGGCCTTGGCGCCGCGACCGCCCGCGCCATCGCGGCAAAGGGCGCGAAGGTCGCGATCTTCGACATGAACGAGGACAAGGGCAACGCCATGGCCGAGGAACTCGGCGGCGTGTTCTGCAAGGTCAACGTGACCAGCGACGAGGAAGTCGATGCCGCCTTCGCCAAGGCGCGCGAAGCACATGGTCAGGAACGCATCCTCGTCAACTGCGCCGGCATCGGCAACGCCATCAAGACGGCCAGCCGCGACAAGCAGTCGGGCGAGATCAAGCACTTCCCGATCAGCGCGTTCGATTTCGTGATCCAGGTGAACCTCATCGGCACGTTCCGCTGCATCGCCAAGTCGGCGGCGGGCATGATGAGCCTCGATCCGCTCAGCGATGACGGCGATCGCGGTGCCATCGTCAACACCGCTTCGGTCGCGGCCGAGGACGGCCAGATGGGCCAGGCGGCCTATTCCGCATCGAAGGGCGGGGTGGTTGGCATGACCCTGCCGATCGCGCGCGACCTGATGAAGGAAGGCATCCGCGTGAACACGATCCTGCCCGGCATCTTTTCGACGCCGCTGATGAATGCCGCTCCCCCGCAGGTGAAGGAAGCGCTGGCCGCCAGCGTCCCGTTCCCCAAGCGCCTCGGAAATCCGGACGAATATGCGCGGCTCGCCATGACCATGATCGAGTGCGGCTATTTCAACGGCGAGGACGTGCGCCTCGACGGTGCCATCCGGATGGCACCGCGCTGATCCGATCAGCCGCCGCGCTTCCATGACCGGAAGCGCGGCGGTTCGCTTCTCTATTACGACTTATCG
>JBARZK010000136.1:0-23705 GCA_049649965.1 Erythrobacter sp.
GCGGCGGTGGCCGTGGCCGTGGCGGTCGCGACAATCGTCGTGGCGGTCGGCGCGAGGAAGAAGACGACGGCATCATCGAGAAGCTCGTCCACATCAACCGCGTGTCCAAGACGGTGAAGGGCGGTAAGCGCTTCGGTTTCGCCGCGCTCGTGGTCGTCGGCGATGGCCAAGGCCGCGTCGGGTTCGGCAAGGGCAAGGCCCGCGAAGTGCCCGAGGCGATCACCAAGGCAACCGCCGCTGCGCGCAAGAAGATGATCCGCGTCAGCCTGAAGGAAGGGCGCACGCTGCATCATGACGGCAATGGCCGCTTTGGCGCCGGCAAGGTCACCGTGCGCACGGCGCCTCCGGGAACCGGCATCATCGCCGGTGGTCCGATGCGTGCCGTGTTCGAAAGCCTGGGAGTTTCCGACGTCGTGACCAAGTCGGTCGGCACGTCGAACCCCTACAACATGATCCGCGCGACGTTCGATGCGTTGCAGGACCAGACCTCGCCCAAGTCGGTCGCGCAGCGGCGCGGCAAGAAGGTCGCGGACCTGCTGGGCCGCGGTGGACAGGTCAGCGAAGCCGAGGCGGAAGCCGACGCTGCCGCTGTTGTGGAGTAAGAGCGATGGCGGACAACAAGACCATCCGGATCAAGCAGGTCGGCTCGCCCATGCGGCGGCCCGAAAGCCAGCGCAAGATCCTCATTGGCCTCGGTCTCAACAAGATGCACAAGATCGTCGAGCGCAAGGACACCCCCGAGGTGCGCGGCGCGATTGCGAAGGTCCCGCATCTGGTCGAAGTGATCGACTGAACCCCAGCGGGTCGCCGCGTCGCGATCGGCCCGTGACACATATCAGCGCGAACAAAAGCGAAAGCGAGTGCATACCATGAAACTGAACGACATCCGCGACAATCCCGGCGCCCGCAAGGACCGGACCCGCGTGGGCCGGGGCATCGGCTCGGGCAAGGGCAAGACCGCCGGGCGCGGCCAGAAGGGCCAGAAGAGCCGTTCGGGCGTCGCGATCAAGGGCTTCGAAGGCGGTCAGATGCCGCTGCACATGCGCCTCCCCAAGCGTGGCTTCAACAATCCGTTCGGCAAGGACTACGCCGAAGTGAACATCGGCATGGTCCAGAAGGCGATCGATGCCGGCAGTCTCGACGGCAAGTCCGACGTGACCGAGCAGGCTCTGCGCGATGCGGGCCTCGTGCGCGGCGGCAAGGACGGCGTCCGGCTGCTGGGCAAGGGCGAGATTTCGGCCAAGGCGAAGTTCGTCGTGACCGGCGCGACCAAGGGCGCGATCGCCGCAGTCGAGAAAGCCGGCGGCAGCGTGGAGGTTACCGCCCCCACCAATGCCGAGGTCAAGGCCGCCAAGGCCGAAGCCAAGAGCAAGTAAGCGCGGCATTCGTGCATGGTAACGTGCACAATCCGTCGAAATTACCGGGCGGGGGGTTCGACAACGGGCCCCTCGCTCCCTATCTAGCGCCTCATGCGTTCGCATCGGGCCGCACAGCCGGCCCCGCAACGCGTCACGACACGAGGGCGGCCCGGCCCACGACCCGCCCGTGAAAGGGCGATCCGCCGCGGCCGGGAAATCCTAGGATCGACGTAAGACCATGGCATCACGCGCCGACAACATCGCCAGCAACCTCAACCTGGGCAATTTTGCGCAGGCCACCGAACTGCGCCAGCGCATCTGGTTCACGATCGGGGTGCTGATCGTCTTTCGGTTCCTCAGCTTCGTCCCCCTGCCGGGTGTGAACCCGCTGGCGCTGGACCTGCTTGCAGCGCAGTCTCAGGGCACGCTGCTGGACCTGTTCAACACCTTCACCGGCGGTGCGCTCGCGAACATGAGCCTCGTGGCGCTGGGCGTGATGCCGTACATCACGGCCTCGATCGTCGTGCAGATGGCTTCGGCCCTGCACCCGACGCTCGCCGCCCTGAAGAAGGAAGGCGCCAGCGGACGGCAGAAGCTCAACCAGTACACCCGCTACGGCACGGTCTTCCTGTGCGCGATCCAGGGCTATTTCCTCGCGACCGGCCTTGAAACCTATGCCAGCAGCCAGGGCATCACGGCGGTGGTCAATCCCGGCTACGGCTTTCGGATCGGTGCGGTCATCAGCCTGGTCGGCGGAACGATGTTCCTGCTGTGGCTGGGCGAGCAGATCACCGCACGCGGCATCGGCAACGGCGTTTCGCTTATCATCATGGCCGGTATCGTCGCGCAGTTTCCGACCTTTGCCTCCAACCTTTTCGAGGGCGGCCGCACCGGTTCGATCGCGCCGTCGATCATCGTCATCTTCCTGCTTATGGTGGTGGGATTGATCCTGCTCATCAGCTTCGTCGAGCGCGCGCAGCGCCGACTGTTGATCCAGTACCCCAAGCGCGCGACGCAGCGCGGCATGATGCAGGCGGACCGTTCGCATCTGCCGCTCAAACTCAACACCGCGGGTGTCATTCCGCCGATCTTTGCGAGCTCGCTGCTGCTGCTGCCGCTGACCATCTCCTCCTTCGCAGGCAATTCGGTCGATACGACCAGCGCGACGGGTTCGGCGATCGTGACGCTCAACCAGTATCTGGCGCCCGGGCAGCCGATCTACATGGCGATGTATGCGCTCGGCATCATCTTCTTCTGCTTCTTCTACACCGCGGTCGTGTTCGACCCGGAGGAAACGGCGGACAATCTCAAGAAGAACGGCGGCTTCATTCCCGGCATCCGGCCCGGCAAGCGTACGGCGGATTATCTCGAATACGTCCTGACGCGGATCACCGTGGTCGGCGCGATCTACCTGACCTTCGTTTGCGTGCTGCCAGAATACATGATCGCGCAGACCGGCATTCCGCTGTTCCTTGGCGGCACCAGCTTGCTGATCGTCGTCAACGTCACCGTCGATACGATCAGCCAGGTCCAGTCGCACCTGCTCGCGCACCAATATGGCGACCTGATCAAGAAGGCGAAGTTGAAAGGCCGCATGCGCTGACGCATGGTGCGTGCTTGATACTGACAGAACGGATGCGCGCGATTCGCGTCCGGGGGTGAGGATTTTTCCGGTGAACATCATTCTTCTTGGTCCTCCGGGCGCGGGCAAGGGCACGCAAAGCGCCGCCCTTGTCGAACGGCATGCGATGACCCAGCTCTCGACCGGTGACATGTTGCGCGCCGCGGTGAAGGCGCAATCCCCGGTTGGCGTCAGGGCAAAGGAAGTGATGGATCGCGGCGAACTCGTGTCGGACGAGATCGTGTCCGACCTGATCGATGCGAACCTCGCCGCGATGGAGCCTGGCACCGGCGCAATCTTCGACGGCTATCCGCGCACCGCCGCGCAGGCCGAGGACCTCGACGCACTGCTCGCCAAGCACGGGCGCAAGCTCGACCGAGTGATCGAACTCGAAGTCGATGTCGACGCACTGGTCGAACGCATCACCGGCCGCTTCTCCTGCGCGAATTGCGGGGCGCTCTACCACGACACCGCGAACCCGCCCGAGAAAGAGGGCGTGTGCGACGTCTGCGGTTCGACCGAGTTCAAGCGCCGGCCCGACGACAACGAGGAAACCGTTCGCACCCGGATGGACGAATACCGGGCGAAGACCGCGCCGATTCTTCCCGGCTACGAGCAGCGCGGGATCGTCAGCCGGGTGGATGGCATGGCCGGGATCGACGAGGTAGCGCGCGCAATCGATTCCTTGCTTGCTTGAGAATGACGGGCGCGGGGTATTCCGTTCGGATCGCGCACATTTCAAAGCACGGTGCGGACGTAAAATGCTCATGACCAGACCAGTTCTCGCCCTGTCGGCCCTTCTCTGTACCCTTTCCGCTACCCCTGCGGCAGCTGATGTGGTGCGCACGGGGGAGGATCGTTTCGTCACCCGGGCCGAAGCAGTCGTTTCGGCCGATACGAAAGCCACCTGGCTCGCCCTCATCAGTCCCGCCCGGTGGTGGTCGGACGAACATACGTGGTCGGGCGATGCCGCAAACCTGACGCTGACACCGCAGGCCGGCGGCTGCTTCTGCGAGACCATTCCGGAAGTCGAGGACGCCGAGCGCATAACGCTCGAAGGCAGCGTCGAGCATATGCGGATCGTGCAGGCGTATCCCGAAAACGCCCTGCGCATGATCGGCGCGCTGGGCCCTCTGCAAAGCGAACCGGTGACCGGGGTGCTAACGATCGCCTTGACCGAGGCGGAGGAAGGCACGCGGATCGTCTGGGAATACAATGTCGGCGGTGCCATGCGCTACGAAACGGCGGCCATCGCACAGGCGGTCGACAACGTGATGACAGAGCAGCTCGTCCGACTTGCGGATGAACTCGGCATGGTATCGGGACCCACCATGCCCGGGACCGACGGCGGCGAGACCGACGCTGGTCAACCGGACGAGGATGACGCGCAAGCGGACGAAAGCCCGGCGGACGACAATTCCGGCGCAACGTCCGGCCCCTCGGTCGAAGAGGCGTTCGAAGACCTTTCCGACGGATAATCGGATCTGCGCGCAGTGGCGGCTGCGCCCGGTTCACTCGAAGCCCAGTACGCATTGAAACCGGCCAGGCGCCGCCCATATCGACCCTGCAGATGATTAAGGGTGGCTCACGGTTGACGGATTGACCGAATCGCCGTAAGCGCGCCGTTCATTCGACAGGTTCGAGTCCGGTCCGGCAGGCGCAGTCTCTCATGGCGTGTCATCCGGGCTTTTGCCGTTTGAGGCAGGTGCGCGACCCGTCGGTGTTTAGAGCGTCGAGATAGGGGCTTCAGGCATCGCTGCCGCAACCCCTGTGGAGCATGGAGAATTAAGTGGCTCGTATTGCCGGGGTAAACATCCCCACCAACAAGCGCGTGATCATCGCGCTCACCTACATTCACGGTATCGGTCGCACGACGGCCGTCCAGATCGCCGACAAGCTGGGCATCGATCACAAGACCCGCGTCCAGGACCTTACCGATGAGGAAGTCCTGCGGATCCGCGAGACGATCGACGATGAGCTCACGGTAGAAGGCGACCTGCGTCGCCAGACCGCGATGAACATCAAGCGGCTGATGGACCTGCGGTCCTATCGTGGCCTGCGTCACCGCAACCAGCTGCCCGTTCGCGGCCAGCGTACGCACACCAACGCCCGCACCCGCAAGGGCAAGGCCAAGCCGATCGCCGGGAAGAAGAAGTAAGCGCTGGCGGGCCCCGTCGCCCGCACCGCTTTTCCCTTCTCCCGCATATTGCAAAGGATACCGTAAACCATGGCACGCGAACCCGGCAAAGTAAGGCGCCGCGACAGGAAGAACATTTCCAGCGGCGTTGCGCATATCAATGCCAGCTTCAACAACACGATGATCACCATCACCGACGCGCAGGGCAACGCCATCAGCTGGTCCAGCGCCGGCATGATGGGCTTCAAGGGCAGCCGTAAGTCCACGCCCTACGCCGCGCAGGTCGCTGCAGACGATGCGGGCAAGAAGGCCGCCGAACACGGCGTGCGCACGCTCGAAGTCGAAGTGAAGGGTCCCGGATCGGGCCGCGAAAGCGCGCTGCGGGGTCTCGCTGCGGTCGGCTTCAACATCACCTCGATCCGCGACGTCACGCCGATCCCGCATAACGGCGTTCGCCCGTCCAAGCGTCGCCGCGTCTGATCACGGTCCCGGCGCGGCGCGGCCTTCGCATCGGCCCGCCCGCCGCTTCCCGAACGGGACCGAGTGCCAGACCAGCGCACCGGCCCCAAACGCATTCTGAACCCGCCCGCAAGGCGAATTAGGGGAAATCCATGTCCGTCAATACGAAGAACTGGCAGGAACTCAAGAAACCCAACGCTCTCGATATCAAGGAAGGCGGCGACAAGCAGCGCAAGACGACCTTCGTCGCCGAACCGCTCGAGCGCGGCTTTGGCCTGACGCTCGGCAACGCGCTGCGCCGCGTCCTTCTGAGCTCGCTTCAAGGTGCCGCGATCACCTCGATCAAGATCGAGAACGTCCTGCACGAATTCTCCTCGCTCGCCGGAGTGCGCGAGGACGTCACCGACATCGTGCTCAACGTGAAGCAGATTGCGCTCAAGATGGAAGGCGAGGGGCCCAAGCGCCTGCAGCTTTCCGTAACCGGGCCCGCGACCGTCAAGGCCGGCGACATCGCCGTGACGGGCGACATCGAGGTGACGAACAAGGATCTCGTCCTTTGCCACCTCGACGAAGGCGCGACGCTCAACATGGAACTGACCGCCGACGTCGGTAAGGGCTACTCGCCCGCCGTGCAGAACCGTCCGGCCGACGCGCCGATCGGCCTGATTCCGGTCGACTCGCTGTATTCGCCTGTCCGCCAGGTCAGCTACAAGGTCGAAAATGCGCGTGTCGGGCAGGAGCTCGATTACGACAAGCTCAGCCTCACGGTCGAAACCGATGGCACGGTCACGCCGGACGATGCGGTGGCCTACGCCGCGCGCATTCTGCAGGACCAGCTTACCCTGTTCGTCCACTTCGAGGACGGCATCCCGCAGCCGCAGGCCGCGATGATCGGCCAGGCCGCGCAGCCGCAGGAAGACGACGCGAACCAGCTGAACCGCTACCTGCTGAAAAAGGTGGACGAGCTCGAACTGTCGGTTCGCAGCGCCAACTGCCTCAAGAACGACAACATCATCTACATCGGCGATCTGGTCCAGAAGACCGAAGCCGAGATGCTGCGCACGCCGAATTTTGGTCGCAAGTCCTTGAACGAGATCAAGGAAGTGCTTTCCAGCATGGGCCTGCGCCTCGGCATGGACATCCCCGGATGGCCGCCGGAAAACATCGAGGAAATGGCCAAGAAGCTCGAACAGGAACTTCTCGGCTGATGAGGGTCGGGGCGGCGCACCCCTAAGCGCCGCCGGAACCGGGCTACCTGATACGGGCCCTTTTCGAACGGAGTACTGAGAAATGCGTCACGGAATTTCGCAGCGCAAACTTTCGCGCAAGTCGGGCCACCGCAAGGCCCTGTTCCGCAACATGGCTGCCGCGCTGATCAAGCACGAGCAGATCATGACCACCTTGCCCAAGGCCAAGGAGCTGCGTCCCTATATCGAGAAGCTGGTGACTCTCGCCAAGCGCGGTGGGCTGTCGAACCGTCGTCTCGCGCAGGCCCGCCTGCTCGACGATGCGCAGCTCCGGAAGCTGTTCGACGTGCTCGCCGATCGGTATTCGGATCGCGAGGGCGGCTACACCCGGATCGTCAAGGCCGGCTATCGCGATAGCGACAGCGCGCAGATGGCGATCATCGAATTCGTCGACCGCGACGAAGACGCGAAGGGTCAGGACAGCGGCCCGGTGATGCGCGACGAGGACGAATACGAAGACGCGTAAGAGCGTTTCGCACCAGATACGAAGGGGCCGGTGGAGCGATCCGCCGGCCCTTTTCTTTTGCGCAAGGGGTGTCACAGTGCGCGCCATGATCCGCCAGACCATCGCCGCTCTCGCGCTGCTCGCCGCCGCTCCCGGCATCGGCCCCGCAATCGCCCCCGCCGCCGCGCAAGATGCCCCGGACCAACTCGACGCCCGCTACGACCGGGCACTTGCCGCCGGGTACAAGGCGCTGATGCTGTGTAGCGCGATCGGCAACGCTGAAGAGAACAGGTCGACGCGCACAGCCGAAAGCGTTCACGAATGGGAACTGAGCGGAATCTACCCTGCGCTCGACCCGATCATTCGCGACCTGCCTTTCGAGATCGTCCGCGAAGCAGGCACGGTGCGCTTCGTGTCGGTCGCGTGGGCGGACGACATGCCGCCGCGTCTCGCAGTCCGTCAGAAGCGGACCGGTTGCCGCGTGATGCCGATCGGAATGGATCGCGCTGCCGCCTCGGCCAACGTCACGCCGAGCGGGCCGGCAATCGACAGCCCGGACAATCCCACATCCCTGCCGCCGCAGGACAAGCGTATCGAATACCCCACGGTCGAGGCACCGTCGCCCGCAATGCAGCAGCTGGCGGCTGCCGCGTTCGGCGATGCATACGGTGAGGACGCGCGCACCACCGCGATCCTGGTCCTGCGCGACAACGCGATCGAGGCGGAGCGCTATGGGCAAGGCTTCGACGCGGATACGCCGCAGCGCACGTGGTCGGTCGCCAAGAGCCTCGCCGCGACCTTTGTCGGCTATCGCCTGCGGGCAGAGCGCAAGAGCGTCGAGAGCTCGGCAGGTCTCGGCATCGACGAGAGCGATCCGCGCCGCGCGATCACGATCGACAACGCGCTGCGAATGGCATCGGGCCGCTATTCCGATACACCGGGCAATCGTACCGATCCGCTATATTGGGGAGGGACCACCGTCGCCGAGCGCGCGCAGAACTGGCCGCTGCTGCATGAGCCCGGCACGGTCTATCGCTATGCCAACAACGATACGCTTGCGGCGGTCCAGGCGCTTAGCCCCACGGTCATCGACCGCAACATGCTCGAGTTCCTGCAGAGGACGGGTATGAACGCGACTTTCGTCGAAAGCGACTGGCAGGGCAACTTCGTCCTTTCTAGCCAGGTCTGGTCGACCGCGCGCGATCTGGCGCGGCTTGGCCAGCTTCATCTGGACGGGAACATCCCGGGTCTGGGCCGTGTCATTGATCCGGAATGGCGGGACTACGTCTCCAACCCGTCCGGCCCGCAGCCCGAGGGAACCGAATGGGGCTATGGTGCGGGTTGGTGGACCTTTCGGAGGCCCGAGGGCAATGCTTTCGAAGGCATCCCCGACGACGCCTTCGCCGCTCGGGGCAATCGCGGGCAATATGTCGTCGTCGTCCCCAGTCGCGATATCGTGATCGTGCGGCGCGGCGAGGATCCGGCCGGCGGCAGCGGGTTCGACATCGCCGCCTTCACGCGCGAGGTCCTTTCCGCGCTCGAGGACTAGCAAACGCGCGATTCGGGCTTATATCAGCTCCGTTCAGGTAGAAGATCGATTACCTGAACAAATTCTGCAAATACGCTTCAGGCTCGTCTCGTACCGCGTCCTCCATAAGGGCATCAAGCCGACGCTATTCCGCGAAGGCTGGAAGCACGAGGACGAACCCGATGAAGGACCTGACAAACCGTATTACCAAAGGCGCGCTCGGGACCGTCGCGATTGGCGCGATGGCTCTTGCGACCGCCAGCCCGGCCATGGCCGACGATCGCTACCGCGATCGCGATCGCGACGACGGCATCGGTGCTGGCGAGATTATCGCAGGCGCGGTGATCCTCGGCGGGATTGCAGCCATTGCCGGTGCTTTCGACAATGACGACGATGACTATTACCGCGACCGCCGCTATCGCGACCGCAATTATCGCGACCGGCGCTTCCGCGGGTACGACGCGAATTTCAACAGACGCGGGATAGAACGCGCCATCGGGAACTGCGTGCGCGCTGCCGAGCGTCAGGCACGCAGGTTCGGCGGCTATCGCTACGCCGACGTCACCGACATCCGCGACGTCGACCGGACGCGCTATGGCCTGCGGGTCAAGGGGCGGATGCGGGTCGAGGACTCGCGTCGCTATCGCCGTCGCGGCTCCGACAGCGGCCGGTTCACCTGCTATATCGATCGGGGACGTCCGCAGGTCGAGTTCAGCGGTATCCGGGGACTGCGCTGATCGCGCGGACGCCGGGGCACCCTAAAGTGCACTCATGGGCGGTTCAGGCAAGCGTAAGCCTGGACCGCCCATTTTGCGTGATGCATGGGCGTTTGGTGGCCGCTCGGCTCGTTGCAGCAGATTGCTGCTATTGCTTACAAGGGGAAGCAAAGATGGCCCGAACGACACCTTTCCGCCCGATCCGCCTTGGCGCAGTCACCTGCACCATCGCCGCCTTCGGCATGGCATTCGCCCCCGCGCAGGCGGCGGCCATCCAGACCAATTCTGGAGGAAGCGCGTTCCAGGCCGACTTTTCGACCGCCGCTCCTTTGTCCGCCAGCAGCTACGATGCGGAGGCTGACAAAGCCGAATGGCGCGGTCGCCGCGGTTGGCGTCACCGCGGGTGGCGGCATCGGCGCGGTCCGAGCGCGGGCGACGTGATCGCCGGCGTGGCCATCCTCGGGGGGATCGCCGCCATTGCCAGCGCCGCGAACAACAACCGCCGACACGAGCGCGATGTCGTCGTCGTCGAACGCAACCGCTACGAGCGCGATCGCGAATGGCAGCAGGATCGCGAGATCGAGAACCTGCGCCGCGAAAACGAGCAGCAGGAGCGCGAGCTCGAATACCTGCGCTCGCGCGGCGTCTCGGCCGACCGGATCCCGCAATCCGCCGAACCCTCCTACTCTTCCGAGAGCGAGCGCTACGGCGCTCCCATCGACCTCGATGCAGCGATCGACCGCGGTGTCGAGGTGATCGAGATCGACGCCACCGTGGCGGCGGTGGACGGTGTCGATCGCACCGCGTCGGGCTGGAACATCGTGGGACAGATCGAGGACGGCGAAACCTTCACCTGCCGCATCGGACGGGACGGTCAGATCGAGGCGCTGGAGAACGGTCGCGGCTATCGCGGCTATTCTTCACGGCAGGACGCGACGCCGGCACCCGGCCAGTGGTCGGGCAGTGATTATGCCGATGCGCGCGCGGCGCTCGATGGGGCGCGCGCACCGCTGCGGTCCGAGCGCATGCCGGCTTATCCGGGCGGTCCGCTGCCCGGTGAGGAAGACTTCGGCGGCTGATCGCCGAGGGCCACCTCCGCCTCGCGCCTGCCATAGCTCGGCAGGCCGAGTTCGAAGCGGATTGCCGCCGCCCGCAGCACGAAGCCCGCGACAAATGCCGCACCCCATGCCCACGCATTGGCGAGGCCGATCAGGCTTGCGAGTTCCATCCCTGCGACCGTCAGCACCGCGCTCAGAGCCGCGGCGGTCACGTAAAGCTCCGGCTGCATGATGATCGAGGGGCGTCCCGCAACCACGTCGCGGATAACCCCGCCTACGCACCCCGTGATCACCCCCATCAGCGCGGCCGGCACGGGCGGAATGCCGTAGGCGATCGCCTTGGCGCTACCCAGCACCGCGTAAGCTGCAAGTCCGATCCCGTCGGCAAAGGCGAACAGCCGCCCGTCCCACAGGCGCACCGGGGTGAACCACGCGATCAGGGCGGTGGAAAGGCACACGGCCGCGACCCAGCCATCGCTGATCCAGAACACCGGCGCGCCGATCAGCAGGTCGCGCACCGTACCCCCTCCAACGCCGGTCACCAGCGCGAAGAACGCCATGGTGACGAAGGTCTGCTGCTCGCGCGCGGCGACGACTGCGCCGGAAAGGGCGAATATGGCGATGCCGGCGATGTCCAGCCAATCGAGGATCGGCGTGAGGATGGTCTCGTTCATGATCCCGCGCCCTTGGCGAAGGGCGATCAGCCGTGCAAGACCTTCCCGATCTGTCCGGCGATCGCGATGCAATCGAGGTCGCCCATGCGCGGTCCGATGACCTGCATGCCGCAGGGCAGCTCTGCGCCCTGGTACCGGCCGGACCCGATCGGCAGGACGGTCGATGGCAAGCCGGGGAACGTCGCAAGGCCCGACCAGGCGAGTGCGCCGCCGCCGGGCGTATCCTCATCATTCATGCGGATCATTCCGGTGAATACCGCCTCGTCGCGGTGCGGCATGGCGAGGATGGGGGCGGGCGGCGCCAGGACGGCATCGTAGCGTTCGAACAGCGCCATCCAGCGATGCAGGTTCTCAGCCTGTGCGTCGAGCATGTCGAACCAGTCGGTCGCGCTCGCGCGTTTGCCGCTCGGCGCCGGTGCTCCGCGCGCCATGGCGGTGTTCAGCATGCGCAGGTAGTCGGTGTGCTGGCGGGCGAGATCGGGGACGAGATCGCTGCGGCGCTCGATGGTGCAGCCCGCTTTGCCAAGCGCGTCGAGAGCTGCCTCGAACGGTTCGGCGACGCTGGCATCGACGGGGCTTGCCGGATGATCCGCAAGGGCGAGCAGGCGGCAATCGGATAGCGTCTTGTCTCCGGTGCCGAGCGGGTATTGCCCGCCGATCCGGGTCAGGGCGGCAAGGTCTTCGGCATTGCGCGCGAGCGGTCCGGCGATTCCCAGCGCCCCGTCGTGGGCGGCGACGAAGCCCTTGCGCCGGGCGAGTTGCGGATGATCGTGACCCTGCTTGTCGATCAGCCCCCACGTGGTCTTGTGCCCCCAGACGCCGCAAAAATGGGCCGGGACGCGGACCGAGCCGCCTATGTCGGAGCCGAACTCGCAAGGGACCATTCCGCTCGCCACGGCAGCGGCGCTGCCACCCGAAGACCCGCCCGGCGAGCGCGAGGTGTCGTGCGGGTTGCGGGTGCGGCCGTAGACCGGGTTGAAGCTCTGCCAGTCGGTCAGGTCGACGGGTACATTCGTCTTGCCAATGATCACGGCACCCGCCGCCTTGAGCCGCCGCACGACCTCGGCATCGCGCGGTGCGACGTAGTCCGTCAGCCGCTCGTGTCCCCAGCACGATACGAGGCCTTCGACATCGAAACTTTCCTTGACCGTCATCGGCACGCCGAACAGCGGCTGCTGCGCTATCGGACCCTTCGCGTCCATCTCGCGCGCAGTGGCGCAGGCACGTTCGAAGTCCGGCACGGCAAGCGCGTTGATCTCGGCGTCGAGTTGCTCGAACCGCGTGACCGCCGCATCCACCGCCTCGACGACCGAGAGGTCCCCGCGCCGGATCGCCGCCGCCGTTTCCAGAGCGCCGGGTTTGTCGGTCAGTTGCGGATAGGCCATGCGCTTCGCTCCCCTGTTCGTCCCAGCCTAGCGCGCAAGGCGAAGTCGGGAAAGCGCTCCGGTTGCCGCCGCGATCAGATGTGGATCGGCTTGCCCGTCACCGCCATGGCCGCTTCCTTGAAAGCCTCGGCATGGGTGGGGTGGGCGTGGCACGTGTAGGCGATATCCTCGCTCGTCGCTCCGAATTCCATCGCCTGCGCCGCCTGCGCGATCATCGTGCCGGCGAGGGTGTTGATCATCCAAACGCCCAGCACCCGGTCGGTTTCGGCATCGGCGATCACCTTGACGAAGCCGTCGGTGTCGCGGTTCGCCTTGGCACGGCTGTTCGCCATCATCGGGAACTTGCCGACCTTGATCGCCTTCTTGTCGCCGCCCGCGTCCTCGATGGCCTGTTCCTGCGTCAGCCCTACGCCCGCGATTTCCGGTGCGGTGTAGACGACCGTGGGGATCACCTCGTGGTTCACGATGCCAGTCTGGCCGGCGATGTTCTCGGCGACCGCGATACCTTCATCCTCCGCCTTGTGGGCGAGCATCGGGCCGGGAACAACGTCGCCGATCGCCCAGATGTTATCAATCCTGGTGCGGAAATCGTGTGCGATCTCGATCTGGCCGCGATTGTTGACCTGCAGCCCTGCCTTGTCGAGCGCGAGCCCGTCGGTGTTGGGACGGCGGCCGATCGATACGAGGACGTGGCTGGCGGACAGCGTTTCCGCATCACCCCCGTCCGCGGGCTCGACCGTGAGCTCGACGCTCTTTCCATCGACCTTTGCGCCGGTGACCTTCGAGCCGAGTTTCCATTCCAGGCCTTGCTTCTTGAAGATCTTGTTCGCTTCCTTGCGCACTTCCTCGTCCATACCGGGAAGGATTTGCGGCAGGTATTCGACCACGGTGACCTTCGCGCCAAGCCGGCGCCACACGCTGCCGAGCTCGAGCCCAATGACCCCGCCACCGATCACGACCAGGTGCTCGGGGACTTCGGCAAAATCGAGCGCGCCGGTGGAATCGACGATCCGACCGCCTTCGTTGTCGACCTCGACACCGGGGAGCGGCGTGACGCTGGAACCCGTGGCGATGACGATGTCCTTCGCGGTCACGGTCTGGTCGCCCACGGTTACGCTGTGCGCATCCTCGAACGCGGCGTGCCCCTTGAGCCAGGTCACCTTGTTCTTCTTGAACAGGAACTCGATCCCGCCGGTCAGTTCGTCGACCGCCTTGGTCTTCTCTTCCAGCATGCGGGAAAGATCGAGCTCGGGCTTTGCGGTAATGCCCCAGGTCGCGAAATGGCCCTCGTTCGCTTCCTCGAACAGCTCCGAGCCATGCAGGAGCGCCTTGGACGGAATGCATCCGACATTGAGGCAGGTGCCGCCCAGCGATGCGCGGCTTTCGGCGCAAGCGGTCTTGAGGCCAAGCTGCGCGGCACGGATCGCGGCGACATAGCCGCCGGGGCCCGCACCGATGACAAGGACGTCGTAATCGTAATTCTCAGCCATCAATAACTCCGCTCATCCTGAGCTTGTCGAAAGGTTGCCCTTCACTTGGTATGCTTCGCTCGAAAAAGAAGAGCGGAAGGGCACGACAGGATCGCGCCCGGACGGTCATCGGCATGCTTAAAGGTCGATCAGCATCCGGGTCGGATCCTCGATCGCGTCCTTGATGATCTTGAGCGCCGTCACCGCTTCGCGTCCGTCGATAAGCCGGTGGTCGTAGGACAGGGCGAGATACATCATCGGACGGATCACCACCTCGCCATTCACCGCAACGGGCCGGTCCTCGATCCGGTGCAGGCCCAGGACCGCGCTTTGCGGCGGGTTGATGATCGGGGTCGACATCAGCGACCCGAACACGCCGCCATTGGAGATGGTGAAGGTGCCGCCCTGCATGTCCTGCATGGTCAGCGTGCCTTCCTTCGCCCGCGCGCCGAAATCGGCGATGTCCTTCTCGATCCGGGCAAAGCCCTTCTGGTCGGCGTCGCGAATGACAGGGACGACGAGGCCGTTGGGCGCGCTGACCGCGACCGAGATGTCGACATAGTCGTGATAGACGATCTCGTCGCCGTCGATATAGGCGTTGACGCTCGGCACGTCCTTGAGCGCAAGGCACGCGGCCTTGGCGAAGAAGCCCATGAAGCCGAGGCGGATGTCGTGCTTCTTGGCGAAGGTTTCCTTGTACTTCGACCGCGCTTCCATGACCGCGGTCATGTCGCAATCGTTGAAGGTGGTGAGCAGCGCCGCTTCTTCCTGCGCGCCCTTCAGCCGCTTGGCGATCGTCTGGCGCATGCGCGTCATCTTGACGCGCTCCTCGCGCCGTTCGCCGGATGATGCCTCCGAAGGCGTCGGCGAAGGTGAGGGCGAGGGCGAGGGTGAGGGTGAGGGTGAGGGTGCGGGCGCTTCGCCCTTCGCCCCGTCCTTCTTCGCGGCAGCGGCGGCCACCACGTCCTCCTTCGTCAGGCGACCGTCCTTGCCGGTCCCCTTGATGGTCGAGGGATCGACCCCGTGTTCGAGCACGGCGCGGCGCACGGCAGGAGAGAGCGTCTGCGCCGCCTCGCGGATTTCGTCGCTCGGCCCTTCGGAGGCGTCCTCGCGCTTGTCCTCACCGCTGTCGGCCTGCTGTTCCTTGCGGCCCGCTTCCTCGCCCGAAGCGGCAGCGGTGGCGCCCTCTTCGATGACGGCAATGACGGCGCCGACCTCCACGGTGTCACCCACTTCGGCGCGATGCTCCTGCAGCACGCCCGCAATGGGGGAGGGGACGTCGACCGCGACTTTGTCAGTTTCCAGACTCGCAATCGGCTCGTCGGCGGCGACAGCGTCGCCCGGCTGCTTCAGCCATTCGCCGATCGTGCCTTCGGTAACCGACTCGCCAAGAGCCGGGACGGTGATTTCAGTGCTCATCGGTATTCTCGTCCCTTTCGAAGGGTGAAATGATCAGGAATAGGCCTTGGCCGCGCCGCCGCGCTTGCCCATCCGGTGCGTCTTCGTGCGTCCGGTATTGGCAAGGTCGAGCGCGACGTTGACCAGCCCTTCCTGCTGCGCCTTGTGGCGTTTGGCGAGACCGGTCGCCGGGGAGGCGGCGACTTCGCGACCGGCATAGATCGGCCGCATGTTGTCGAAACCCGCATCCTGTGCGGCCAGTTCGATCAGGCGATCGACGAAGAACCACGCGCCGTTGTTCTTCGGCTCTTCCTGGCACCACACGATCTCTTCGAGATTGGTCATGCGCGCGATCCGCTTGGTCAGGGGCTGGCCCGGAAAGGGATAGAGCTGCTCGATCCGGACGATGGAGATGTCGTCGATCCCCTCCTCGTCGCGGCGTTGCATCAGGTCGTAGGCGACCTTGCCCGAACACAGGACGAGCCGCTTGACCTTATCATCCGGAATCTCGGTCAGGTCGGACTTGATCCGGTTGAAGTGGTGCTCGCCGAGGAACTCCTCGCGCGGGCTTTTCGCCAGCGGGTGCCGAAGCAGCGACTTGGGCGTCATGATGACGAGCGGCTTGCGGAACGGCCGCAGCATCTGGCGGCGCAGCACGTGGAAGTAGTTGGCCGGCGTGGTGATGTTGCAGACCTGGATATTGTCGTTCGCGCACAATTGCAGGAACCGTTCGAGACGCGCGGAGGAATGCTCCGGCCCCTGGCCCTCGTATCCGTGCGGCAGCAGCATGACGAGCCCGTTGGCGCGCAGCCACTTTACCTCGCCGGACGCGATGAACTGGTCGATCATGATCTGCGCGCCGTTGGCGAAATCGCCGAACTGCGCTTCCCACAGAACCAGCGTCTTGGGATCGGCGAGCGCGTAGCCGTATTCGAAGCCGAGCACGCCGTATTCCGACAAGGTGGAATCGTGCACCTCGAACGTGCCGTGCGGCAGCGTGTCGAGCGGGATGTACTTGTCCTCGGTCTGCTGGTCGACCCACACGGCGTGCCGCTGCGAGAAGGTGCCGCGCCCGCTGTCCTGCCCGGACAGGCGGACATTGTAGCCTTCGGTCACGAGACTGCCGAAGGCGAGCGCCTCGGCCGTCGCCCAGTCGAAATGCTCTTCGTCATCGTCGAACATCTGCCGCTTTGTCTTCAGCACGCGACCGAGCGTCTTGTGGATCTCGAGATCGTCGGGGATGTCGGTCAGCGTGCGGCCGAGCTTGTCGAACAGTTTCGCATCGATCGCGGTGTCGACATTGCGCCGGGCGGTCTCCGGGTCGGCCGGCTTGTTCAGCCCCGACCAGCGTCCGCCGAACCAGTCCGCTTCGTTCGGGCTGTAGCTCTTGGCGGCCTCGAACTCGGAATCGAGATGCGCGATGAAGTCGTTGCTCACCTCCTCGCGGTGCCCCTTCGCGATCACACCTTCCTCGATCAGCCGCGTTTCGTAGCACACGCTGACCTTCGGGTGGGAGCGGATGCGTTCGTACATCAGCGGCTGGGTGAACTTGGGCTCGTCGCCCTCGTTGTGGCCGAAGCGACGATAGCACCACATGTCGATCACCACGTCGCGTCCGAAGCGCTGGCGGTATTCGACCGCGAGCTTGCAGGCGAAGGTCACCGCCTCGGGATCGTCGCCGTTGACGTGCAGGATCGGCGCCATGACACCCTTCGCCACGTCGCTGGGATAGGGCGAGGAGCGGGCGAACTTGGGACTGGTGGTAAAGCCGATCTGGTTGTTGATGATGAAGTGGATGCAGCCGCCGGTATCGTAGCCGGGCACACCGGATAGCGATAGCGACTCCCATACGACGCCTTGCCCCGCAAACGCTGCGTCGCCGTGAATCAGAACGGGCAGGACCTGCTGCTTGTTCGACAGGTCGTCGCGGATCGCCTGCTGGGCGCGGCTCTTGCCCAGCACCACGGGATTCACCGCTTCGAGGTGCGAGGGGTTGGGGACGAGGCTCATGTGCACGCTGATGCCGTCGAACTCGCGGTCGGTGCTGGTGCCGAGGTGGTATTTCACATCGCCCGAACCGCCGACATCCTCGGGATTGGCCGATCCGCCGGAAAATTCGTGGAAGATCACCTTGTAGGGTTTTGCCATCACGTTCGCGAGGACGTTGAGCCGCCCGCGATGCGCCATGCCGTAGATGATTTCGCGCACGCCCGCGCTGCCGCCATGCTTGATGACCGCTTCGAGCGCCGGGATCATCGATTCCCCGCCATCGAGCCCGAAACGCTTGGTCCCGACATACTTCTTGCCGAGGAATTCCTCGTACTGCTCGCCGCGCAGCACGGCGGCGAGGATCGCCTTCTTGCCCTCCGGCGTGAACTGGATCGTGTCGCCGGGGCTTTCGAACTTGTCCTGGAGGAAGCGGCGTTCCTCGGTATCGGCGATGTGCATGTATTCGAGGCCGACCTTGCCGCAATAGACCTCGACCAGGCGCTTGTGCAGTTCGCCGACCGTCGTCCATTCCATGCCGAGCACGCCGCCGACATAAACGTCCTCGTCCTCATGCCCTTCGAGGTCGTGGAACTTCAGCGTCAGGTCGGCGGGAACGTCGCCCTGCCGCCCCGACTGGCCGAGCGGATCGAGATCGGCGGCCATGTGCCCACGCACGCGGTAGAGCCGCACCAGCGTCATCGCCGAGATCGACAGGTTCGCCGCTTTCTCGATCGACTTGGGGTCGGTGGCCTTGCCCGCGTCCTTCGCGGCTTTCGCGATGTCCGACTTCGCATCGGCGCGCATCTGGGTGGGGTCCATCGCCGCGACGAGGTCGGCGCCGCTGTCCGCAACCTGGTCGAGCCAGCGCGGATTGCCCCAGGAGGGGCCGGGTTGCGGCCCTTCCTGGTCGGTCATGTCGGGGGTGAAGTTGGCGGTCTGCTTGTTCATGGGCTTACCGGGAAGGTGCGTGGGGGTGCGCACCTTCCCGCCTTTGTCGGAGGGGGGTTATGCCGTTTGCTTGAGCATCGCGTCGAGCGTGGTACCCAATTCGCTGGGGCTCGGCGATACGCGAATGCCCGCATCTTCCATAGCCGCGATCTTGTCGTCCGCGCCGCCCTTGCCACCGGAGACGATGGCGCCGGCATGGCCCATCCGGCGACCCGGAGGGGCGGTGCGACCGGCGATGAAGCCGACGGTGGGCTTTGAACGGCCCTTTGCGGCTTCGGCCTTGAGGAATTCGGCGGCTTCTTCCTCGGCGCTGCCGCCGATTTCGCCGATCATGATGATGCTCTTGGTTTCCGGATCGTCGAGGAACAGGTCGAGCACGTCGATGAAGTTGGTGCCGTTGACCGGATCGCCCCCGATGCCGACCGCCGTGGTCTGGCCAAGGCCGACCTGCGTGGTCTGGTGCACCGCTTCATAGGTGAGCGTGCCGGAACGCGAGACGACGCCGACGCTGCCCTTCTTGAAAATTTGTCCGGGCATGATACCGATCTTGCATTCTTCAGGTGTCAGAACGCCGGGGCAGTTCGGGCCGATCAGGCGCGACTTGGAGCCTTCGAGCGCGGCCTTGGCGCGCACCATGTCGAGCACCGGAATGCCCTCGGTAATGCAGATGATCAGCTCGATCTCGGCGTCGATCGCCTCGCAGATCGCATCGGCGGCGAAGGGCGGGGGGACGTAGATACACGAAGCCGTCGCGCCGGTGGCGTCCTTCGCCTCGCGGACGGTGTTGAAGTTCGGCAGGCCGATATGTTCCGTGCCACCTTTGCCCGGCGTCACGCCCGCGACCATCTTGGTCCCGTAATCGAGCGCCTGCTGCGTGTGGAAGGTGCCGGTATCGCCGGTCATCCCCTGGGTGATGACCTTGGTGTCTTTGTTTACGAGGATGGACATTCTTCTGAATTCCTTCGATTATTTAATGAGCCAAACGGCGAGCGAGGCCGTGACAATTATTGCGACTTGGAACAGCACCATCGACAACCGATGCCGCCAATTCTTTCTATCGATCAGCAATGTGAACACTGGCCCTGCCAACAAAGCCGGAATTAGAATTGGCTCGAACCAAGCGCAGGCGAATGCAATCATGAACGCAAGTATTCCGGCCAAACCAATGATCCAACCGCCGTCTTGAAGAGGGGACGGGCCAAAGCGTTTTGGATAGCCAGACTTCGCCATCATGCCAGCGAGCTATCCAGCCCTTTGCACGCCTCGAGCAGTTCCTCGACCGCGTCGGTGCTGACCTTGAGGTTGCCCTTTTCCTCGTCCGACAGTTCGATCTCGATCACTTCTTCGGTGCCGCCCGCGCCGATCACGGTGGGGACGCCCACGTAGAGGCCGTCGAGCCCGTACTTGCCGTCGACATAGCTGGCGCAGGGCAGGATGCGCTTCTGATCGCCAAGGTATGCTTCGGCCATGGAAATCGCGCTGGTGGCGGGGGCGTAATAGGCCGAGCCGTTGCCGAGCAGGCCGACGATCTCGCCACCGCCCTTGCGAGTGCGGTCGACGATTTCGTCGATGCGGTCTGCCGAAACGCCCTTGATCTTGGCGTAATCGTCGACCGGGATGCCGTTGATCGTGGTGTAGCTCTTCACCGGAACCATCGTGTCGCCGTGGCCGCCGAGCACGAACGCGTTGACGTCCTTGACCGAACAATCGAATTCCCAGGCGAGGAAGGTCGCGAAGCGCGCGCTGTCGAGCACGCCTGCCATGCCGACGACCTTGTTGTGCGGCAGGCCGGAGAATTCGCGCAGCGCCCAGACCATCGCGTCCAATGGGTTGGTGATGCAGATCACGAATGCGTCGGGCGCGTTGTTCTTGATGCCTTCGCCGACCGCCTTCATCACTTTCAGGTTGATGCCGAGCAGGTCGTCGCGGCTCATGCCCGGCTTGCGTGGGACGCCCGCGGTGACGATCACCACATCGGCGCCGGCAATATCGGCATAGTCGTTCGATCCGGTGATCTTCGCGTCGAAGCCTTCGACCGGGCCGCACTGCGACAGGTCGAGCGCCTTGCCCTGCGGCATGCCCTCGGCAATGTCGAACAGGACGATGTCGCCCATTTCCTTCTTCGCGGCGAGGTGGGCGAGCGTGCCGCCGATCATGCCTGAGCCGATGAGAGCGATTTTCTTGCGAGCCATAAAGGAGGCGTCCTTCCTTTGAATATCGAGGGGACGATCGAAGTTCGAACGCGGGCGATAAGTCCCGGCGCTCGTCCCCGCAGCCCGGACCCGCATCTGGCAGGGGTCGCGGTAGGCTCCGCTCCGGGCGAATGCAACCGTCAAACGGGGCAGGGGAAGCAATATCTTTGCAAATGGTAAGCACTTGCAATAAGGCCGTATTTCCTTCGAAACACGGCCTAGAGCCCTACGGCTTCCGGCGCTTCAAGTTCCCGCTTTCGCGCGAAGATTTCAGTCGTTTGCCTGCCGCAACTGGGCCTCGCGCTCCTGCGCCAGCAGCATGGTGGCGAGATAGTCCGGGACGGCACGGCTGAAATAATACCCTTGTCCAAGGTTGCAGCCCGCGGCCCGCACGGCGTTGACCTGCTCGACCGTTTCGAGCCCTTCGGCAACGACCCCCATGCCGAGCGTCGAGCCCATTTCGGCCACCGCGCGGATGATCGCATCGCTCTTTCGCCCGACTTTCGCGCCGGAGACGAAGCTGCGATCCACCTTGATCTTCGATAGCGGAAACGAATTGATCGAGCCGAGCGAGGAATAGCCGGTGCCGAAATCGTCGAGCGCGAAACGTACGCCGATCTCCGTCAGCTCCTCGATGAAGGCGGCGGTGGTCGGAGTGTCTTCGAGGAACAGCGCTTCGGTCACTTCCAGTTCGAGCCGGCGCGGATCCAGTCCGGCTTCGCGCAGGGCGTTCCTGATGCCCAGCGCTGCTCCGGGTGCGCGGATCTGCATCGGCGAGAGGTTTACGGCCACCGTGATGTCTTCGGGCCAGGTTGCCGCGACGCGCGCGGCCTGCATGGTGATCCAGTTGCCGAGCGTGACGATCACCCCGCTTTCCTCCGCGATCGGAATGAATTCGTCGGGCAGCAGTTCGCCCTTTTCCGGGTGGAACCAGCGTACCAGCGCCTCGAAAGAGCGGATGCGCGCGGTTTCGAGATCCACGATCGGCTGGAAGAAGATCGACAATTCGTCGCGCTGCAGGGCGCTGCGCAACTCGGTCTCGATCTCGCGGCGGCGGGCGAGGTCGCGCGTCATCTGCCGTTCGAAGAAGCGGGTCTGCGACCGACCGCCGACCTTCGCGTGGTAGAGCGCGAGGTCGGCCGCCCGCATCAGGGTGTCGGCATCGGTGCCGTGGTCGGGCAGCATCGCCACGCCAAGCGAAGCGCGCAGTTCGAGGCGCTCGTCGTTCACGCGCTGGGGGCGCATGATCTCGCAATGGATCTCGCTGGCCAGTCGCTCGGCCGCGGCGCGGTCCGCCACGGGGGCGACGACGATGAACTCGTCTCCGGCAAAGCGAGCCAGGGTCGCCGGGCGGGGCGCCAGTCCGCGAAGTCGCCCGGCGATTTCGGCAAGGACCTTGTCACCTGCCGGGTGCCCGTGCAGGTCGTTCACGTCCTTGAAGCGGTCGAGATCGATCCAGAACAGGGCGAGGCAGGTATCCGGGTCGAGTGTCGCCATCGTCTCAACCAGGCCGTTGTTCAGCCCGGCACGGTTGGAAAGGCCGGTGACCACATCGGTGCGGGCGAGGTGCTGCATCCGTTCCGCGAGCGTGCGGCTGGTCTCCGCCGAGGAAAGCGCATCGCGCAGGACGCCGAATATGCTTCGCGCGATGGAAATCATTGCCGCGATTAACAGGATCAGGTTGATCGCGAGGACGACGTGGACGAGGTCGCCGACCAGCAGACCGGCCAGCGCCGTGGGCACGCATACGAGCGCCAGCTGGCCGATGGCGATCGAAGGGCGACCGGCATTGCGGGCGCTGACGCCGATGCCGTAGCCGATGGCGTTCGCGACCAGCAGCAGCTCTACGCCGCTATCCGCGTCGAACCAAACCGCGCCTCCCGACGTCAGTCCGAGCGCGAGGGCGAAGGCGAAAGCCCCGACCTTGTAAGCGAACTCGCGGGTCTCCGGTTCGAAATACGCGCTCTCGCGCCTCAGCAGGACGGTCAGCGCCAGGCGGCCGGCGCCGACGATCGCGACGACCGCGAAAGCGATCCACAGCCAATCCGTGTCAGCGACCCTTGCCGCCGCCCAGGTCGCGCCGACGGTAGTCACCGTTCCGATCACCATCGTTCCGGGCTGCGAGTACAGCGATGCCACCAGCGGTTCGTGCGCCCGCTCGGCCCGGTCATCGGACCCGGCGAAAGAGCGCATCGGGCGCAACAGGAAGGAGGGCATGAAACGCGCCATAATGAGCGGGATTAGGGCGAGAGTTTCAAGCTTGGGTTAAAGGCGCGCTTACCTTCAACCCTTGCCGGATACAGGGTGGCGCGCGCGATGGTGATGGCGGGCCGTCTACCTTACCGGCCCACGGCCTTGCCCTCGGCCTCCGCTACCATGCGCCGGTCCAGCTGGCGCGCGATGCCCATCCACCTGTCATAGCCGTGCGTGTCGCCAGCCTGCCGTGCCGTTTCCGCCTGTTCGAGAGCGGCGCGCGCAGCGCCGAGGCCATGCGCTGCAAAGTGATGCAAGGCTGCCTCGAGCAACTGGTTCGCGCCATGTCGCGGTCCGTCATTGGCGACGCGCTCCGCTGCGCGCAATGCCATGACGCGGGCGACCGGTTTGCAGGCAAGGGGATGATCGGCACGAATGGCGGGAGCGAAATGGATGGACATGGAGGTGCGACCTTCCGGGCCGATGCTTCCACCGGCAAGCCCGGTTTGTTCCGGGCGATCGATGGTGCATCGTGTTGCGACGTTGTTTGAACAGAGCCGATAGGCGTGCGCGCACTAAGCCTTCGTGTCGGTTCAGGGTTGCCACGGTGTAAATGCTGCAAGGCACGGTATGCGGACGTTTGAGGCGCCCCGGCGATTGTCGAACCTTCGTGTTGCGCCTAACTCGGGCCGATGACCAAGGCTCGCAAGATGCTCGAGGCGAAGTGGTTCGAGCTGACCCGCTCGATGATGCCGGCGATCGCGAAGGAACGCGACTGGCCGGTGCGGTTCGATCACTGCTTTCAGCGCATCCTGCTCGACAATGCATGCGGCGGGCCGTGGCGCGATCATATCGAGGCGCCGGCCTATGCGAACGCCTCCGATGCGC
>JBARZK010000137.1:0-21799 GCA_049649965.1 Erythrobacter sp.
GGCCGCCCCTTCGAAGATATTGAGGATGCGCGCATCGCACAGCACCCGGCTGATGGGGTATTCCAGCGCATAGCCGTTGCCGCCATGGATCTGCACCGCCTGGTCCGCCGCGATCCAGGCGGTGCGGGCGGCAAGCAGCTTCGCCATCCCCGCCTCGATGTCGCAACGCGCCCCTCGATCCTTCGCCCGGGCCGCGCTGTAGGTGAGTTCGCGGCTCATCACGATATCGCCGACCATCAGCGCAAGCTTGTCCGAAACCCGCGGAAAACGGGAAAGCGGCTCGCCGAACTGCTTGCGCCCGGTCGCGTAGTCCAGGGCCAGGTCGAAGGCGTTCCAGGCCACTCCGACGGCGCGCGCGGCGGTCTGGATACGCGCGCCTTCGAAGGTTTGCATGAGCTGCTTGAACCCCTCCCCCTCGGCCCCGCCCAGCAGCGAATCCGCCGAAAGCTCGAAGCCGTCGAAGCCCAGCGCGTATTCCTTCATCCCGCGATAGCCCAGTACCTCTATCTCGCCGCCGTCGATCCCGGCATCGGGGAAAGGATCGGCGTCGGTACCACGCGACTTTTCAGCGAGGAACATGCTTAGGCCGCGATAGCCCGGCGCCTCGGTATCGGTGCGCACCAGCAGCGTCATCAGGTCCGCCCGCGCGGCGTGGGTGATCCAGGTCTTGGCTCCATCGACCTGCCATCCTTCACTCGACTTGCGCGCCCGGGTGCGGACGCTGGCGAGATCGCTGCCGGTATCGGGCTCGGTAAAGACGGCGGTGGGCAGCACGCTTCCATCGGCGATACGCGGCAGGAACCGGGCCTTTTGCGCGTCGGTACCGTTCGCCGCGATCAGTTCGCCCGCGATTTCAGAGCGCGTGCCGAGGGAGCCGGCACAGATCCAGCCGCGCGAAAGCTCCTCGGACACGACCGACATGGCCAGCTTGCCGAGGCCCAGCCCGCCATATTGCTCGGGTATGCAGATGCCGAAAACCCCGAGCTGCGCCATCTCGACGATCACCTCCGTAGGGATCAGGGCGTCGTCCAGGTGCCAGCCATGGGCATGCGGCGCGATCCGGTCGGCGGTGAAGTTGCGAAACTGCTCGCGGATCAGGTCGAGCGTTTCCTCGCCGAGCGCTTCGCTCGGTCGTTCGCCGTTCGCCAGACGCCGCGAAAGCTCCGCGCGCGTTTCCCGCGTGCTTCCGTCATCGAGGAACGCTGCGACCGCCGGGGTCCGCGCCAACTTTGCGGCCGCGTCTCCGGCCTTCACTGCCGCAGGCCGCAATGTCTCGCTGGCGCTCATCGGTACGCCGTGGACGAGATGCGCGCAGTATTCGCCGACGCCCACCCGCAGGACCAGTTCCTCGATGGCGCCGTAACGGCCTTCCGTACGCGACCGCTCCGCCCAATCGGCAGTCGCTTCGAGCGCGGCCCGCGTCGCAGCGATCCACGCAAAGCCATGCGCGGCGTGCTGCTCTTCGGTCAGAAGCTGCGAATCGATCGACCCGTTATCGCGCGAGAGCCCCTCGGCCAGATGGCTACCTACATCGCCTTCATATGTTCGCGCAGCCCTTGCAGCCTCGTGTGCCCGTTTGATCCATTCCGTCATGACTGAAGCGGATAACAGAGGCGGCGGCGCGCGCAAACGGCTTGGTCGCCGTCAAAACAATCAGGCCCTTGAATATTTTGCGCGAGCGGCTCCGCACGATCGTTACGCTCCGGTCGAAGGTGACGAAACGTTAGAACAATGACGATACGTGCAGAAAGCACGACGGGCTTACTTTACGAGACGGGTTGAGGCGAATTATGCGTGAGAGGACCGAATTGCGGTCGATGAAAAGGTCAATCGCCGCGTGACAGCTTTAGTCCAGAAACTTCACGCAACGATCTCGCGAGAGCGACGGGGCGCGAACAGGCGCACCGTCCATCTGAGCATGAGCGTGGAAGGTTCGCCTGAGGAAACGACGGCAACGATCCACGACATGTCCGAAACCGGGCTGAGGCTGGAAACCGCGTGCAAGATCGACCCCGAGGAAACCCTGATTGTGGAACTGCCGTTTCTAGGGGTAACGGAAGCCAAGGTTATCTGGAGCGATGGCAATTTTCACGGATGCGAATTCTTGACCCCGATGTCCAAGGGAGCCGTCAGCGCCGCGATACTCAGGTCGCGGCCCTACCCTTCGGAACGGCGTAACGCCGCGCCGATCGAGGAGATACCCGTCGGCACGGATCCGTCGATCGAGGATCTCATTGCGTGGGAAGCAGGCTTCCAGAAAACCAAGGGCGTTGCCGGTTACCAATTGCTCGGTTTTCGCAAGGCCGAGGAAGGCGTCTTGATCGCGATGGTGGGCAAAAACCACTGATTTGCGAAGCGTTCCGTCGACAATCGGCCGCTGCATGGCAGGCACCCTCTCCCAAGGTGCTGCATGATGGCCCGTCTCTCGCGGACGGGCGGTAACGTCCTAGCTGGCCACGGCGGTGCCCATCTGGACCTGCGGACCGCGATCATCGGTTTCGTTCACCGCAATCATTTCCGCCGACTTCAGTTCGATGCCGTTGTTGACGGCCCAGATCGCTGCTTGGGTGCGGTTCTGTGCGCCCAGCTTGCGCAGGATCGCCTTGACGTGAACCTTCACGGTCGCCTCGCTGATATCGAGGTGGCCTGCGATCACCTTGTTCGGCGAACCCAGGATCAGGAACCTCAGGGTCTCGATCTCGCGTTCGGACAGGAGCGATACCAGTTCGCGCTCGGACATCGAAGGCATCGACCTGCCGGTCCAGCGCGAGGGCAGTCCCTTGGCCAGTTCACTCGGCATGACCTTCTCGCCGAGATGGACGAGCTTGAGCGAACCGATCAGCGCTTCGCAATCGATACGCTTGACGATGTAACCGTCCACGCCGATCCGGAAGGCCTCGAGCATGAGGTCGAAGTCGAACTCGTCGCTCAGGACGACAACCTTCGCCTTCGGCATAGCGTGCTGGCACGCTTCCACCTCGGAGCAAATGGTATCGACCTCCCCGATATCGAGGATTGCGATTTCGGGGCCGGGCTGGCCGACCTGCGAATCGAGCATGTCACGACTGCATGCGTGAGACTGGGTGACGGTGAATTCGTCACCTTCAAGAATGCGCCGCAAACCTTCCCGAGCAAGCGAGTTGTCACTGACGATGGCGATAGACACGGATGACCGTGTAGACATTTCAATTCCCCCCTTCGGATGATCAACCTGCGACCCGAAGCCAAGAACTGCCAAATGGAGGACACCTCATGGATGACCACCTATCCAGCAGGGGATTAGCCTTTCATCGTTCTAGTTACACAAAATTAATACATGCAATACGCATGATTCGTCCAGTCCAAAAGCTGGACACCTACCCGCTACCGACTTGAATTTGTAAGGAAGCGTCAGGAAATTTCGCGAATCAGCATGAAGGCTTCGGCAGCGGGAAGATAAACTGTCGATCCTCTCACCGCAGCGAGCGACTCGATCGTCTTGAGCGATCGTTCGTCCGGGAAGGCCTTGATCTGGCTGTCGAACCGCGAGAACGCCTCCAGCTTCCGCTCCATCGTCTCGCTGACATCGAAATAGGTATTAGGGGCGAAGGTTTCGGTAAGGCCGGGTGCCGCCCAGTTCGTTTCCGACAGCGTCTCGTAAGCGTAGATGCGCCGGGGAACGTCCCCGCCCCGTGGGCGCGCGGCGACCAGTCCGGCGGTAAAGACAAGTTGGTGATCGCGGTGAATGTCACCCACGAACGGCAGGAACATGGTCGCCGGGGCGATGTCCCCGACCAGCTTGCCGATCGCGTGGTTCAATTGCGCCCCGGGAAGCGTATCGAGCGCGGCCGCCGGAAGATCGAGGAAATGGCACTTCGTCACGCCCAGGACGTCATGTGCCTCGACCAGCTCTGCGCGGACTCGTTCCACCTGCTCATCGGAGAACGCCGGTTCATAGCCGCGCGTTACGATGGCAACGTGCACTTCCTGTCCCGCATCGGCGAGCCGGGCGATCGTCCCCCCGCAGCCGAGGACCTCGTCATCGGGGTGCGGGGCCACGACCAGCGTCTTTCCGAGATGCTGCAGATTTTCCATGCCTACCTTCCCAGAACCGCGTGCTTGCGTATCGAAGGGACGCCCTCCCCTTCCCATTCCTCGACGCGCAGCACTCCGTTGCCGGTCATGACGTCGAAGCCGCCGCCGTACAACTCGACAACTTGCCCGGGAAGCGCATGGTGCGTCTGCTCAGCAAGGCAATGGGCCCGCCACAGGACGATGCGTTCGCCGCCTTGAGTGGTGAACGCACCGGGATAGGGCTTCGATACGGCCCGGATCAGGCGATCGATCTGTTCGGTAGGTGCGGTCCAGTCGATAAGCCCGTCCTCCGGTCGGCGCTGCGCCGCATAGGTCGCACTTACCTCGTCCTGAGGGGTCCGCGGGGGAGAACCGGATGCAAGCGATTTCAGCCCGGCTCGAACCATGGAATCGATCGCGGCCACATGCTTGTCGTAAAGCGTCCGCGCGGTTTCACGCGGCGCGACGTGGAAGAAACGCTGCTCGAGGATGTCGCCGGTATCCACGCCATCGTCCATCCAGAACAAGGTCGCGCCGGTGATCTTCTCGTCGTGCAGGATGGTCCAGGGCAGGACGGCCCGGCCCCGCATGCGCGGAAGGGCCGCCGGGTGATAGCCGATCACCCGGTCCGGCGCGAGTTGCATGAATTCCTCGCGGCAGATCTGCGACCACCCGACCACGAAGATGTAATCGGGCGACGCCGCCCTCATCGCCTCGATCGCGTCGGCATCATTGATGTTGCGCACGCGTTTCACCGGTATGCCGTGTTCTTCGGCAAGCGGTCCGAGATCGACGAAATCGGAGTGCCGTTTGGAAAGATCGTTCGGCAGGGTCGCGACGAGTACAGGCGGGTGCCCGGCCTCGATCATGGCATTGAGAGCACACAACGACCCCTCCACCGCTCCGACGAGTGCGACCTTCATGCCCGTGCCGCTCGCACGCCGTCGATCGTCGGAGGTTCGGACGGGGCTGCATCCGGCCGTGTGCCGGCGGAGCGCTCACCGACGATACCCATTTCGTCCAGAAGCAGGGCATTGACCTTCCGCACGTCGTAGACGTCTTCGGCGAGTTGGCGTGAGCGAACCGCCATCCGTTCGACGAGGTTTCGATCCTCGGCCAGCGTCAGCATGGCTCCGGCCAGGGCCGATGGGTCGCGCGGGGCGACGAGGAAGCCGTTGAGGCCGTCCGTCACCGCATCGCGGCAGCCAGGCATATCGGTGGTGACGATGGCGCGCCCGACCGCAAGCGCCTCGAGGATCGTCCGCGGCAAGCCTTCGCGATAATAGGTCGGCAGCACGAAGACATGGCATTGACGCAGGAACGCTGGAACGTCGTCGGTGCCGTCGATCACCTCGACCGGGTAGTCGGACGCGAGCCTTGCGACATCGCCTGCATCGAGGCCGGTCTCGTTGTCGGTTTCGGCCCGGCCGATCAGTTGGAACCGCACCTCCGGGTTGCGCTTCGTGACGATGGCGGCCGCCTTCGCATATTCCCACACCCCCTTGTCGCGCATCAGCCGTCCGATCATCAGGAAACGGACGGGACCGGGCGGCAGGTGCGCATGGCCGAACCGGTCGAGGTCCACCCCCGAACCGGGCACTTCGACGACCGGGGACGAAGGATCGATGATCCCGGCGGCGAGCATGTCGGCCCGGTCGTCCGAATTGAAGACGAAGATCCGCTTCGCATCCTTGAGGCCGGCACGGTAAAGGCGGCAGAACACCGCGCGAAGGACGCGCCTGTTCCGGGCCGCGTCGCTGAAGACGTAGCCGAGCCCCGACATGAGCGCGTAATATTGCCGCACCCCGGCGATCCGGCAGGCGATCCCGCCATAGATGATCGGCTTTTGCGTGTACGCCACGACCTTGTCCGGTCGTTCCTCGCGAAGCAGCTTCACATAGGCCCACACGGTGGCGGCGTCGGAAATGAAGTTCGTGCCGGTCCTCGCCATCGGGACGGTGCGAAACTTCACGCCGATCGCGTCGAGCCTGGCGCGAACGTCCGGGTCGTCATCGGGAGCAACAGCGACGACCTCGTGGCCCGCCCGGCGCATCTCCTCGAGCAACTTGCCCCGGAAATTGACCAGCGAGAAAGCGAGGCTTGAGAGCACGACGATCTTCACGACATATCCCTCCTTCGCTCGCACATCGCTTCTGAATCGACGATCCAACTGCCCGCATATGACTGTCATTCAAACCTGCATTCGGTCGATTAGGCCAAAGAAGGGTATCGTTACCTAAGGGTGACGCCGCCGGGCGAGAAAGGGTGCACGCTCCCCCTTTTGAGATTGCCGATCATATCCCTTGGGATCGTCCGCCTGCCCTTGTCGGTCGACGATCGTCCTTTCCAAACCCTTTAGGCTGATGCCTTGATGCGCAAGTGCGGGGCCGCGCACCTCGCTTTATCCCGATGACTGCAATGGCCGGTTTCCGATCCGGCAGATGAACAGCGAAGGGGTATGCGGGGGCTATGACAGGCATCGCCGAACAGACCGGTGAAACCCAGACCACCGTTGATGACGAACGTCCCCTCGACCGGGCCGGACGTCTTACCCGCCTGTCGCGATTTCTGGCCGGGCGTTTCGGGATCGTTTCGGCCTTTCGCTGGAAACGGCTGATCCGGCTCTCGGCGGTGACGAGCCTCGATTTCGCCGCCATCGCCTGCACGCTGGTCTTCCTGCTGCCCCTTCTCGACGGGCGCGTGGACATCAGCTCGAACATCGTCACCCTGCCCGTCCTGGTCGCATCCGCGAGCGCGCTGGCGGTGCTCGTCATGTTCGTCGGCGGCCTCTATCGGCGCAACTGGCGCTTTACCTCTCTTGCCGACTGCCTTGTCCTCAGCGTCAATATCGCAGCCGCACTCGCAATCGTGTGGCTTGCCATCTGGTCGATTTTTGGCACCAGCGACCCCTCCCAGTTCATCCTACTGGGGACGCTGCATTTCTGCATGGCGCTCCTGACCATGCAGGTGATGCGGCTGTCCCGCCGTGCGACCCGGCGCGTCGCGATGTTCGGAGGACCACAAGAAACGTCTCCGGCGGAACTGGCGAACCGGGAGAAAGTCCTGCTGGTGGGGCCGTCGGACTGGGTCGAATCCGTCATCCAGATTACCCGGCCCGACAGGAACTCCCCGATATCGGTCGTAGGCATTTTGCTTCCCGAAGCGGATGGGCCGATCGGCCAGATCCGCGGCATTCCGGTTCTGGGTTTCCCGGAAAACCTGCTTTCCGCCGTGCTCATGCTCGACCAGCGCAAAAGGCGCCCGGATACGATCATGATCTGCGACGACGCGATCAACCTGAGCGGCCGCGACGTGGCCACGATCACGCGCCGCACCCGCGAGCTCGGAATCGAAACCGTGCGTGTCGGCAACGACTGGGGCCACCTGCTCGGGCGTTCGAGCAAGCCGAGCCTGCAGAACCATTCGACCGCCGAACTGCTGGGCCGGCGCGAATTCGAGCTTCGCGAAGCTGCCATTTCGAAACAGGTCGCCGGCGACTGCATCCTCGTGACGGGAGCGGGCGGCACGATCGGAGGCGAGTTGGCCAGGCAGCTCGCGGCATTCAGCCCGCGCAAGCTCATCCTGCTCGATCACAGTGAGTTCAACCTCTACACGATCGAGCGGCAGGTCAGGGAAGCCTTTCCCACTTTGCCGGTCGCGATATCGCTTTGCGATGTGCGAGATCACGCGGAAGTGAACCGGGTCTTCAAGCAGCACGAACCGGCGATCGTCTATCACGCCGCCGCCATCAAGCATGTGCCCATCGCAGAGGCCAACCCCTGCGCCGGCGCGCACACCAACATCATCGGCACGAAAAACATCGCCGACGCCGTCTGCGAGTTCGGCGCGCGTGCGATGGTGCAGGTCAGCACCGACAAGGCCGTGAACCCTGTCGGCATCATGGGCGCGAGCAAGCGCGTGGGCGAACTGTATGCCCAGTCGCTCGACCTGTGCGGGGTCGACGATCAGGACGCGCCCCGCTTCATGACGGTCCGGTTCGGCAACGTTCTGGGTTCGTCAGGCTCCGTTGTGCCCCTGTTCAAGAGCCAGTTGCTCGCCGGCGGCCCGCTTACCGTCACGCACCCGGAGATCGAACGCTTCTTCATGACGGTGCGCGAAGCGGTGCAACTGATCCTCGAAAGCAGTTCGCGCGCGCTTCAGGACGATACCCCTCGCGGCCGCATCATGGTCCTCGACATGGGCAAGCCGGTAAAGATCGTCGACCTGGCAGAACGGATGATCCGACTCCACGGGCTGGAACCCGACGTCGATATCGAGATCAAATTCACCGGCCTGCGCCCGGGCGAAAAGCTTTACGAGGAATTGTTCGACAGCTGCGAGGTGCAGGAAGCGTCCTCGATCCCCGGTATCTTCGAAGCACAGTCGCATCCCATTCCCCTGCCCCTCATCACGCGGGCGATCGAACAGATCGGCATCGAGATCCAGGCGGGCAACGACGGCGATGTCCGGCGCATCACGCATCACCTGACGAACCTGCCCAACAGCTCCCCGACCCTTGCAGGCTTCGTCGCCAATTCGAAGTCGCTGTGGGGCCGCAAGTTCCTTACAGCCGGGGAGGTTTGAGCGACGCCATGCAAACGACAAAGCCCGCTCCTTCCCTGCAACTCGTCGAGGCAAAACTGCCGGTCGGGGCGCAGTCCCGCTGGCCAATGCACGAAAGCGACGAGATCGAAGCGGTCACGAAGGTCCTGCTGTCCGGCGAGGTCAACGCGCTCGTTCACGGGACGCAAAACCGGGCGTTCGAAGCCGAATTCGCGCAATATCTCGGAGTGTCGCATGCCCTGGCGTTGAGCAACGGCACCGTCGCCATCGAACTTGCGCTGCGTGCGCTCGGGATCGGGCCGGGTGATGAGGTCATCGTGCCTGCGCGCAGTTTCTTCGCAACGGCCAGCGCCGTTGTCGCGGCCGGTGCCTCCCCCGTCTTCGCCGATGTCGAGGCGGATACGCAGAACATCGATCCGAACTCGGTCGAACGTCTGTTGTGCGACCGGACGCGCGCGATCATCTGCGTGCATCTTGCCGGTCAGCCTTGCGACATGGACCGGCTTTGCACGATCGCCACGGCGAACGGGCTCCGCCTGATCGAGGATTGCGCACAGGCCCATGGCGCGACGTGGCGGGGCAGTCCCGTCGGCTCTTTCGGAGACGCCGGCTGCTTCTCCTTCTGCACCGACAAGATCATGTCGACCGGCGGCGAAGGCGGCATGGTCGTCATGGACGACGAGCGGTCTTGGCGCATTGCCGCTGCTTACAAGGATCATGGAAAAAACCCGCTTCGTATGCGCGAGCGGGCGAACACGCCCCCGGGCGAATTCCGCTTCCTGCACGACGATTTCGGCAGCAATTTCCGCATGACCGAGATGCAGGCGGCGATCGGCCGCAGGCAGCTGGCCAAGCTGGATGGATGGGTTGCCCGGCGCCGCGCGAACGCCGAGGCCCTTATCGCGGCCGTTTGCTCCAGCCCTGCGGTCCTGCCGCTACGTCTGCCTGAGGAAGCCCGGCATGCCTATTACAAGGCCTATGTGCGCCTCGACCTCGACCGTTTCCCGGCCGGCATCTCCCGGTCCGACGTCATCGCGGCGCTGATGGACAGGGGTATCGTCTGCGGAAGCGGATCGTGCCCAGACATGAGCCGGGAAGCCGCATTCCAGAACGTAGAGGCGAAGCGCGACGGCGAGCTTGCCAATGCGCACCTGATCGCGCGCGAGACGTTGATGTTCCAGGTCGATCACACGCTCGATCCCGAACAGACCGCCACTGTCGGCCGCTGCGTCGCCGAGGTCGTGAACCGGTTGGCGGACCTCTCATGAGCGATGACACCCTGCCCCCGATGGACTTCATCGTGATCGGCGCGATCAAGGCAGCGACGACTTGGTTGCAGGCGCAGCTGGATCAACACCCCGACATTTCCATCCCCGAGATCGAACCGCATTATTTCACGCGCGAGCATTCTCGCGGGGCAGCCTGGTATCGCTCGCTCTTTCCCGACACCAAGGCCGCTGGAAGCCTGTGGGGCGAGAAGACCGCCGATTACCTTGCAAAGCCGGAAGCGGCCGAGCGGATCGCAAGAGCCTATCCGGACGTCAAACTGATCGCCCAGCTGCGCAATCCCGTCGATCGCGCCTACGCCGATTACAAGATGCTGTTTCGCAGGGGCACCGTGACCGGCCCCCCGGAGCAGTATCTGACATCGCTCGACAATGAACAGCCCCGGTTTCTGAACGACGGGTTGTACGCTGCGCACCTGCGACGCTGGATGCGCCTGTTTCCGCCCGAAAACCTTCTAGTCATCACGTTCGACGATGTCCGCGACGATCCGCAGCGAACGTTGACGAGCGTGCTGGAGCATCTTGGCGCCCGGCCCTACGACGATCCCGAAGCAATCGCCCGCCGATACAATGACAGCAGCGAAAAGCTCTTGCCGATGCCCGTGCGAAAGGCGCTCGCCCCGCTCAAACCGCTGGCCCGCCCCTATCGCGACAATGCGCTGTTTCGCGCGACCCGCGGGCTCTTCGCCAAGCCGATATCGTATCCGCCGCTCTCGTCCGATCTGCGAGAACACCTGGCCGAGTTCTATTCGCAGGACGTGCGGGAGCTCGAAAGCATGCTTGGCCGCGATCTGTCGCACTGGGTTCCCGCCACGTCCCAAACCCCACCCAGCGCTCTGGCGCTCCAGGTCGACGAACACGCGCAAGCACTATCAAACTGTATGCATACGGGAGGTAATGATGAAAAGATCACATAACAGGCGGCTTTCCGTCCTCGTCGCCGCAATAGGGCTCGCGCTCACATCTGCCTGCTCGAGCGGGATGAGCGACCTGCCGCGGCTGGAAAGCGTCGGCGTGAACGAGGTTCGCATCGCGCCCGGCGACAAGCTGCGTATCGCGGTCCAGGATCTGGAGACGGCTTCCGGCGATTACACGGTCGCTGAAACCGGTTCGATCTCGTTCCCCCTGCTGAACCAGGTCGAGGTCGCCGGGCTGTCCTATGTCGAGATGGAGAACACCATCGCCGCACGGCTGGCAGAGGCGAACATTGTCAAAAATCCGAACGTCACCGTTCAGCCGCTAGAACTGCGTCCGATCTATATCATGGGCGAGATCCGCCAGCCCGGAGAGTACGCATACCGGCAAGGGCTTACGGTATTCGCCGCTGTCTCGATGGCCGGCGGCTATACCTATCGCGCGAAAACCGGTGAAGTCGCGATTACGCGCCTGGTAGACAGCCGCCCGGTGACAGCGCTTGCCGATGAAGACAGCGTGATATTGCCCGGCGACAGGATCCGCGTTTACGAAAGCTGGTTCTGATGCGCGTACCGTCCCGACTGCGAACGACCGGCCTGATCTGCGCGATCGGTGCCGTCATCGCGCCCGGCCCGGTTTTCGGCCAGACGACGATCGCGCCAATCGTCGCAGGTGACGATCCCGAATACGAAATCGATCCCATCCCGATCGGGCCGGTTCGCGTGTCGCCGCGTATCATCGCCAACCTCAATTTCGACGACAACGTCCTTGCCAGTCCCGAGGGGACCGAGATCGAGGACGTCGAGTTCATCGTCAGGCCCGAACTCGAAGCGCGGTACGGAGACAACAACGTCCGGTTCGAGCTCGCCGGGTTTGGAGAGTTCTCCCGTTTTGCCGATTTCACCAGCGAGAACTCGGACACTTACGGTGTCACCGGAGCGTTTTCCTACAGCCCGCAAGGCGGCAGCCGGTTCGATGTCGATGCCGGCTATGCGCGACTGAAGGAAAACCGCAGCGATCCCGAAGCGCGCGATCTCGCTGGCCCGGGCCCGAGGCTGATTGACAGCACCTTCGCGAATGCGCGCTATCGCAACCAGGGGGGGCGGATCCTCCTCAACCTGCAGGCCACGTTCAACGATCTCGATGCTATCGCACCCTTCGACGACGAGCGCGACTTCAAGACCTATGCCGGGCGAGCCACAGTCGGCTACCGCGTCAGCGGACCGATCTATACGACCGTTACGGGCTTCGCGAATGTGAGAGATTTCAGGCTGGAGGGAACGCCGATAGATCCCGATCGCGACGCGACGACCTATGGCGGGCAGATCGGCGTGACCGTGATCGCCAGTGGGCGCATCCGGGGGCGCGCGCGCATCGGTGCCTTCCGTTTCGAACCGGACGATCCGCGGCTGGAAGCGCGAACCGGATTCTCGGTCGACACGTCGATCATCTACCAGCCGACCCGCCGCAGCGCCGTCATCCTCGAGGCTTTCCGCGGCGATGTCGCGACGTTTCGCCGCGGCGCGGAGGCGAGGACGGATACGAGCGTGGCATTGGTCGGGCAGTTCGAAATTCGACACAATCTGTTCGCCCGGGCGAATGTCAGGTGGATCGAAAACCGTTTCGTCGGCGGCGGGATCACCGAAGATACCTTCGGATCCGGCCTCGCGCTGGAATTTATTGCAAACCGGCGGCTTTCCCTGATCGGTCAAGTCAGCGCCGCACAGCGCACGAGCGACGATCTCACGCAGGAATTCGACAAGTTCCAGGCTGGGGTGACGGCGCGGATCCGCTTCTAGGTCGCAGCGCGCTCCAGACCGAGCAGTTCGTCGTACACCTGCATGACCGCGGTGCTGTGCCGGGTTTCGCCGAACCTGTCGCGCGCCGTGACGGCTGCTCGCTCGACCATGTGCGTGGTCTCTTCGGGATTGTTCAACACCGACACGACCCCGTCGGCGAGCGCAATTGCGCTTTCCGGCTCGACCAGAACGCCCATGCCATCCGCCAGCGCTTCTTCGTTGCCGCCGGACCGCGTCGCCACCACGGGGGTGCGAACCAGCATCGCTTCGACCAAGGTCCGGCCCAGCGGCTCCCTGACGGCCGGAACGACGAGCTGGTCGCAACCGGCGATCCATTCGTGACCGGGCGTCTGGAAGCCCATGATACGGACCGCGCCCTCCATTTCGCGTTTGCGAATGTGATCGCGCAAGGCGGCATCCATCTCGGGAACGATCGCTTCGCCGAACAGCAGGCCATGGACTGGCCGGTCGAGGCGGGTGCGCAGCTTTGCGATGACGTCCACGAACAGAAACGGCCGCTTACGCTCGATGAAGCTGCCGAAATAGCCAAGGACGAGCGCGTTCTCGGGCAGGCCTGCCTCGGCCAGAACCTTCGCCCGAGCGGCGGCACGGTCCGCGGTGACCGAGGTATCGAACGGGCTGAACACCACCTGCGCTTTCCTGGAAGCGTTCCAGGTGCCCCCTTTGGGTAGCGAAAAGCTGGAAACGGTCAGGACCCTGTGGGCGACCAGCGGGGCCAGGACACGCAGGCCCAAGGCGTCGGGATCGGCGCGGTGGTGCCAGACGAGGGGAATACGCGCCAGCCACGAGGCGAGCGCCCACGAGGCATGCGTTCGCCCATCATTGGTGTGCACGATGTCCACCCCATTCGCCCGAAGGAAACGTACCCTGGCGGGTAGCCCGGTGAAGGTGCGCAGAAACTTGGCCATGCTGAAGTTTTCGCCAGCGACGAATGCCGTGCGCGGTCGTCCGGGGTCTTGTGCATGTTCGAAGTCTGAGAAGATCTGCGCGATCCGTCCGTCCGGCTCCTCCGGCACGATCAGCGCCCGGTAGCGAGAGGTATCGAGGTTCTTCAGCAGGCCCAGCAGCGAATAGTGACTGCCGCCCACGCTATCGCCCGCGAACGGATAGCAGATCGTGGCGCGACGATCCTGCGTGCCCGGGGGGCGCGTTCGCGTAGGTTTGGCCGGTAGGCCGATGGCGTTCATCCGCCCAGCTCTTCGCGAACGGTGCGTTCGCGGAACGACAGGAAATCCTCGAAGTTCGAAATGCCGTTTTCGTCAACGTCGCCCCAAGGGTCCGATACCCGGGGGTCCGCGCCATGAGCGATCTCCCACTCGTCATCCATCCCGTCCCGGTCATCGTCGATGTATGGCGAACCGGTTTGCAACTCTGATATTTCACCAGGTCCATCGACGATCCTGCCGGTCCGGGTACGCACCTCTTCGACCACGCGCATGTCCAAGGTGTCACGAGGCCATGCCCCCGCCTCGCCAAGCGCTGCCTCATATGCATCGTGCACCGGGAGCGCATCGACTGTGAGCGGACAGGGTGGACGTTCGACCTGAACGGACTTTGCCGAACCGGAGACATGCAGGAAATCGCCCGAGAAGTTGTTGTCCCACATGTAAATCTGCGCCGTACCGCTCGACGCGATGCCGACCCGCGTGATGCCTTGCGACCGCTCGTGGGTATCGGGACCGGCGATGAAGGTGTTGCCCACCACCGCCACCGGCGTTCCACCGTAGCTTTCCCAGATTTCCGCGAATTCCGACTGCGCGTTGTAAAGCACGTTGTTGACGACTTCCACGCAGGAGCCGGGGGTGAAGTTGATGTCCGGGTTCCGGTCCCCGTTGTGGGCGCAGATATTCCCGATGAAGCTCAACGACTGCGCACCCTTGGGATCGCTGCCCAGCAGGGCGCACTTGTCGTGGCGCGGTATGCCGTATGAGAAGATGGAATTGCTGATCGTGACCTGGTCGTTGTCGCCATAGCCGTTGATCAGTTCATCGCTGGCCCAGCTACCGCTGACGTGATCGATTATCACGTTGCTGCTGTTCTCGATCGTGAAGGCATCGTCGCTCTCGCGGTTCGCGCTCAGACGATCGAGGCGCACGCGGACATGGCGAACAATGATGTCATGGGTGTTCTTGATCGCGATCGGCGTACGAGCAGCGATCCCGCCCGCATGCGCGATCGTCACGCCGCCACCCGGCGCAGTCTGGCCCGCGATCGTCAGATAGGGGTTCTTGATCACCGGGGGCCTCGTGGTGAAGCGGAACACCCCGCCTACCGTGAACACGCAGACCCGCTTGCCGCGCGCGGCCAGACAATTGCGTAGCGAGCCGGGACCTGAATCGTCGCGATTGGTGACTTGGACAATCCTCCCGAGATGACCGCCAAGCGCTCCGGCCCCGTGGCCGACCGCCCCGGGAAACGCCCGCTCGCCCTCGACCGGCTGCGCGTCGCCAGGCGCCGCTGCGTTCACGTCTTCGGCACAGGCCGATACGACCATGCTCGAGGCAAGGGTCGTGGCAACGATAGCCTTCCGGATAATCTTCATGATCCTGGTCTTCATCGTTACATCCCCGGCGAATAGTCGCTTTGCGAGCGAGAGGGGTCGCGCCTGCCGCAATCGACGATCCATCCCGGCGCATTCCCGCTTCGCCAGAATTTCGGTCGAACACCGGCGAGCAGGATCATCATCGGGTCGGCCGGCCAAGACAACGTATCTTTGGTATATCCCGCCCGCCAATTCCTGTGAGGGCGCCATAGCCCCAATGCGCCGCCGACTGGACCGATAAGTCCTTGTTCCCGGGGCCCGCGCTTTGCACAAGCAACAGGGCATGAGCGAGCTTGAAAACCGTGGCGGCGCGCCGGGACCCCAGTTCCTGGTGGGCCAATCGAGGACCGTCGACGGTATGGCGGGCCTTGCGCACGCCCGGAATGCGCCATTCGATCCCATCGGCGCGAGCCCGGCAACAGGACGGTTCTTGCGCATCCTCCTGATGCTGGCGGTCTTCTTCTGCGGTTACGCCGAGCTGCGGGTCGGAGGCATCAACCTTACGCTGAGCGATATCCTGCTCTCGATTGCGATGGTCGTTCTGCTGTATCGCGGGATGATCGAACGCCAACCCTTCGGCAAACTCACGCCGTTCTGGTTCCTCGGGCTCGGGCTGATGCTGCTCGGGCTTCTGATAGGGTCCGTGGTGAACGGGAGCGTGGATCGCTGGGTCATCGTGGGCGCGCAATACCTGTTCGCATTCCTGCTCGTCCCGATGGTCATCATGGGCCAGCCGGCGGCCCTGACGCGTATGTTTCCCGCGCTCTTCGTGCTGGGTGTCACGATATCGCAATTGATCGGCGTTTCGGCGAGCCTGCTGTTCGAGCCGCAGGATATCATCGCGGTGATGGGCACAGATTTCGTCACCGGCAACGGCCGCGTCGGCGCGCTGAGCGGAGGGCCCAATGCGAACGGCGCCCTGATTGCGTTTGCGCTGCCAATGCTGCTCTACTCCGTCCAGAACCGTACCATGCCGTTGTGGATCGGCATCGTATGCGGGGTCATCCTGTTTTGGGGATCGCTCGCCACCGGCTCTTTCACGGGTTTCGCCGCGTCGATGATAGCGCTCGGCATCTTTCTCGCCGTCTCCGGCATCTGGCTCTTCATTCGCGCGGCAATACTGGGCGCGATCGTGCTGGGCCTGTTCCTCGCGTCCGACCTCCCAGTGCCCACCGTGTTCGAGGAACGGGTCGCGGGAGCGTTGACGACTGGCGATCTCAACCAGGCCGGAACCTATACCGGACGCGCCGAGCTGATCGACGAAGCATGGGAAATGGCCGACGACAATGTTCTGGTGGGTCTTGGCGTCGACCAGTTCCGACAGAAGAGCAGCTACGGAGCCCCGGTCCACGAACTGCATTTGCTCGTCTGGAACGAAGGGGGCATCGTCGGGTTCGCCGGACTCGTCATCCTGCTGCTGACCATGGTGGCGTCCGGCGTCGCCGCCCTTTCCAGAATGCGATCGGAAGGTGCGATGATCCTCGCGGTCGTGGCGGTGTTCAACGTCTACACCGTCTCCATCCCCCACATGTACGCGCGGACCTGGGTCCTTCCGGTCCTGCTGGCGATGGGCACCTTCTTCGCAATTCGGCAAACGATGCAGGCTGACGATCGGAATCCGCGATGGTGACCTTGCGCAACCAGGCGCCGGACCCGGCTTCGGAAGCGGGCGCGAGCGTCCTGTTGCGCTCGCGCATCGGCAGCATGATGCACCTGTTCAGCGGCAGCATGTCCGTCGCCGTTCTGATGGCGCTCAGCACCATCGTCGCCGCTCGGGCGCTTGGGCCGGAAGCCTACGGGGTGCTCGCACTGGTGCTGACCATCGGGCGTATCTGCGAACGCCTGATCCGTTTCGAAAGCTGGCAGCCCCTGATCCGGTTCGCCGCGCAGCCGGGCATCCAGGATGACGCGGGCATGATGGGGCGGCTGTTCCTGCTGGGCCTCCTGCTGGATTTCGGCTGCGCGATGCTCGCGGCGTTGGTCCTGCTGACCGCCGGGTATTTCGTGATGCCGTTGGTCGGCCTCGACCAGTCGCAGTTCTACCTGCTGGCCATCTTCGCGCCCGCCATTGCGCTCAACATCCGCGGGGTGCCGACAGCGGCGATGCGCCTGGCCGGCCAGTTCAAGCGGCTTGCCTATTTCCAGCTCTTCTCTGCCGCGCTGCGACTGGCGATGGCCGGGGCCGCCTGGATGCTGGGGGCGCCGCTGCCCGTGTTCCTCGCGATCTGGACGATCGCGCAGGTTATCGACACGATCGTTTTCGGCATCCTGGCAGCGCGCGCTCTCGATACGCTGGGAGTCGCCAATCCCCTTCGTGCAGGATGGCGCGGCATTCTCAGGCAGTTCCCCGGCTTCATGGGTTTTGCCTGGTCGACCAACGCGTCGAGCACACTGCGCACCCTCACGCAGGAAGCGGACACCTTGCTGGTCGGCTCGCTCACCGGCCCGGTCGGGGCGGGTTATTATCATATAGCCAAGCGCTTCGCGAAGGTCGCACAGCAGGTGGGGCAGCATGTCCAGGCGGTGATCTATCCCGACCTTTCGCGCATGTGGGCGCAGCGCAATTTCGGCACCGTGCGCGCGGTCAAGGGTAAGGTCCAGCTGGCGCTGGGCGCGATCAGTCTCGTCATGATCGCGATCGTCTGGGCAATCGGAAAGCCCGCCGTCGAATGGGTGTTCGGCGCGGAGTTCAGCCTGGTCTATCCGCTTCTGCTCACGCAGCTGGTCGCGGTGGCGCTGATCATGCTCGCCGCGCCGTCGCGCTCCGCGATGCTGGCGATGAACAGGCCGGGGCCGGTGCTCGTCATAGCGGTGCTGGCAACCGCGACCTTCTTCCTGACCGCATACGCCCTGATCCCGCGGGTCGGCGTGATCGGGGCGAACTATGCGCATATCGCGTTTGCCGCGCTGACCTGCGTGTTCCTCGAAATCGGTTTTCGCATCGCCTACGCTTCCCCCGAAACTCAGGAGGCAGCGGCATTATGAACGACCTGTCGATACCCTCGATGGATCGCGCAGACGCGATGCCTTCGCGCACGGGCCGCGTGACGTTCATCCTGCCGGGCCTGCGGGCGGGCGGATCGGAACACGTGGTCACCTTCGTAGCGGACCGGTTGGTCGAGCGGGGCCACACGGTCGAGATCGTCTCGTTCGAGACCGGCGAAATGCCACCCTATTACACCCCCCGCCCCGAAGTCCGGCTGGTCTACCTGTCGCGGCCGGTAAAGCGGCGTAGCAAGCTGAGCGCTCTGCGCGAGATCGCCGCGCGAACCGCCGACCTGCGTCGCCATCTGAAGCGATCGCGCCCCGATCTCGTCGTCAGCTTTCTGACACGCACGAACGTCCAGACCGTCCTTGCAGCGACCGGCACCGGCATTCCGGTCATCGTGTCGGAGCGGAACAATCCCGTCCTCCAGGACCCCGGCCCGGTATGGCGCCGGCTGCGCGCGCGAACCTATCGGCAGGCCCACGGCCTCATCACGATGACGCGCGGGGCCATGGATTGCTTCGATCCCGCAATGCGCCGACGCGGCTGGGTCATTCCCAACATGGCCGAATGGGGCGAACAGCGCGCGCTCGGAAGCGATGGGGAGCGCAAACGACTGACCGCGGTAGGACGCCTCACCCACCAGAAGGGCTTCGACCTGCTGCTGAGAGCCTTCGCCGCGATTGCGGACGATCACCCCGACTGGGATCTTTGCATCTGGGGTGAAGGTCCCGACAGGCAGGCGCTCGAAAGCCTGCGCGATACGCTCGGCCTTTCCGGAAGAGCGCAACTCCCCGGCGTGACCGATCGGCCCGGCGGCTGGATCGAAAAAGCCGATGCGTTCGTGCTGAGTTCGCGTTTCGAAGGCTGGGGCCTCGTCCTTGGAGAGGCGATGGCTGCGGGATTGCCCTGTGTGTCGTTCGCCTGTGACTTCGGCCCGTCCGAGATGATCGAGGACGGCGTCGATGGCTTGCTGGCAAAGGATGGCGACATCGCCTCGCTATCCGATCGCCTCGACGAACTGATGAGCGACGGTGCCCTTCGTGCCCGCATAGGCACACGCGCACGGCAAAGCTCGCAACGCTATCGCCCCGAAAGGATCGGTCGCCTCTGGACCGATCTTGTCGAGGGCGTTCTGGAAGAGGTCGCAACGACCGCTCAAACGGATGGAAAGCCATGATTACCACGCTCAAGAAACGCGTCGGCGAAATGCGCCGCTCGGGACACGATGCGCGCCTGCAGGACCGTCTTTCGCAGGTGGACGGCTTCCTCGTCTCCTATCCCAAGAGCGGGCGTACCTGGCTGCGCTACCTGCTTTCGATCTACTTCGCGCGCCGCGCCGAACTGGCGTTCGAGCCCGATCTGCATTCCACCTTTCGCGTGCTGCCCAATTTCGACCTCGACAAGCAGCGTGGCCTGCCTGCGTACGACGGCGGATCGATGGGTCCCCTACCGCTGGTTGCCGTCAGCCACCGCGACTACGATGCGAAGCTGTTCGGTTCGGTCCCCGTCATCGTGCTGCTGCGCGATCCACGGGACGTCCTCGTCTCGTCCTACTTTCACCAGACCCGGCACAAGCATCGCTTCGACGGCTCGATCGGCGCGTTCCTCGATTCGCCGGAGTTCGGTGCGCAGAGCATCGCCGACTATCACAACCGCTGGGCGAGCGGACTTGAAGATCGCAGGTCGCTGGCGATCAGCTACGAGGACATGAGCGCCAATACCGAAAGCGTCGTGACCCGCGTGCTCGATTTCCTGGGTGTCCCGGTCGACGAGCAGGTGCTGCGCGATGCGGTTGAGAAGGCGCGCTTCGAAAGCATGCAGAAAAAAGAGCGCAAGACGGGCATACCCGGCCACGAATACGACCGCAAAGACGCCGACGCCTCGCGCGTGCGCCGCGGCAAGGTTGCCGGTTACGAGGACTACCTCAGCGCCGCGGAAGGCGAATACATCCGCCAGGTTTTCGCCGAGCGGCTGACCGAGGCGGCAAAGCAGCTATACCGGCCGACCGGCTTCCTGACCTGACGCGGGAGGAACGGTCCCTTGCGCACCTGCCTGATCGTCAACAGCCTGACCACGGGCGGTGCGGAGGTGCTGGTATGCGCTCTCGCGGCCGAGTTCGCGCGCGCGGGCGACCGGGTTCTGGTGATGGCCCTGTGCGATGCGCCATCGGTCGGCAACTCCGCTGAAACCGAAGAGCGAATGGCCCGGCAACTTGCCGTTGAAGGCGCCGAATTTGCCTCTCTGTCCCTTTCAGCACGCCGAAACCCGGTCACGGGCGCCTCGAAACTTCGCGAGGCTCTTCGCACCTTCGCACCGGACGTCATCCATGCGCATACCGTCCGCGCCCTGCCCATGGTGGCGCTCGCTCGTTCGGGCGCCCCGGTTTTGCTGACCCATCACAACACCCGGCTGCCCTTCCCCGCGCCCATGCTCCGGCTCTGCGATGCCATGACGCGCTGCTATGTGGCGATCGGGGAAGAGGTCGAGCGAATCCTGAAAAGCCATGTCCGCAAGCCGGTCGTGCGTATTCCGAACGCCGCCAGCCGCGCATTTCCGCCAGCTTCGCCGCGTTTGCTCTCCGATGAAAGGAAACGCATCCTCTCGGTCGGGGCCATCAGCGGGCAGAAGAACTACGATCTACTGATCGAGGTGGCCGGGCAATTGCGAAACCTCGTGCCCGAAGAACAATTGCCGGAATTCCGGATCGCGGGCGGCGGCGCGGAACTTCAACGGCTGCGGGAGAAGGCCACCGCGTGCGGCGTTGCCGGTATGGTCGAGTTTCTGGGCGAGAGATCGGACGTTCCCGACCTCATGCGGGTCAGCGACCTCTACCTCAACGTTTCGCTCTATGAGGGGATGCCCCTCACGCTGCTCGAAGCGATGGCCAGCGGGCTGCCGATCGTGGCGACCGACGTTGCAGGAATTCGCGAGCTGGTGTCCGATGGAGAGAACGGGATGAAAGCCCCGCTCGGCGACGCGCATGCCATAGCCCGGACCATTTCGAACATCCTTGCGGACGACGATTTCTACGCTCGCCTGTCGGCAGGATCGATCCGGAAAAGTGCAGAATTCTCAATCGAAAATGCGGCCTCGCGGCATCGGAAACTCTACGCCAGCCTGGCTGGATCCGCGGGCATTCGTCTTCGGGCTCCACCAAAAGAGGTAGCCTAAAGAGAAGCCGGCACTCCGCAATAGCCTGTGACGCGCGCCCCCATTTTGCCGTATCTTCGATCTTGATCATCGGCCACTGAATGGCCGGTAAGGCTCGGGGCCGAGCGACGGAGAAGCATCGTGAATGACATTGCCCTTGATCAGTCGAGGGAGAATTTCCCGGCGACACGGCGTTCGTCACTGGTCCCTACCCAGCAACCGGTCGAGCCTCTCGGCCACAGCGACCAGTTCGGCATCGCCGACCTCATCCGTACGTTCGAACGGCACAAGATGCTCGTCATCGGCATTGTCGCCGCGTTGACCCTGGCAACACTGGTCTGGCAGCTGACCTCGCCCAATCTCTATCGCTCGACGGCGAGCATCCAGGTTGAGCTGATCGATGCGACCGGCACGAACCAGGCCGATGTTCTCGCCCGGAACACCCAGCGTATCGCCAACGAAAGCAAGCTGTATCGCTCGC
>JBARZK010000138.1:0-2079 GCA_049649965.1 Erythrobacter sp.
TTTGCCAGCCAGCGGCGCAGCAGCGCGGCAAGCGGCCGGGGTAGCCCGCCGAGATCGCCGAAATCGACCACATGCAGCGCGCCGCCGGGCGCAAGCTGGCTCGCGGCGTGATCCAGCGCGCCTTTCCAGTCGGGGATCATCGAAAGCGAATAGGACAGTACGATCCGGTCGAACCCGATGTCACCTTCCGCCTCGTCGAACACCTGCGCCGGATCGAACCCGCACGCATCGCCAAGGCCCAGCTTCGCCTCTTCGCCCACGGCCTTCCGCGCGCTCTTGAGCATTTCGGTCGAGATATCGAGGCCGTAGAGCCGCACGCCGGGCCAGCGTCGCCCGATCTTCGCCAGGTTGCGCCCGGTACCGCACGCCACCTCCAGCACTGTCGACCCCGGCGACGCCTCCAGCCCCGCGATCAACGTGTCGCGCCCGAACAGGTAGTACTTGCGCGTGAAGTCGTAGATGTGGCGCTGCCCGCGATAGACGTTGTCCATCAGCGCTCCGTGGCCACCGGTTTTCGCGTCGGAGCGGGTCACCAGGCGCGTTCGTACAGGTGCACGCCGCCATAGATCGACGACCGGTCGCGCGCGGTCAGGTCGGCGGACTGCTCCTCGAGGTAACGCCACTTCGACAGGATCGCATCATCGAGGCGGCCGGGCAGCAGGCTAGGCTCGGCGGCGGTGCGGAACAGGACGCGGGCGCCGGGCCGCGCGGCGGCGGTGATGCGGCTCCACAACCCGTTCAATTGCGCATCGTTCATCCAGTCCTGCGCGTCGAGCAGCACGAAGCGGTCGAGCGAGGATGCCTCGCGCGCGCCGATCCATTCGACCATGTTGGCCCGGACCACGTCGATCCGGTCGATCCGCGCGCGCATCGCCTCCCAGTTTGCGCGCTGGAGGTAGGGCGGCAGGGGCGCATCGCTCTTGCGGTCGTATCCGCGACCGAAGGCCTGCCACGCGAAGTAGTTGTCCTTAACCTCGAAATCGCAGGCGAGCTTCTGCAGCCTGCGCCGCAGAACCTCGGCCATGCGTTCATCGCCCGCCAGCTCTTCGAACTGGGCGGGCGGAATGCCTAGGCCGAACAGCGATGCGGGCCGGTCGGTGAGCCAGCGCACGAAACGCTTGTCGAACACCGGGGCCAGCTCGCGCTCGAACACGTCGCGCTGTTCCTCGAGCGTCTTGGCTTCGAGCAGGCGATTGAGGTCGACCTTGTAGCCGCGCGCGAACAGGTGGGCGAGGCCGATGAAGTTGCCGAGCAGGCCGCGCCGGTACAGCCCTTTGGTGAAGTAGCTGATCCGTCGGCGGCCCTTGATATCGCGCGTTTCCCAGTACCGGCGGCTTTCGGGATCGAGATGCGGGGCGATCATCTCGCGATAGACCGCCTTGTTCTCCGCGTGGTCGGCATGGCCGAAGAAGCGGTGGAACCGCTCGTAATTGGGCAGGTGGCGGATGGCCGTGATCTTCAGCCGGCCAAGTGCGACATGCGCGCGGTTGAGATCGACGGCGGTCACCTGCGTAGGGTCGGCGGTAAGGTAGGAGAGCGCGTTGCAGCTGCCGCTGGCGATGCACATGACGCGGCTGTCCGGCTCGATCGCGAGGCCTTCCATGTCCACGACCGGGTCTTCCCAGATCTGCGCATAGACGAGGCCGTTGAAGGCGAGCGCGAACGCCTTGTCGAGCAGGCGATCCTTCGCCGAGGCTTCCTTGCGGACCACCGCGTCCGCGATGATGCGTTTGGGTTGTACGGTCATGGTCGTGTGCCTTGGGTGCGAGAGCCGATGCGCGTTCCTAGGGCGCGCGCGTGTCGGGCGCGTGACGGTTTCCACAGGGTCGTGTTCAATGCGGACGTGGGGTCAGGCCTCGCCCGCCGCCAGCAGGGTTTCGGCGAAGCGTGCCGGGTCCGCGTTGCCGCCCGTCAGCATGACCGCCGTTCCCTCGTCCACCGGCACCTTGCCCGCCAGCGCTGCCCCCAGCGCCGCCGCGCCGCCCGGTTCGAGCACGAGGTTGAGCTTCGAGAAGGCGAACACCTGCGCCGTGCGCACCTCGGCATCGGTGACGGTGACGCCCGGCTGCGCGCGACCGC
>JBARZK010000139.1:0-25204 GCA_049649965.1 Erythrobacter sp.
GCGTAGACGTGTTCTTGGCGCGCACGAGGCCCGCCTCGAGCATGGCGAAACCGGCTGCCATCCACATGACGAGGAACCCGCCGATCAGGAACAGCAGGGTGTTGAGGATATAGCCCGTTCCCCCGCCAACCGCATCGGCCGCCGCGGCGGCAGCTTCGGGATTGGGTGCGGCGGCGAAGGCCGGCGACGTGAGGGCCAGCGCGGTGCAGCCAGCGGCGATTTTTCTGAAAAGCCCGTTCATAGCGCCATTTCCCCCGTTTCGCCGGTTCGAATCCTGGTTGCGGAAGCCAGATCAAGGACGAAGATCTTCCCGTCCCCGATCGCTTCGGTGTTGGCGATTTGCTGGATAGTTTCGACCGCGTGCTGTGCGAGCGCATCGCTCGCCGCTATCTCGATCTTAACCTTCGGCACCATGTAGGTCGAGTATTCGGCCCCGCGGTAGATTTCGGTCTGGCCCTTTTGTCGTCCAAACCCCTTCACCTCGGAAACCGTCATTCCCGAAACACCGATATCGGCGAGAGCATCGCGCACCTCGTCGAGCTTGAATGGCTTTATTATCGCTATGATGAATCTCATCAGCCGCCCCTTGCTTGTGTTGCCACCGGAGTCAGGCAGCAAGGAACGTGCCAATCATGATGCACCGCACAAAACCGGGCTTTGGCCGGGAGATGCGACCGAAACCTTGCCTATAGGTTAACCTGCTGCACACATATTAGGCAGCATGGCGCTCAATCTTTCAGGAAGTTTCGCACCGTCGCGGTAAAACGATCGAACTGGTCGTGATGCAGCCAATGGCCCGCCTTCTCGAACTCGACCACCTCGGCGGTTTTGAAATGGTCGAGGCGTCCGTCGCCCTCGGGGTTCGATGCCCAGCTGTCAGCACCGTACAATAGCAGCGTCGGACATTCGATCGCGGCCCAGGTCGCACGGAGGAACTCGTCTGCGACATCTTCTACCGGCCACACGTTGAGATGCGGATCGAACTTCCAGCTATAGGTGCCGTCCTCGTTGCGGTTGACGCCATGAATCGTCAGGTGGCGCGCCTGATCTTCGGTGAGATAGGAGTTCTCTTCGATCATGCGAGCAAAGGCCGTTTCGATGCTTTCGTACTTGCGCGGAGTGCGACCGGCGGCCTTGCGCTTCTTTGCGATCCATTCGGCCGTTCGCTCGGGATATGGAGTCTCGCGCATCTCGGCGAGCCGCTTGGGACTTGGTCCAAGCCCCTCGATCGCGACCAGCTTCTCGACCATGTCGGGGAACGTTCCGGCATAGCGCAGCGCGACATTGCCGCCCATCGAATGGGAGACGATCCGCACCGGCCCTACCCCGAGCTGGTGGATCAGCTGCGCAAGGTCGTAGACCATATCGCCGACCGAGTAATTGCCGTCGGACACCCAATCGCTGTCGCCATGCCCACGATGATCCATGGCGATCACGCGATACTCGTCGCTCAGCGCCTCGGCCGTCCAGTCCCAGCTGCGCGCGTGGTCGCGTCCGCCATGGACAAGGATGAGCGGCGGCGCATCGCGCTTTGCCGCGCTGGCACCCCAATCCTCGTAATTGAGGCGCAGGCGCTGCGAGATGAATGTCTGCGAGGTCGGTCCGGGAAGGGTCATCACCGCTCCTTGGTCGCGGAAAAGGTCAGTTCGGGGTTTTTCTCTTCCTGGTAGTTCACGTCCCAGGGGCTCTTCGCCATGAACACGAGGTCGCCGTCGCGATCGCGCGCGAGATTGGCGCGGTTGAAGCTTTCGAACTCGTCGATCGCCTTGCCATCGCCCTTGATCCAGCGCGCCGTCGCGAAAGGCGAGGCTTCGAGCGCGGCCTCGACCTTGTATTCCGCCGCAAGCCGCGAAACGAGCACGTCGAGCTGCAGCTGGCCGACCACGCCGACGATGTGCTGGGCGCCGATCTCGGGGTAGAACACCTGGATCACGCCTTCTTCGGAAAGATCGTCGAGCGCCTTCCTGAGCTGCTTGGTCTTGGTCGGGTCCTTCAGCTGCACGCGGCGCAGGATTTCGGGCGCGAAATTGGGCAAGCCGGTGAAGCGTACGGTGTCCTTCTCGGAGAGCGTATCGCCGACGCGCAACGTGCCGTGATTGGGAATGCCGATGATGTCGCCCGCCTCGGCCGTGTCGGCGATTTCGCGGTCCTGCGCGAAGAACAGGATCGGCGAATGGATGGCGATCGGCTTGCCAAGGCCTGATGGCGTCAGCTTCATCCCGCGTTTGAAGGTCCCCGACACCTGCCGCATGAAGGCGATGCGGTCGCGGTGGTTGGGGTCCATGTTAGCCTGCACCTTGAAGATGAAGCCGGTAACCTCGTCGTGATCGGGCGTGATCTCGCCCTCACCCGCAGGCTGCGCACGTGGGGGCGGCGCCACATTGGCGATCGCTTCGATCAGTTCTGTCACGCCGAAGTTCTTGAGCGCGCTGCCGAAATAGACCGGGGTGAGGTCGCCGCTTCGATACGCCTCGATGTCGAATTCGGGATAACCGACCCTCGCCAGCTCGGCTTCTTCCGCGAATTCCTCCGGGATCGACGGGTTTTCGTCGCGCGTGCCGAGAAATTCCTTCGACGGCCCCTCGGGTCGGCTGACGGCTCCGCTGGCAAAATCGAGTACCCCTTCGAACTGCCCGCCCATCCCGATCGGCCAGCCCTGCGGCGAGACGTCGAGCGCGAGCATGTCGGCCACCTCGTCCAGCGTCTCGAACGGATCGCGCCCCTCGCGATCGACCTTGTTGACGAAGGTGATGATGGGCACGTTGCGCAGGCGGCAGACCTCGAACAGCTTGCGGGTCTGCGGCTCGATCCCCTTGGCCGCATCGATCACCATCACTGCGCTGTCGACCGCCGTCAGCGTGCGGTAGGTATCCTCGGAGAAATCCTCGTGCCCCGGTGTGTCGAGCAGGTTGAAAGTGACGCCATCACGCTCGAACGTCATCACCGACGAAGTGACCGAGATACCGCGCTGCTGCTCGATCTTCATCCAGTCCGAACGCGCGCGCCGGGCCTGCCCACGCGCCTTGACCTGACCGGCAAGGTGGATCGCGCCGCCTTGCAACAGCAGCTTTTCGGTCAGGGTGGTCTTGCCCGCATCGGGGTGCGAGATGATCGCGAAAGTGCGGCGGTTGGAATTCATGGTGGCCGGGCCGCTACCAGCAGCCCGCCGCCGGGTCCACTCCCGGTATGCAACGACGCGACGATCCTCCACGCAGGCTTCCGATCCGCATTGGCGTTTTCTTAACGTCGTGGCGGCAGGCTCGACCATCGGAGGTCGAACATGATGACAGCTCTAAAACCGCTGCGCTACGTGGTTGGCCTGGTCCCGATCCTGGCCCTGATCCTGTGGATGGGCGTGGATGGCGGGGGCACCGAGTATGCAAGATCGCCTCAGGACGTCCGAGCCGCGCTGAAGTCGGCGCACGTGCCCACGCATGTGCTGGGCCAGCATGTTGCAGGAAGCCGCGTGCGCGTTGTCGAGGGCGGTCACGTGGTAACCGCGCTGCTCGATCACGAGGGACGCGAGATCATCCATTTCGTCTCCACCATCGAGGAGCGCGGAGGCGGCAGCCACGTCTCGACCGATGTCGTCCCCGCCCCGGGCGAGCACGCGGCGCGCGCGCAGGAAGCGATGAAAAAGAACGCGTTCGCCACCAACCTGCTCGACAAGCTGGCCGACGAGCATGTCGCCGCAGCGATCGAGGGGCGCCCGTTCGACATGATGTTCGCCACCCCGCCTGCAGCGAAGGAAATGATCGGCATGACACCGGGTCTCGGAGATCAGATCGCCGATGCCAACGCCAGCGCAAGCGAACTCGCGCAACTGCAGCAGGACCTTGCGCGCGAAGAGGAACGACGCCGCTTCAGCAAGGAATATGGCGACGACTGGGGTGCCAGCGGCGTCGATTCGGATGCCGGCTGGGGCGAATAGGTCCTAGCCGCGCAATTCGCCGCCCACCCGCGCCGCGGCCGCGACGATCGCGTCCGAGATCGCCTTCAGGTCCTTGTCCTGGAAGCTCTTGTCGCGCGGTTGCAGCGTAACCTCGATCGCGAGTGACTTGCGCCCCTCGGGCACGCCTTCCCCGATGAAGACGTCGAACACGCGGGCGCCCACGATGTTGGTCTTGTCCGATCCCCGCACCGCTTTCAAAAGGTCTTCGGCGGGCAGTGCGGACGGGACGAGAAACGCGAAATCTCGTGTCAGCGCCTGCAGCGCCGGCGGGACGAAACCGGGCCGGGCGAAGCTCACCGGGCCTTTCGCCGCTTTTCTTGCCGGAATGGCATCGAGGAACAGCTCGATCGCGGCCACCGGGCCATCCATGTCGAACGCCGCGAGCGTCGCTGGGTGGAGCATGCCGATCCTCGCCAGCACCTTTTTCGGACCGAGCCGCAGGGTCGCCGATTGCCCCGGATGGAACTGGTCACCCGCCTCACCCATCACCATCAACCGGTCCGAAGGCGCACCCGCCGCTTCGAGCAAGGCTAGCGCAAGCGCCTTGGCATCGTATGCATCGAAGCTCTGCGCCTTGCCCGACGCCCAGCTGCGCGGTGTTTTCTCGCCGGCGAGGACGACACCCAGCGTCAGTCGTTCGTCGCTCGTGCCGTCGCCGCTACGGAAATAGCGCCGACCGAGTTCGAACAGTCGCGTCGAGGAACCGCCGCGATCGGCATTGCGCTTCGCCGCGATCAGCAGGCCAGGGATGAGCGATGGCCGCATGACCTTCATGTCTTCGCTGATCGGGTTGTCGAGCGTCCACAGATCATGGCCCGCGGCGAAGTGCTCGGCCGCGTCCACGGGCAGGAAGGACCACGTGATTGCTTCGTTCAGGGCCGTTCCGGCGGCGGCGCGGCGCAGTTTGCGCTCGGTGATCTGTTCGGGCGTCGCGGTCGGACGTGCGACCCCTTCGATCCGCGGTAGGGCAACGCTCTCGACCGCATCGAGGCCGTGGATGCGCACCACTTCCTCGACGAGATCCGCCGGCCCCTCGATGTCGTGGCGTCGCAGCGGGCAGGTCACGTCCCAATCCTGCGACACTCCGAAATCGAGGCTTTCGAGGATGCGCCGCTGCTCGCCCTCGGGCACTTCGATGCCGCCAAGTTTAGCGGTCATCGCGGTGTCGAAAGCGACGACCTTTCGTTCTTCGGGCGGTGAGCCTGCGCGGGTCGCCTCGCTCGGCGTTCCGCCCGCGAGTTCGATGATCAGCCTGGTCAGGAGATCGAGCCCCTCATCGAGGAAAGCGGGATCTACGCCGCGCTCGAAACGCGTGCGCGCATCGCTGGCGAGCCCAAGCTTGCGCCCGGTCATGCCGATGCGCGGCGGATCGAAGTAGGCGATTTCAAGAAGAACATCGGTGGTTTCGCCGGACACGCCCGAATCCTCGCCACCCATGATCCCGGCAATGTCGTGAACCTGCTTCGCATCGGCGATCACGACCATGCTGTCATCGAGCGTGTAGGTCTTTTCGTTTAGCGCCGTGACTTTTTCACCCGGATTGGCCCGCCGCGCGACGACGGCACCTTCCAGCTTCGCCAGGTCGTAGGCATGGGCCGGGCGCCCGTAAGCGAACATCAGGTAGTTGGTGAGGTCGACGAGGAGCGAGATCGATTTTTGCCCCGCACTGGCAAGCCGTTGTTGCAGCCAGTCGGGCGACGGGCCGTTCCTGACGCCCCTGATAACCCGTCCGTAGAAGGCCGGGCACCCGACTGGATCGTCGGTGCGTATCTCGACCGGGCACGGACCGTCGGCCTGAAATTCGGGTATGGCGACAGGCTTGAGCGTCCCAAGCCCCGCTGCCGCCAGGTCGCGAGCGATGCCGTAAACCCCCATGCAATCGGGGCGGTTCGGCGTGATCGCGACGTCGATCACCGGCGAGGAACCGTGATAGTCGGCAAAGCTGTATCCGACCGGCGCATCGTCCGGCAATTCGATGATGCCGTCATGGTCCTCGCCCAGCTCGAGCTCGCGGACCGAGCACATCATGCCGTTCGATTCGACCCCGCGGATCGCCGCCTTGCGCAGTTCCATCCCGTTCGAAGGCACCACCGCACCGGGCTGCCCCAGCACGCCCTTCATGCCCGCTCTGGCATTGGGCGCGCCGCATACGACCTGAAGCGGTTCGCCCCCGCCCGTATCGACGCTGAGCACCTGGAGCTTGTCCGCATCCGGATGCTTTTCGGCGGAAAGCACCTTGGCGACAGTAAAGCCCTGCAATCGTTCCGACGGGTCCTCGATCCCCTCGACCTCGTGCCCGATCGCGTTCAGACAGTTGGCGATATCGCCCAGCGACGCGTCGGTTTCGAGGTGATCCTTCAGCCAGGTCAGCGAGAACTTCATGGCCGCACTCCCACACCCGCGGAGAGGGTCGGCTGATCGAACGGCGCGAAGCCGTAATGTGTCAGCCAGCGCGGATCGCCGTCGAAGAAGGCGCGCAGGTCGTTCATGCCGTATTTGAGCATCGCGAACCGGTCGATCCCAAGACCGAAGGCGAAGCCCTGCCACTTGTCGGGATCGAGACCCACCATTTCGATCACGCGCCGGTTCACCATGCCGCTGCCGCCGATTTCCATCCAGTCATAGCCATCATCGTCGCCATGCCCACCAACGACCCGGCGGTCTCCCTCGTTCGAATAGCCGACATCGACCTCGACGCTGGGTTCGGTGAAAGGGAAGTAGGAGGGGCGCAGGCGCAGGACGATGTCCTCGCGCTCGAAGAACGCCTTGAAGAAGGTCTCGAGCGTCCATTTCAGGTGGCCGAGATGGATGTCGCGATCGATCACAAGACCTTCGACCTGGTGGAACATCGGCGTATGGGTCGCATCGCTGTCCGAGCGATAGACGCGGCCCGGCGCGATGATGCGGATCGGCGCGCCTTGGTCGCGCATACTGCGGATCTGCACCGGCGACGTATGCGTGCGGAGAAGCATCTTTCCGCCATCTGGCGCTGAGTCCGGAAAATAGAAGGTGTCGTGCATCGCCCGCGCAGGATGGGTCTCATCCATGTTGAGCGCGGTGAAATTGTGCCAGTCGTCCTCGATCTCCGGCCCGGTCGCGACCGCGAAGCCCAGATCCGCGAAGATCTCGGCGAGTTCATCCATCACCTGGCTGACCGGGTGGATCGAGCCGGTCGGCATGTCCGGCCCGGGAAGCGTAAGGTCGATCGTCTCGCTTTCCAGCTGCGCTTCGAGCGCGCTGGCTTCCAGTTCCTTGCGCCGTGCATCGATCGCGTCTGCAATGGCACCGCGCAAGGCCTGGATAGCGGGCGCAGCCTCCTTGCGTTCTTCCGGGCTCATCGTGCCCAGCGTTTTGAGCTGCGCGCTGACCCAGCCTTTCTTGCCGAGCGCCGCGACGCGCTCCTGCTCCAGCGCCTCAAGGGTGTCGGCAGCGGTGATTGCGGCGAGCGCCGCGTCCTTGCGAGAGGTGAAATTTGTCATGGTGCTATGAAGGTCGGACTTGGATGGCGAACGGGTCGGGGCGTGCGCGGTCCGCTAGCGCCAAACGGGTTCACTTGCAAAGCGACAAGTCGTCTTCGGGTAAGGAGCGCCGCTACCGGGCAGGGCCGTCGAGCGTCTGGGCCGCACTGCCCCAGGTCCGCGCACGCGCTTCGACGAAGGAGGACAGGATCGGATGCTCTAGCGCGGCGTATTCGCTAGGCGTCATGGTCATGAACTCGCAGAACTCGCGAGTGAACTGCGCCTGGTCGTGATAGTCGCGGTCCATCGCCTCGGTCCAGCGCGAGCCCGCATGCAGCATGAAGCTGGTGAGGCTGCGCATGAAGCGTTGGCGTCTCATCAGCAGCTTCGGCGTGAAGCCGAAATGGCGGCGGCACACCCGCTCGAGCGTACGGATGCTCATCGCGCACGCATCGGCCAGCTGATTGACCGTGACGTGTTCGCCCGACACGAGCGCCGTATGGACGCGCACGACCTTGGGTTCGTCGCGGTGTGGGCGGGCGAGGCGGTCCATCGTCTCGCAGATCGCGGCGAGCTGGTCCTCGGTGCTCGCATCGGGATCGCCGAGAACCGGTTCGAGCGTATTGAATTTCGCGAACACCGGGTGTGACGCGCCGTCGCAGATGACGTTCGCGTGCCGGTAGGCATCGGCGCCGACGAAGCGCGCCCAGCCCAGCGGCAGGAAACCGATCCCCCACATGCGCGAGCTGCCGAGTTCGAAGCGGCACGGGCGCGAGCTGGGGCCGGTGGCGTTGAAACACATCGACCGGACGCGCGAGGCGCCGATCTGCGCATCGGGACACGAACCGGCGAAGAAGCGGATATTGCCCCATTCGGGCTGCAGCCAGTCGCGAACGGTGCCATTCTCGGCGACATCGAGTTCGAGCGTGTAGAAGCTGGTGAAGCATCCTTCGAACCGTTCCGGCGGAGCGTGGAAGGTTGCCTCGACCCGATAGGGCGCCGGGCAATCGACGTCCTTCACCCCGGCAACATTGTGCCGTTTTTCCCGCATGCGATGCGCCCCTTGGCTGAGACCCGGCGCGACCCGTTTGTCGCTTTCCTACAATTCGGCGCGAAACGCAACCAGCCTCCTGGCGCATACGGAAAAGGCCCCGGGGCGGGAGTTCCGCGCCGGGGCCGTAAATCGTTGCAATCGATGGTGCGGACGTACCGCACCGCCCGCATATCAGGCGGGGAGCGCGTCCTTCGCCTGTGCGATGATGGTCTTGAAAGCCGCTTCCTCGTTCATGGCGAGATCGGCCATCACCTTGCGGTCGAGTTCGATGCCGGCAAGCTTCACGCCATGCATGAACTGCGAGTAAGTGAGCCCTTCGGCGCGAACCGCTGCGTTGATGCGCTGGATCCACAGGGCGCGGAAATTGCGCTTCTTAACCTTGCGGTCGCGATAGGCGTACTGGCCGGCCTTTTCGACCGCCTGGCGGGCGACGCGAATGGTGTTCTTGCGACGACCGCGATAGCCCTTGGCCTGGTCGAGCAGCCGCTTGTGCTTCTGGCGCGTGGTGACGCCGCGTTTGATGCGAGGCATGTCGTATATCCTTGTGTTTGCTCGAGCGGGTCATGCCGCTCTCGGCAGCGTCGTCGGACGCCGCGATCAATCAAGCCCGTAGGGCGCCCATTTCTTGACCGTCTTGGTGTCGGCCTCGGACAGGACCTTCATGCCCCGGTGCTGGCGGATATACTTCGCATTGTGGCTGATCAGGCGGTGGCGCTTGCCCGCGACACCGTGCTTGACCTTGCCGGTCGCGGTGAGTTTGAAGCGTTTCTTCACACCGCTCTTGGTCTTCAGCTTGGGCATTTTCATCTCCTTTGTCGGAAGACACGTGATGCCAGCCTTGGCAGCCCTTGTGAGCCAGGCCGGTCGGTTGATTCGTGTCGTCGAAGACGCGCCACATAGCGGTTTCGCCCGTATTTGCAAGCCGATCCTGCCGCGCGAAACCCTACAGGATGGAACACATGGAACACGGTCCAGGGCGGAAAAGGTCCGGGTTGGCCGCAAGCCTGTATCGTTCGCAAATGCGCGGGTTTCGGGCGTTCGGTTCATGGCGCCGATATGCCTGCGAGGGCGCCGGTAGGAAAGCGGATCAGCCCGCAAAGGCGCGCCGCCCCGTCTCCTCCAGCCAGCGGACGAAGTCGCCATGCGGTATCGGTTCGGCACCGTCCGGCAGATCGCCGGTCCAGATGTAGGCCTGCGCCCGCGTCTCGCCGCCCGCTTCCCAGCCATCGACCGCGACCTCCTGCCGCGCGTAGTCCTGCCCCTCGAACGCGTCGATCGCCGCAAGGTTCACGCTGCCTGCTTCGTGCAGCGTCCCGTGGATCGCGGTCGCATACCGCGCCTGCGTCAGCACCAGCGCCGGATACCAGCCGCCGGCATCGGGAATGGCGAACAGCGCGCCATCGACCGTAGCGGGTGCGCCCAAGCCCAGCCCTTCGAGGAACGGCCAGTCGCCCACCCCTTCGCGCAGGACGCCGTAGAAGAAGACGTGATCGGGCCGAGTCATCGATTCATCTCCCGCGACCAAAGTTCGGACGCCTCATCCTTGGCGTGCAACAGCCTCAATCGCTTCGTCGCTACACGTCCGTGGCGACAACAGCGGCATACAGGCTCTGACTAACCCACGCTTCCGGTGCCTCGTCAAACTCGAACAGTTTCGGTCCGACCTTTTGAGGGTCAAACCCGCAGCAAGCCCAAGTTTCGAGTGCATGGCGCTGACCAAACGCGCAGTTCGGCCGACCGATGCTCCAGTCGAGTCCCTTGCCGTAGGCTGCAACCAAGGGAAGCTCCGGCGATACGAAAGGCGGGGCTATGCTGGTCATCTGCGCTGCCGGGCCGCACAATTCGAATGCCTTGGCCAGGTGGCCTGCGTTCATCGCTGCATCCACAATAATGTCGAATGGGGGATCGGACACTTCCTCGAGTGATGCGACCGCCTCGGCACCATAATTGACGGCAATCTGTCTGCGTTCCCGATCGGGATCAACATAAACCGTGCGCGATGCCTTCAAGGCAACCGCAAGCCCCGCGGCATAGATGGAAATGACTGGAACTGCGGCCCCGACCACAAGGACCGTCCCACCCGGCATACGGCTGAGTTGCGGACCGACAGCGCGCCAGGCGTCTGCGGCCATGTCGACGAGCCCTATCATCGATGTGAGCTCTGCATTGCGAGGAACTTTCCGCAGCATGGCATTGGCGAAGGGCACACGAACCCGCTCGGAAACGCCGCCGCCATAGCTGCCTTCCCGGCCCATGCCGAAACTCGCCCCGAATGGAACTTTTTCACATCGACCGGTCTGGTTCGCGAGGCATTGACGACATGCGCCACAACTTATCTGCGCTGCCACCATGACTCTCTCGCCGATCGAGAAGGAACGTGCAGCCTCGCCCCCGAGATCGACTATCTCGCCAATTATCTCGTGGCCTATGGGCTCTCCGCTCGCCAGTGGCATCAGCCCGTTCACATACAGCGTATCGAGATCGCATCGACCCATGACCAGAGGGCGAACGATTGCTTGTTCTTCCGCTTGTATCTCTGGAGCGCGACAATCTTCCCACTCCAGCCGGCCCGGCTCGATAAATATCATCCGTTTCATGGCCGCGCATCCTTTGCAGGACGAGCATCCGATACCGACCCACCGGTGGGCACCACTGTGCCTTGAGCGATGGCAACAAGCACGGGATCTGTATCCGAGCTCTCCGACCACACGTCTGCGCGCACCACGACCTGTCGCTTGCCCGCTTTCACTACAGAACCCCTCGAGCGCAGGCGTTCGCCCTTTGCCGGCGCCAGGAAATTGATCGTGTAGCTACCCGTGACGACATCTCCGACAGCCGAACTCGCAGCCCATGCGCACGCGTTATCGGCCATGAGCCCGACAATCGCGCCATGTGCGAAACCATGATGTTGGGTCATCTCACGACGCACCTCCATCAGGATTTCCGCTTCGCCTTCCCAGCATCGCACCGGCTTCAAAGCCAAAAAGCTGCTGAACCCTGATCGGCCGATTGCGATCTTTTCCATGTATTCGAGGACTTGTTCCTCGTTCTTGAACTCCGGACGCGCCACGCCAAATCCTTTCGTCTGATAATCAGACTTAGTGTGGTCGCGCTTGCAGATGCTGTCGTCAAGTCTAATATCCAGACGATGCGAAAGATCATTCCATCCCGCTCTCCCTGTCCCGTTGGAAGAGCCTCCCGAATCCTGGGTGACCGCTGGGTAATTCTAATCCTGCGCGAAGCCTTTCTGGGGGCGACGCGGTTCGAAGAATTCATGCCGAACACAGGCATCAACCGTGCGGCGCTCACGTCCCGTCTGACCGCGCTGGTCGAGCATGGCATCCTCGAGCGTGACCCTCCCGCAGCGAAACGGGCAGAATACCGTCTCACACAAGCTGGGCGGGAACTCGCCCCGATCATGTCCGAAATGCGCGATTGGGGGGAAAAATGGCTGTTCGATGCACAAGCTTCGGAGCCCGCCAAGCCTTCGCCCCTATGATTTGAACCGGCTGGCAAGCGTCTGGCCTGCTTTCGGGAAGCCGAAGGCGATAGCAGGCTGTCCGGGATGAGGCGCCTTCCTGTGGGCCGGGAACGGCCGGTTATGGGCTTGCTTCAGAACGGAAATTTTTTGGACCGGGGCTGCGCAAAGCCGGCCATCCCTACCCCTCGTAGATCATCTTCACGGTCATGCCGCCATCCACGTTGAGGTGCTGGCCGGTGACGAAGCCCGCACTGCATAGGTACTCGACCGCCTCGGCGATGTCCTGCGGTTTGCCGACGCGGCCTGCGGGGTGCTGCGCCCTGTCCTTTTCGCGGTGTTCGACCTCCTCGCGTTCACTCGCCTTTTGCCAGTCGCGGGTTTCGATCCAGCCGGGACGGATGGCGTTCACGCGCACTTCGGGACCGAGCGAGACCGCCATGGCATGGGTCAGCGCGTCGATCCCGCCCTTGCTTGCGGCATAGGCGAAGCTTTCGGGCTCGCTCATCACCGCGCGGGTGCTCGACATGTTGACGATACTCGCCGCCTCGCCGCTTGCTTCGTAATAGCGCCGCAGCAACGGCACCGCGGCGCGCGAGCACAGGAATGCGGCGGTGAGGCTCGCATCGATCCAGCTGTTCCAGTCGGCAAGCGAAAGGTTTTCGAGCGGCCCGCAATACGGGCTTGCCTTGGCGGCGTTGTTGACAAGGCAGGCGAGGCCGTCCTCCCCTGCCCATTCCTCGATCCGCGCGAACGCCGCGCCAACGGCGCCCTCTTCGCCCACATCGCAGGCGAGCGTCAGCAGCCGCTCGCGTGGAGCAAGGTCCGCGAGTTCGCCAAGCGCCTCTTCGTCCCGGTCGAGTGCGGCGACGCGCCAGCCGAGCCCTGCAAAATGGAGCGCACAGGCGCGCCCGATACCCTGCGCGCCGCCGGTAATTGCGATGATCCTTTCCATGGGCGTCCAACAATTCGCGCGGCGAACGGTGCCGCCAGGGTTAGCCGAGGCGGTAGGTCAGCCCCTCCGGACTGCGCTCTATCGAGGCCTCCATCCGGATCATGCCCGGCACCGCCCGTTCGAGCAGGATCGATCCGAAGCCGCCATGCGCGCCTTGATCGAAAGGCGGACCGCCACGCTCGCGCCAGGTGAAGGACGACAGCATGCCGTTCGACCCGCTTTCGAAGGCAATCTCCACCCGCCCCTCTTCGACAGACAGCGCGCCGTGCTTCGCGGCGTTGGTGACGAGTTCGTGGATCGCGAGGTTCAGCGTGGCCGCATCGCGCGCGCCGATCCGGCAGTCCGACCCGGTGATGGAGATCGGATCGCTGTTCCGGCCGAGATAGGGCGCAAGCTCCAGGGTGATGAGGTCGCGCGCGCTCAAATCGGACCACTCGTTGGTCATCAGGGCATCGTTGGTTCGCGCCAGGGCGGCAATGCGCAGGTCGAAGCGCTCGCGAAAATCGACGAGATCGCGACTATGCGAGGCGAGCATGCGGGTTAGCGACTGGATCGTCGCGAAGATGTTCTTCATCCGATGCTGCAATTCGGCGGTCTGGATGTGCCGCTTGCGCTCGAGCTCGCGCTGCGCCGTTACGTCGATGCCGGACACGACGATCTCCGAGACCTGTCCGTCGCGACGCGCCAGCGGTGCGAACCGGACATCGACGACGATGAACCCGTCGGTGACCCGCGGGCAGACATCCGCGCGAGCCGATGAGCCGCCCATCGCCGTCTCCGCCAGCTCACGGATGGTCGCGGCCATTGCTTCATCGTAATTCCACCACGGACATTCCCAGAACGGCATGCCCCGCACATCGGAAAGGCGCAGGTCGAGCACGTCCAGCGCGGGTGCGTTGACATCGCATACGGTGCCGTCCGGTGCGAGAATGGCGAGAAACGAGGTGAGGTTGTCGGTAAGCGCGCGCGTCCGCTCACCCTCCTCTTCCAAGGCATCGAGCAGCTGGGTGCTGTCGGAGCTTTCATACACGCAGCAACCCAGGTGATTGCCGCCTTCGCCATCGGGAACGGGGAAGTAATCGACTTCGAATTCGCGCGGGACGCCCGGATAGGCCGGGGTCTGGACACGCACCTTGTGCCCGGTGCTGGGCCGCCCCTCGGCGATAACCCGGCGCTGCACTGCGGCGATGGCGTCGTCGACGTCGGGGATCAGTTCGTGCTGCAGCTTTCCGATATGCGCTTCGACCGGCAATCCGTTGATATCGGCCAGGGCCTTGTTGACCCGGATATAGCGCAGATCGGCGTCGAGCAGAGAGAACCCGATCGGCGCACTGTCGAAGAACTCGATCATATCCGCCTCGCGCGGGATCGGAACGGGCATCACGTCGAACATCGCTTCCAGCAGTGCTCCCGGCAGTTGAAGGATGCGCATGATGGCATCGTTGCGCGCGTGAAGAAAGAGCGGGGCATGCCCCTGCCGTCTCACCCCATCGCTTCGAGCACGTCGTCGAGCCGGGCGGGATCGCCCAGCGCAAGGACCCGCCCCCCTTCGTTCGACGCGGTATCGGCATCGATCGGATTGCCCTGCCAGTCGCTCATGGTGCCGCCCGCCCCTTCGACGACGGGGACGAGCGCGGCGTAGTCGTACAGCTTCAGGCCCGATTCCATGACGATATCGACATGGCCGCTGGCGAGGAGGCCGTAATTGTAGCAATCGCCGCCATAGACGATCTTGCGCTCCGCGACCGACTGGGCAACGGCCATGAAGGCATCGACGTCTCCGCCGGCGAACTGGTGCGGACTGGTGGTCGCCAGCACCGCTTCGGACATGTCGCGGCACGATCGCACGCGGGCCGGACGACCGTTGAACGTGGTGCCCTCGCCGATCCGCCCGACCCAGCGTTCGCGCGCGATCGGCTGGTCGATGACGCCGAGGACCGGCCATCCCCCCTCGGTAAGGGCGACCAGCGTTCCGAAGATGGCGCGTCCGGCAATGAAGCTGGTGGTGCCGTCGATCGGATCGAGAACCCATTGCCGACCGGCGTTTTCGTTGCGGGTGCCGTATTCCTCCCCAATGAGGCCGTCTTCGGGGCGCTCGGCCTCGATGATCGCGCGCATGGCAGCCTCGGCCGCGCGGTCGGCCTCGGTCACGTAGCTGCGATCGGCCTTGCGCTCCTCGTCCCAGTCCCCGCGGAACAGCGGCCGGATGGCTTCCCCCGCGGCATCGGCGAGGCGGTTGGCGAGTGCGAGATCGGCATCGGTCATGGGGCGGGGGCATTCCTGGGTGCGAGAGATTTGAGGCGGCGTGAAGGGCGCGCAGCGCATGCGAGCACGCCTTCAATAGGGCGATTTGCGCAATGACCAAACCGGCCCGATTCGGGAAGAGATTCGGCGCACCCCACAAAACCACGAGAAATTAACGAGTTGCCGTGTTAGTTGATGTTAGCAGAAAGTAACTGCCGGGCCGCGAAATCGCGCGACGGGTCGCAACGGGGGCAATCCATGACGGACGAAAGGGAAGCCGACAGGCCGGGAGGCAGCGCCGTACCGCGCGGCTCGCTGTCCGGGTCGACGCGTTCGGGCATGCCGCTGTCGCTCAATCGCGAGCCGGCCGCCGATCTCGCGCCGTGGATCGCGCGCATCGCGGTGACGCGGGTCGATACCGCCTCCGATTTCGAAGTCGAATGTGCCCTGTGCAACGACATCGCATGGCAGCGGGTGATCCTCGATGGCAATTGGGAGGACTGCACCGGCCCCCAACCGGTCAGCTACAGCCGGGGATCGATCCTCATCGGCCCGCACTCACAGCATTTCGATACGCGTTGCACCGGGACTATCGCCAATGTCGGCGTCGCGTTGCGCCCCGGTGCGCTCCACGCGCTGTTCGGGCGCGACACCGGCACTATCGTCGATCGGATCGAACGGTCCGACCCGCTCGGCCTCATGGGAGAGGGCCCCGATTTCGGATACCCGCCCGATGCGTCCGCGCATGAATGGGCCGACATTGCCGAGGAGCGCGCGCGCAAATTTATCCGCGATGCCGCAGCACAGCCGCCCAACCCGATGAGCACCGCCTTCGAAGCCGCCAGTTTCGCCAACCCGAACATCAAGGTCGGCGATTTCGCGAAGCAGCAGGGGGTGAACCGCCGCACTCTCGAACGGCTGGTCAAACGCGATTTCGGACTGACGCCGCGCACCGTGCTGCGCCGCGCGCGGACCCTCGACCTCGCAGCGCAATTGCTCGGCATCGCGGACGAGGAGGAGGAGGCCGAATTCCTGCTGCGCTATTTCGACCAGGCGCACCTGATCCGCGAATTCCAGGCATTCTTCGGCGTTACACCAGCGGCATTCCGCGCCGAATCGCACATGCTGATGACGATCAATCTCGAAGTGCGCTCGGCCCGTCGGCTGGAGGAGCTGAAGCGCCTGCGCCCGGGGGACAGGCGACCGTGGTCCGATAGCTAGGCGCTGTTTTTCGCAGCCTCGTTCGCGGCACTTTCGGCGCTGCGATCGGCCTGCCAGTATGCGAAGGCTTCGCGCTGGCGCCGCTCGACGAAAGCGCGAGCCTTTGGCCCTTCCCAGGTCCCGGGCCAGTCTGCCGGAAGCGGATCGGCACCCGAGCGCGCGACGAACCACCCCTGTCCCGGAAGACCGTCCGACTGGCGCACGACCAGCACCGCGAGCCCAGGTTCGCCCGACGCGCGGCCGTCCTCGTCGATCGCGTCCAGCACCTTGCAAAGCTGGCGCATGAGGGGCCGGGTAAAGCGATGGCCGAGCTGGCCGAGCAGTTCCGAATAGGTCAGCGCCACCCGTTCACGGGCGGCCGCGACGAGGTGGGCGCGCACTTCGGCAGGATCGAAGCTGACCATCGGGTGAGGATATTCGCTCGCGGCCCGACCGCAAGCGTGAGCGCCGGACCAGCCGGGCTCAATCGAACAGGCTGGAAACGCTGCTTTCGTCCGCAATCCGGCGCATGGCTTCGCCCAGCAGCGCGGCGATGGTCAGGATGCGGATACGGTCCGATTCGTTCGTCGCCTCGGTCGGCAGGATCGAATCGGTGATGACCAGTTCCTTGAGTTGCGAGCCGTCGATCCGCGCCACGGCCCCACCCGACAGCACGCCGTGGGTGATGTAGGCCGCGACCGACTTCGCCCCGTTCTGCAGCAGCGCATCGGCCGCGTTGCAGAGCGTGCCGCCCGAATCGATGATGTCGTCGATCAGCACGCAGTGCCGCCCTTCGACATCGCCGATGATGTTCATCACTTCCGATTCGCCCGGACGGTCGCGCCGCTTGTCGACGATGGCGAGTGGCGCGTTGTCGAGCCGCTTGGCCAGCGCCCGCGCGCGGACCACGCCGCCGACATCGGGGCTGACCACCATCAGGTCCTGGTCGCCATACCGTGCCTGTATGTCGGCCGCCATGACGGGCGCGGCATAGAGGTTGTCGGTCGGGATATCGAAGAAGCCCTGGATCTGGCCGGCATGCAGATCAACCGCAAGGACCCTGTCGGCACCCGCCTGCGTCACGAGGTTGGCGACAAGCTTGGCCGAAATCGGCGTGCGCGGGCCGGGTTTGCGATCCTGCCGCGCATATCCGAAATAGGGCACCACCGCCGTGATCCGCTTGGCCGAGGCGCGCTTGAGCGCATCGATGCAGATCAGCAATTCCATGAGGTTGTCGTTCGCCGGAAAACTGGTGGGCTGGACGATGAACACGTCCTCCCCCCGAACGTTTTCGTGGATCTCGACGAACACTTCCTCGTCCGCGAAGCGCCGGACGCTGGCATCGGTCAGCGGCATTTCGAGATAGGCCGCGATCGCCCGCGCTAGCGGCAGGTTCGAATTGCCCGACATAATCTTCACGGCTGCGAATCCCCGGCTTTGAAGTGGTACGCCCCGCCTAGCCGAGCGTCATTGGATTGCAACACGCGGCGCGGCCTTGTCGTCAGTTCCGCGCCGGTCCTGCGCACTGCCGCCGCGCTTCGGTATCCGCGGGGTCAGTGGCTTTCCGTAAGCAGCGCGAGCCGCATCGAAAGGATGCACGGCTAGATCGCTGGTTATGGATCGTGCTGCACTTCGCAGCGTGCAAAGGCTTTCGCGACCGGTGGGATGCGAACGGCCCGAAGGCAAATCCGAATTAGGGACAGGTTGCACACGCGGCCCCGTCCCGCAGGAGGTGCAGCGGGCCGGGGGGAGCATCGGAGAAACGTCGCGGGCACCCTGCTCGATCCGCAGAACCGTGGCCAATGGAGCACCGACCGAATGACGAAACCAGCCCTTGCCGAGCGCCTGTCCTATTACGGGCTGGAACCGCACGACCCTGCCTACAAGAGCGTGAACCGGGTCCTGCGAAGCTCGCTGGATGCCACTCTCGACAAGTTCTATGGCGAAGTCGGCACGCGCAAGAACCTGGCGGGCAAGTTCGAAAGCCCCGCCTCCCTGAACCGCGCCCGCGCCGCGCAGGCGCGGCACTGGACCAGCGCCTTCAGCGAAGGGCTGGGCGAAAACTTCCTCAACCGTTCGCGTCATATCGGCGCAGTCCATGCGCGCATCGGGTTGGAGCCCAAATGGTATGTCGGCAGCTATGCCCGCATCATGGAAGAATTGCTGACCGCCATCATCGCGCCGGGGTGGAAGCGTTACCTGCCCTGGAAGCAGGCCGAGGCGCGTCGCGTGGTGGCCCTGGTCAAGGTTTCGCTGCTCGACATGGATATCGCGCTGTCGTCCTATTTCGTCGACATGAACGAGAAGGTGAACTCGCTCAACACCGTGCTGGGCGGGGCGCTGGCCCAACTGGCCGACGGCAAGCTCAACATCGATCCGGTCGACCTGCCGGGCGAGTATGCGGGCGTGGCGCGCGACTTCAATTCGACGGTCGCCGCGCTCCACAAGGCGGTAAGCTCGGTGGTGGAAGGGGTGGAGGCCATCGCTACCGGCTCGAGCGAAATCCGCTCCGCCTCCGACGATCTGGCCCGGCGCACCGAATCGCAGGCGGCCAGCCTCGAGGAAACGGCAGCATCCGTCACCCTCGCCGCCCAGCGCGTGCGCGAAGCGCGCGAGACGGCCAGCAAGGCGCGTGGCACCATCCGCGACACCAATCAGAAGGCCGGCGAAGGCGCGCAGATCGTCGCCGAGGCGGTGTCCGCGATGAACAAGATCGTCAAATCGAGCGACGAGATCAGTTCGATCATCGGGGTCATCGATTCGATCGCCTTCCAGACCAACCTCCTCGCCCTCAATGCCGGTGTCGAAGCCGCGCGCGCCGGCGAAAGCGGCCGGGGTTTCGCCGTGGTCGCAAGCGAGGTGCGCGCGCTGGCGCAACGCTGTTCCGACGCGGCCGAAGAGGTGAAGACGCTGATCACCGGGACGAGCGCGCATGTCGCGGCAGGCGTGAACTCGGTCGAGAACAGCGGCACCGCCTTCGACGCGATCGCGCAAGGGATCGGCGACCTTACCGACGCGATCGAGACCATCGCGGATTCGACCGAGGTGCAGGCCGAAAGCCTGTCGCAGATCGACGTCGTGATCGGCGAGCTCGACCGGTCGACCCAGCAGAACGCCGCCATGGCCGAACAATGCACGGCGGCCGCAACCTCGCTCGCGCAGGAGGCGGAAAGCCTCGGCACGACGGCGGGCGTGTTCGAGGTCGATAGCGCGCGTTCGTTGCTCGGCAATTCGCACGCCGGGATGCGAGCGGGTTCGAGCGGGGGGACGCACGGCAAACTCGCCCTGACGGGGTAGTGACTCGGGCCGGGATGCAGTCGGTCCCGTCGCGCCGTTCGTCCGCGGCGGCGGGAATGGCACTCTTCAGCGGTAGCGTGCGATGATCGCGGCGAGGTCTTCGGGAACGGGCATCCGCCGGATGGCGCTGACATCGGCGCCGCCGGTATTGCCGGTGGGAACGAGGCCGATTGCGGTCTTCGTCGCGGCACCTATTATTCGCACGACCTGGCCTGCCATCTCGCGCCAGTCCGCCCGCGCCCGCGCCCAGCGCAGCATCGCGAGGTGCACGCGGACATGGTCGCTCGTGGAATACTGGCTGAGGATATGCGCGCGCTCGAGGTGGCGAAACGACGCCGAGGGTGTTGCCGCGCGTCTGGCCTTGGCAAGTTCGGCCCGGACGTGGTCGGAAAGACTGTTCATCGAAACCTCCAGCAGCTTGGCACTAGCTGAATAGGTTTCGATTTGCAATGCGTTTGCGGGCGGCGCGTTTAGAAGGCCGTCGCGCTTCTACGAAACGTAGTCGTCGCCCGCCGATCACTCGACCCGGTGCTCACCCTTGATCCACCGCGCGTGTTTTCTTGCGGGTGCGAGGACCGTCCCACTTCGATGAAGCGTAGTCCTCGCCCGCCGCTCACTCCACCCGGTGTTCACCCTTGATCCACCGCACTGTGCCCGATGACGCGCGCATCACCACGCTTTCGGTGGTCATGATCAGTTCGCCGGTTGGCTTGCGCTTGCGCTTCACCCCTTCGAGCAGCGAACCATCGGTCACCCCGGTCGCGGCGAAGATGCAGTCGCCGCTCGCGAGATCTTCCAGCTTGTAGATGCGATCGAGGTCCTCGATGCCCCATTTGCGGGCGCGCGCCTTTTCGTCCTCGTTGCGGAACACCAGCCGCCCGTTGAACTGCCCGCCGACGCAGCGCAGCGCCGCGGCCGCCAGCACGCCCTCGGGTGCGCCGCCCTGGCCCATGTACATGTCGATCGTGGTTTCCTGGTCGGTCACCGCGATCACGCCCGCGACGTCTCCGTCCCCGATCAGGATCACGCCGCAACCAAGGTCGCGCAGTTCCGCGATGAGGTCGGCATGGCGCGGGCGGTCGAGCACGCAGACATTGATGAGGGCAGGCTCCACGCCTTTCGCCTTCGCCACCGCGCGCACGTTTTCGCTCGGGCTCTTGGCGAGGTCGATGATGTCGTCCGGCAGGCCGGGGCCGACCGCAAGCTTGTCCATGTAGACGTCGGGTGCGTTGAGGAGGCACCCTTCCTCAGCCGCCGCCAGCACGGCAAGGGCGTTCGGCCCGGCCTTGGCGGTGATGGTGGTGCCCTCCAGCGGGTCGAGCGCGATGTCGATCTTCGGCCCCTTGCCCGGCGCGCCGCCGACCTTCTCGCCGATATAGAGCATCGGCGCCTCGTCGCGCTCGCCCTCTCCGATGACGACGGTGCCGTCCATGAAAAGGCTGTCGAACGCGCGCCGCATCGCCGCAACCGCTGCGGCATCGGCGGCCTTTTCATCGCCGCGTCCGACCAGCTGCGCGGCAGCGACCGCCGCGGCTTCGGTGACGCGCACCATCTCGAGAACCAGCACCCGCTCGATCGCGTTGTCGCCTTGCGGTTCCTTACCGGCCAGTACGTCTGTATCCTCGGTGGTGTTCATGCGAAATTCAGTCCTCTTCGCCTTGTCATGTGGCCCCGCGCTTAGACACGAGGAGACGGGCTTGTCGAGCAATGCCGTCACCTTGCGTTCGCGAATGCCCTGTCCGCGAGCGCGCCTGGCGCTGACCTGTTCACTGGCCCTGACGTCCAGCGCGCTGCTCGGTTCCCCGCTTCTGGCCCAGAATGAACCGGATACACCCGACGCGGCTTCGCCCGCAGCGGAAATGCCGGACGAATCGGTCTCCCAAGAAACTGCTGTGCCCTCTCGCACCGTGATCGACCTCACCGTTACCGTGCCGCGAGACGAATCGGACCGGCTGCTGGAGGAAGACTGCGTAGAAGCGAACGATGCGGCCACGGTCTCCAACGAAATCGTCATCTGCCGCCGCCGGGGCGAGGGAACCGACGGATCATGGAACCGCGAGGAATGGGAGCGCGATTACGCCGCGCGAACACAGGGCTCGCAGCCGGTCGATGTCGCGGGAGCCGGGATCTTTCGCGGACCCGCGACGGTCAGCGGCCTGTGCCTCATCCCGCCCTGCCCGCCCGAAGCCGCGCTGATGATCGATGTCGAGGCGCTGCCCGAGGCCCCGGAAGGCTCCGATGCGGACCGGATTTCGCGCGGCCTGCCCGCGCTCGGAGAAGACGAAGGCCCGACGCCCGAGGAAATCGCCGAACGCCGCCGGGCGCTCGGCCTGGATGCGCCGCCGATTCCCGATGAATAGGACGGCGAGCGCGCGGCGCTCAGTTTGCGAGGATCGGGAGGACCAGCGGCGCACCCGTCAGGCTGTCCGACCCTTCGAGCAGGCCGAGAGCCTCCGTCACACAACGCTCCGGCCCTTCATGCGTGACCATCGCCACCAGCACTTCCCCGCCTTCGCGGGCGCGGCCCTGCTGGATGAGGCTTTCGATCGACACGTCCGCATCGCGCATCGCGGCGGTGATCTCGGCAAGCACGCCGGGGCGGTCGTTGACCGTGAAGCGCAGATAGGTTCGCTCCATCCGGTTGCCCGGTTCGGCCGGGGCAAGATCGGATAGCCGCGCGACGGGGATCGAGAACGGCGCGCCGATGTCGCGCGCCGAATCGAAGCTGCGGGCGATGTCGATGAGGTCGGCAACCACCGCGCTCGCGGTCGGCCCGTCGCCCGCGCCCGCACCCTGGAACAGCAGCCGACCGGAGAAATTGCCTTCCGCCACCACCGCGTTGGTCGCGCCATCGACGGAGGCGAGCGGATGTCCGCGCGCGACAAGGCAGGGGCGCACCCGCTGGAGGAGACGCCTGTCATCGCCCTCTTCCTGCACGTCGGCCTCTGCGATCAGGCGGATCACGAAGCCGAGCGCGTCGGCCTGCGCGATATCGGCGGCGCGGACCTGGACGATGCCAGAGACGTGCACCGCATCGAAATCGATCCGCGTGCCGAACCCTATGGCCGAAAGGATGGCGAGCTTGTGCGCCGCGTCGATCCCCTCGATATCGAAGGTCGGATCGGCTTCGGCGTAGCCCAGCCGTTTTGCCTCCGCGAGCACCTCGTCGAAATCGGCGCCCGTGCCCTCCATTTCGGAGAGGATGTAGTTGCAGGTGCCGTTGAGGATGCCGTAAACCTTGGTCAGCTGGTTGGCGCTGGTCCCTTCGCGCAGGCCCTTCACCACCGGGATGCCGCCCGCGACCGCGGCTTCGAACTTGAGCGGGGCGGTGTTGGCCTCGGCGATTTCGGCAAGCGCGAGGCCGTGATGCGCAACCATCGCCTTGTTCGCGGTCACCAGCCCCTTGCCGCGGCCCAGCGCGGCGCGCGACAAGGCGAGCGCGGGTCCGTCCGATCCGCCGACCAGTTCGACGACCACATCCACGTCCTCGCGCTCGGCCAGCGTGGTTATGTCGTCCTCCCAGGCGAGGGCGGATATGTCGACGCCGCGATCCTTGTGCCGCTCGCGCGCGCTAACCGCGACCACCTCGATACCGCGCCCCGCGCGCGCGGTGATGAGATCGCGATTGGTGGCCAGCAGGTGCATCACCCCCACCCCGACCGTCCCGAGACCGGCGATGGCGATGCGCAGCGGAGCTTCGGAAGTCTCGGTCACGGTAGTGGGGCTCGCTTTCGTCGTTTGGAGTGTGGCAGGGATATTGACGCGGTGGTGACGAGCGCGCGTGCGGGGGTCAAGGGGCAGGACGTGCCCCTTGTCCGTTTGGCTGTTTGTCCGTGCGCCTGCCGAAGTGCCGCGCTCAGTCGCCCTGCGTCAGCGCCCTCGGACAATCGCCCAACGCTTCCCGCACGAAGGCGTAATCGCGTGAGGCGAGAGCGCGCGCTTCGGGTTCGCGTGCGAGGTTGGCGCTTTCGGGCAGGGTTTCAGGCAGCGAGCAGGCGAGGCGATACCACCGCACCGTGTCGCGCTGTGGCGGACGGGCGCTCGAATCGACGATCTCGCCCCACGAAACACCCCATGACGGCGGCTGCCCCGGACGCCGCAGGACCGCGATCGAAACGGGCGAGGTGCCTTCGGTCCGCAGGAAAATCTGCGTCTCCGATTCGCCCGTCAGCGTTCCCGGCACGGCGAACGCATCCTTGACCCCCTCGACCCGCGGCGGCCGGTCGGGCCCGACCAGTTCGGTCAGGATCGGTCGCAGGCGCGTCTCGAGCGTGGGCGAATGGTCCAGCTGCGCGCGCGGGGACACGAGCTGGATCGACCCGGGCCGCCCTTCGACGGCCTTTGCGAACAGCACGACCTCGCGATCCTCGAGATCGGGCGCGCGGCCCCGACTGGTGAGCGGCACGTCGAGCAGATAGGCGAGGCCCTGTCCGACCGGGGCCGAGCCCGCGATCAGGGCCAGCGTCTCGGCCTCGACATAGAGCCGCACGAAGCCGGGGGCGACGTCGGGCGCGCGCTCCGCATCCAGTGCGATCTGGTCCGTGATGACGGCGCGAATAACCAGGTCGGCCGCTTCGGAAAGGGTGACAAGATCGGCGAGCGTCGCGCCAGATGCCCCTTCGCTGCCCCGATCCGGGACAGACCCCTGCATCCCGGCCGGCACGGCGGATGGCCCGCCGGCTTGCGCACCGGGTTGGGCGCTGGCAGTTCCCACGCAGGCGGGCAGCATTGCGGCGAACGCAATGGCGGTACCTACCCTATTGAATTTGTTAGTTAGTATTGCGTTAATGCTGGTCATGGTGAAACTTTCCTGTCGCCGTCCGGCGGTCATTCGCGGGCTATAGCATGCTTCGCTTCACCGATCCCGCCAGCCTCTTGAATTGCGGGTGAACCGATAAAGCGTTTGATTGCCTAGGGGTTGACCGTTAAAGCCCGAGACGCTTGCGGCGTTCCGAAGGAGTGGGGCGCCATGGGCCGGAACCTCGTATAGCCTCTGGCACCAGAAGGCATTTGGGACGTTCTGCCGGATGAAGTGTATCGCAGGCCGCGCACGCCGTGCAATCGGGCGGAGCCGGACGATTGACCGGCGCGGTTCGGTTGTTTCTAATACCGGGTCTTCGATCCCGGGGCTGGCTCGGATCCGATGCGTCGTTCGGATCTGGTTCGAGTTAGGGCCCGAGCTAGAGAATTTGTGCCGGCCCCAGCCCGGCGTTGTGATGGAGAGAAAAGGACTGGATGGCCTACGCTGACAAAGAAATGAGTGGAAGCAGGATCGTTTCCATCGTCATTGTGGTCCTGATCCACGTGCTCATCGGATGGCTGCTCATCTCCGGCCTGGCCATTTCGGCCGTGCAAAAGGTCGTGGAACGGGTCGAGACCTTCGACCTGGACGAGCCGCCCCCGCCCGAAGAGCCGGACGAGCCGCCGCCACCCGAAGAGCCGCAGGAAGTGGCACCGCCACCTCCCGTGGCGCCGCCGCCGCCGATCCAGATCGCGCCGGCTCCGCCGCCTATCCAGACGACGCCCACGATCCCGCCGCCGCGTCCGCCGGCGCTGAGGATTCCGC
>JBARZK010000140.1:0-12254 GCA_049649965.1 Erythrobacter sp.
CAACAGCACGGCGCAGGATCGCCCGGCGACGACCTTTGCCGGGAGCGGCGGAGCTGCCGACCCGGTCACGACGGACGGAGGACGCATCTGATGGCCAATCCCGCAAACGATCCCAGCCCCGCACGCGCACCGGCAGCGGAAGGCACGAGTGGCACGACCCATCGCCAAGGCGATGAAAATGTCGTCGACCTTATCGGCCGACTGACCTCGCAATCGGCGCATCTTGCCCAGCAGCAGGTCAGCCTGGTGCAGGCGGAAATGCGCGAGACAGCCGATGACATCAAGAAGGGCGTGGGCAGCATGCTCGGAGCCGCGGTGCTCGGTATTTCCGGCCTCGGCGTCACGTTGATGGGCATTGCCTACCTTATCGGCGATGCGATCGGCGACCGCGACCTTGCAACACTGCTGGTCGGCCTCGCCGTGCTGCTCATCGCCGCGATCATGTATTTCGGCGCGAAGAGCAAGCTGAATACCGCGAATGCCAAGCCCGAACGTACCATCGAAACCGCAGAGCGCCTGCCCCATGCGGCGCAGGGCGAAACCCATACCCGAACCGGAGCCTGATGATGACCAACGAAACAACCCATCGCGACAACCGCTCGCCCGACGAAATCGAACGCGATATCAAGCGCACTCAGGATGACATGAGCCGCACGGTGGACCGCCTCGGCGACCAGTTCACGCCTCGAAACCTCGTGAACGCGCTTTTCGATAAAGCCGAAGCGAACGACGTTCAGGCCCGCGCCCTGTATGACGGCGCCCGTCGCAACCCGTTGGCTCTTGGCTTGCTTTCGGCCGGAGCGATCTGGCTCGTCAGCGACTACGATGCGCATCCCCGCGCCTTCCGTTCATCGAACGACGGTCACGACAGCGACGACGACACCCTGCTGCTCGACGACAGTCATGAGCGTGAACATCAGGCCTATCTCGAGCACATGAATCGCGTCGAGCGTCGCGAAAACGAGGATCATGAAATCTATCAACGCCGCCGCGACGATGCGCGCGCGAACTACCTCATGATCGAGCGCCGCCACGAAGAGGACGACAAGAGCTACCGTGAGCGGCTGGACGAGGCGACCGAAGGCATGCGCCAGAAGCGTTACGAAATGGCCGACAATGCCCGGCGCAAAAGGGACGAAGCGATGTCGAAGGCGCGCGAAACCGGCTCGCGCTTGAGTTCGAAATCACGTCGCGGCGCACAGCGCGCCACGGACATGTACGAGGATAACCCGCTCATCGGTGGGGCGATTGCCGCGATCGTTGGCCTCATCGCCGGGTCCGCCGCGCCCGCCACCCGGACGGAGCGCGAATATCTCGGCGACCATGCGGAGCATTCGCTGGATCAGGCGAAGCACCAAGCCGAAGACGCGGCGCACAAAGCGCGCGAGAAGAAGGACGATGCCGTCGAAAAGGCCGATCGCAAGGTGGACCCCGATCGAGACGAGGGTACCGGACGCTCTCCCGCTAAACGAGAGGCCGTCACTCTCAACGGTTGACCGTCCGGCCATTGGCTATTCGGGCCGTCTCATTATTGGGGCGGCCCAATCCATGCTTGCATCCCCCTCGCGATTGCCGCGTCGACCGCGTCGGGCGTGTAACCCTTTTTCCAGTTGAGCTTGAACAGTGGCACCTGTGCGAACGTGCCGCTGAAGCGTGCGCCCCCCGGCGTGACGTCCGCGTCCAGCACTCGCTGGAGGATATGGGGACCACGCGCCGACACCTTCGGAACGTCTCGCCATTCGCGAGCCAGGCATGGCGAGGCGCGCAGCAGCCAGTCGAAAGTATGGTGCGACCAGAAATAGCTCTGCGGACGGCGGCCCGACAGGAGGTAGGTTTCGCTCCACGAGCGCCAGCCTTCGAGCAACGGATGTCCAGTCTGCGCCGCGATGAACCAGTTCGCCAGCGCGCGAACAGGCTGGGGGCGGGCGAAGGCGAAAAAGCCGGTCTGCGCGGCCCGGTCGATCCAGTCGTCGAGCGGTTGGCGGCATAGGGTCGTCGCATCGGTCCAGACACCTCCGTAACGAGTCAGCAATCGCAGGCGGATCAGGTTTGCGATATGGTTCGGCTTTGCTGTCTTCGGCATCGGAGGCAGGTCGATGAAGGCGCCAACGCTGTCCTTGTCGAGTACGCGGATCGTCCAGTCCGGGTTGTGGTTTCGCCAGGTGTCGATGCAATGGCGGACGAGCGGCGGAGCCGCAGTTTCGCCCTGCAGCCACAACATCCACACCGTCCGCTCTACCCTCGTATCAGTCGGCGCGGGGCGGGCCATCAGCGCCTCCCAGTCCGGCCCGAACGTGTGAAAGCCCAAGGTTTGCCGTCGTGCCCGGTCGCGGCGATGCTGCGCGCCGACGAAGCGACGATGTCGCCAGCGATTGAGCGGGTTATCTCGCGGGATCGCTGCCAATTCCGCCATGCAACGCCTCCCGTCTGTTCGCGCCGGCTGGATCAGTGCCCCAGCTGCCCGTTCGGATCAACGCAAGCGCTCAGAACGACTGTTCGATCCGGACATTGACGAGCGGTGCTTCGCTGTCCGTATCGAAGCGGGCCCCGCTGAGCGGGAAAGCGAGTTCGAGGTCCAGTTCGAGGTCGCGCGTGACGTCGAAACGCACCCCGCCGCCAGCCGAAGCCAGTGATCCGCCGCCGCGCCCGCCTTCGAGGTTGGAGACGACACCGCCATCGACATAAGCATAGAGATGTCCGCCCCGCAGCCAATCGCCGGAGCCGTCCCACGCCCGCCGCAGCTCACCGTAACCCATGAATCCCCGGTCGCCGGAACGCTCGTTGTAGTTGTAGCCACGCAGGAACCCGGGCCCCCCGAGGCCGAGATCTTCTGTGGCCAGCAGCGGATCACTCGCGAGCTGACCGCGCCCGCCGATCGCCAAGCTCCAGTCTTCCGCAATCGGGCGATCCCATGCGAACCAGGCGTACAGGCTGGTGAACCGCGCCGATGCATCGTCGCGCGACGCAAGCGGATCGCCGGGATCGGTGGCCGAAAGGATATCCAGCCCGCGCGAAAGGATCAGCCGCCCGCGATAATCGCCGCCTGCCAGATTGCCACGCGAGTACAGCCCTGCGCGAATGGCGGGCACCCGGTCGTGGCGGGCGATGCTTCCGCCGCTCTCCTGCCGCAGGTCCGTCACTTCGAATTCGCCGAGCAGCCACACGCTCGTATCCTGTCGGCGCAGAAGGGGATAGCTCAGCTGCGCGCCGACCCGCCAGAACCGCCCGTCGATCTCGCGATCTTCGAGGAAGGCGCCCGGCTCGATCGCCGAATAGGATCCGTAGATCCCCAGCTCCAGCCCGCTCGCGTCCACGACCGCACGGTATGAAGCCTGCACCGCCTGCAGTTCGCCCGGTTCGAACGGGGTCGTGCGAACGCTGAAATCCACCTCGTCGGCGGAATCGATGAGACCGTTGAAATCGACCGCGATCTCCGCGCGTTCGGGACCTACCGGAGCCGATCCGTCATTGCGAAGCTCGACCTCCGCATAAGCGTGCGAACGCCGCGCGCGAACCAGCAGCACGCCATCTTCGCCGTCCTTTTCGTATGTCGTGTCGAGGATCCGTGTGCCGGAGATGTCGTCTGCCAAAAGGATCCGGCGCTCCAGTTCGGCCCCCGTTATGGGTCCGGCATCGATCAGCGGGGCAAGCTGGCGGCGGATCGCAGCATCCTGCGCGCCGTCGAGCTCGATCCGATCGATACGGCCTTCGTCCAGTTCGATGCGCAGCATGCCGAGGTCCAGGCTTTGTTGCGGGATCGTAGCGGTGGCGAGGATGTACCCCTCTTCACGCGCTCGTGCTGCCACGGCATCGGCGAGTGTTGCCAGATCGCCCTGAGTCAGCTGGCGGGCCGTGAAAGTTTCGAATATGTCGACGAAGGCTGCGTCGGGCAGGGCTTCGTTCCCGTCGATCAAGAACGACCCGATCACGAACCGTCCATCGGGAAGAACGCGAGAGGCCGTTTCGAGTGGCACGACCGCCTCGATGCGTGGCGCATCATCGGTTTCGACCTCGCGCGTATCCTTCTCGTCCACCGCCTGTGTCGGCTCCGTCCGGTCGAGCACGCTCTGCGCGCAGAGCGAAACATGCGGTACCGACAGGGCGGCCAGCAGCAATGCGATCCGGGCCGCTCCACGAGGAAACGGATTAGCAAACGGCATGAAAGCGTCCTTCGAAACGAAGGGCACCGGTTAATCCGCAAGCTCCTAAATTTTTGTCAAAAAACGGAAAATTAAGGCTGAGCGCTAAGATTGTCGTGACTCTCTCCGGTTAGCTGGAAGCCTACGGAGAAATATGCATGCCTACGCCCAGTCGTATCCTTATCCCCCTATCCATTCTGCTTTCGAGCACCAGTGCCTTTGCGCAGGCCGCGCCATGGACGGTCAGCGAAGCGAGCGGAGAGGTTGTCGTGCGTACTTCCGACGGCGATCGAGCCGCTCGCCGCGGCACGACGCTTGGGCCTGGACACCAGATGGTCACGGGGTCGGACGGCAATGCCGTGATTGTGCGCGATCGCCAGTTCGTGACCGTCAGGCCCAACACGCAGGTCACGATCCCGCAGCCGCGTCCCGAACGCAGCGTGGTGCAGATCATTCAGGATTTCGGCAGCGCGCTGTTCGATATCGGCAAGGAGCGCGATCCGCATTTCGGCGTCGACACGCCATATCTAGCGGCTGTGGTGAAAGGGACCCGCTTCTCGATCACCGTGACCGCTGCGGGCACATCGATGCAGGTAACCGAGGGGCTGGTCGAAGCGTCCACGCTGGACGGCGGCGCGCGCGATCTGGTCGAGCCGGGCGAGATTGCGATCATCGCCGCCGACGACCGGCTGCGCCTCAACGTCGAAGGCGACGTGCCGCGACAGATCGACTCTCCGGCCCGTGGCGTTTCGACCGGTGCCCCGGCTGCTCAGGCCCAGGGTTCGGCCAGCGTAGTCAGCACCTCGGCTCCCGGCGGCGTTCCGGTTGGCGGGGTTTCGCCTGCGGCCTTCGAACCTGCCGTCATTACCGTAAGCATCGGGAGTTCCGCGGTGGACCTCGATGAAATGACCGGGGGTCTCGTGCGCGGTGAGATCGAGGGTTCGATCGACCAGCTCGTCGCCGATCTGGCTGCGGACGAAGAAGCCGCTGAGAACGATGACGTCGCATCCGGAGGCGGTGACGAAGACGCTGATGCCTCCGACGAGGAGAGCTCCGAAGATGAGGGTTCGGGCGACGACGGTGACGAGAACGACGGTGGCGAGAACGACGGCGCTGGCGACAACACCGACGGCAACGACGATGGTGGCGATGACACCGGCGATGGCGAACCGAACGGCGGCGGCGACGACGATGGGGGCGATGACGACAACGGTCATGGCAACGACGACGATGGCCACGACGACGACAATCCCGGTCAGGGCGGTGGCAACGGGAACGGTGGCGGCGACGACGACGGGGACGACAACGACGACGGGAGCGACGACGACAACGGCCACGGCAATGATGACGATGGCAACGACGATGACAACCCGGGCCGTGGGGGCGGCAACGGGAATGGCGGAAACGGCAACGGCGGCGATGACGACGACGGGGGCGACGACGACAACGGCCACGGCAATGATGACGATGGCAACGATGATGACAACCCGGGCCGTGGGGGCGGTAACGGGAATGGCGGCAACGGCGGCGGTCATGGCGACGACGATGACGACTACGACGATGACGATGACGATGACGACTACGACGACGATGACGACGATGACGACGGCGATAATGACGATGACGATGATTGATCGACGCCGAGCATCGCGCCTCCTGCATTTCGCGAGGGTCGTGCTCGCTTGACGCTGTCAGGGGGCAGTCGGCTCGGTCGTTGGGCCATCCTGTGCGCGAGCATCGTCGCGGCGATGACTTGCGCGCAATCCGGCTGGCTACAGACCGGCGAAAACGCACAATTCGCCTTTGTCTCGACACTGTCCACCAGCGAGGCTTCGGGTGACGTTCACATCGTCGAAGTCGACGCCGAGAGCATCGTCGCGGCCCGGACCTGGCCCTGGCCGCGCGAGCACTATGCCAACGTTATCCGGCGGCTGGATGCGGCAGGCGTTCGCTCCGTCGTCTTCGATATCGATTTCTCGACCCCCTCCAACGCATCGGATGACGAGGCATTCGGACGCGCGATCAGCGAAGCACAGGCGACGATCGTCCTGCCGACATTCTCACAGGCCGCATCGGAAGGGGACGGCCGGCGGCTGGATGCGCTGCCGATCGCAGAGCTGCGCCACAATGCCAGCCTTGCCTCGGCCTCGGTTCGTCCCGATCAGGACGCGCGCGTTCGGCGGATGGTCTATGGTACCGTGACGAACGGGCTCCCGCGTCCTTCGATGTCCGCGCAAATCGCCGGCGCATCCGGCGAGGTGGATACGAGCTTCCTGATCGACACCGGCATCGCTCCCGCCTCGATCCCTCGTCACAGCTTCCATGAAGTGGAGAAGGGCGCGTTCGAAGCGGACGATCTTGCGGGCAAGGACGTCATCATCGGTGCGACCGCGATCGAGCTCGGCGACCGTTATGGCGTTCCGGTCCATGGAGTAACTCCCGGCGTGACCGTCCAGGCGCTGGCCGCGGAAACGCTGATGGCCGGTCCTTTCCGCGAACTGGGGTGGCTCCCCTTGCTGTTGCTGTCCGCCATCACCGCGTACTTCGTCACCCGGCAAGATACCTATCGCGCGCTACTTCCATCGGCGGCCATTGCGGGACTCTTCGCGCTGGTCGCGCAGATTGCCGCGCACCATTACGCCCGCACCGCGCTCGACGTCGTTCCCGCTTTTGTCCTGCTTCTTACGGCGACGAGCGGACAGGCTTTGCGCATTGCCCGTCGGCAATTGTGGCGCAAGGGTCTGGTCGATGTCGAGACCGGCCTGCCGAACGCGCTCGCCTTTGCACGCGCAGACGCGACCAACGAACAACTGATCGCGGCCGCCTACATCAAGGAATTCGATGCGATTCAGGCGGTCGTGGGCAAGGCGCAGGTGGGCGCGCTCATCGAACGCATTACCGATCGCCTTCGTTCGGTCGCCGGTATCGAGGAAGTGTACCGCGCGGATACGCGTATCCTCGTCTGGGTGCATCGGGCCGATCACCAGCAACTCGCCGAGAAGTTCGAGGGGATTTCGCAATTGATGCAAAAGCCGATCGAGGTGGCAGGCCGGCGGATAGATGTCGCTCTCGCGTTCGGAGTGGCTTCGACGCAGGATCTTGCTGCGGCGTCGCGCGCGGCCAGTCGCGCGTCGGAACGCGGCGCGCTGTGGCACGCTCACGAAGATGCCGAGGCCATTCTCGCGGAACAACGCGTATCGCTGATGGGCGAACTGGACGAGGCGGTGGAGAACGGGGAATTGACGGTGCTCTATCAGCCCAAGCTGGGCCTCAAGAGCGGTGAGATCGAAAGCGTCGAGGCACTGGTCCGCTGGGAGCATCCCGAGCGGGGTCATCTCCGCCCGGACCTGTTCATTCCCCTGGCGGAAGAAACCAACCGCATCGAACCGCTGACGCTGTTCGTGCTCCGGCAGACGATAACGACGCTCGAGACCTGGCACGATCGCGGCCTCGGGCTATCGGCGGCTGTAAACATTTCCGCGAAACTGATCGGTTCGGATGGGTTCGTGGCGCGGGCCCGGGACATCATCGAGGCGGCCAGGGTTCCGCATGACCGCATCATCCTGGAAATCACCGAATCCGCCGCCATGGCCGAACCCGAGCTTGCCGCGCAAAACCTCAAGAAGTTCCGGGCGTTGGGCGTTGCGATTTCAATGGACGATTACGGCACCGGACAATCGACGCTCAGCTACCTGCAATTGCTGCCGCTTACCGAACTGAAGATCGACCGCGCTTTCGTCCAGCATGCCCACCGCGAGCGCAGCGATGCCTTGCTGGTCCATTCGACCATCCAACTGGCCCACTCGCTGGGGCTGAAGGTGGTCGGGGAAGGCGTCGAGGACGGGGACTGCCTCGCCTTCCTTCGCAAGGCGGGGTGCGACTATGCGCAAGGCTATTACATCGCCAAACCGCTGCGGGCGGAGCAATTGCTGGAGTTCGTGACCGAACGCGAAGCGAAGGCGGCATGATTGCGCGCGGGGTGCGACGACTGTTCGTGTCGACCCTGACGGCCCCGATTTCCTATCGGTTCAGCATCCCCTTGAACCGGCTGGTTCGCATATGGCGTTTCACCGCGCGACGCTCGGCCTTTTCCATCCATTGGCCGATCGAAAGGCCCCCTTCGGCAAGGTCCGCCAGAACCGCACCGCGTTCGCCGAACGGCTTGTCCGGACCGGTCGTGGTGTCGACCGTTGTCTGGCGCTCGATCTCGGCGTTCAGCAGCGCTCCGGCCAGCACGCCATAGGCCGAAAGGAACAGCCACATCAGGAACACGACGACCGCGGACAACGAACCGTAGGTCGCGTTGTAGTCGCTGACATAGGCGACATAGAACGAGAAACCGAACGAGATCGCGATCCATAGAAGGGTCGCCAGCAGGGCGCCGGGGGCCAGCCAGCGCCACTTCGCCGGGGCGCGGTCAGGGCCATAACGCATGATCAGGGCAAAACCGGTGCTCCCCAGCAGGATCGCGACGGTCCAGGTCAGGATCTTCGCCGAAAGCTCCGCCCATTCTCCCAGCATACCGCCTGCCTGAACCTGCAACCAAGCGAACATTCCGGCGCTGATGAGTCCGGTAAGGGCGACGAATATGGCCGCCAGCGTCAGGGCCGCCGCACGCAAGGTCAGCGCAATGATGCCGCGCGTCTCGTGTTCTTCGTTCACGATGTTCAAGGCGCCGATCAGGCCGTTGGCCGCGCGCATCCCGCCAAAAATCGCGAATCCCAGTGCAATTGCCAGGGCGATCCCGGTTACGCCGCTATTGGTGGTTACGACGCCCAGTAGCTGTTCTTCGATCATGGTGGCCGCTTCCGATGGAACGACCGTGATGATCGTCTGCATCTGCGCACGCACGGTGTTGGCGTCCCCGATCAACCCGTAAACCATTACCGTGGCGGCGATGAGGGGCGTGATCGCGAGGAACGTGAAGAACGCAACGCCAGCGCCCAAGAGCGAGACATTGTGATAGCCCCACATCGTCCAGACCCTGCTAAGGATTTGTTTCCAAGCCGCTTTGGGTATCTGGAGCGGATTTTTTGCAGTTGCGCCCGGGGCTTCTTTGGACGATGGAGCACTTTTGCGGATTGTATCACCGGCGCTGGTGCGATCATGTGGATCGGGCAATGCCGATCCGGCTGCACTTTCTTCGTCCACGCTAGGTCGCTTTCCTATGCAAGCATGCTCGCTCCGTTCTGGTCCAACATCGCATCGTGCGATTTGTGCCCGGGGCGTGGTTTTGTGGGCCTCGTCGATTGCCGCCCTGGCCCTCGCATTCAACGCACAGCCGGTGAGCGCGCAGATCGACGCGCCCGAGCGTGACGATCCGCAGGCTATCGCCGTGCCGAACCCTCCACCCGAAGCCGACCTGCCGGAGATCGAACCGATCATCTCCGACGACGAATTCGAGGACGAGGTTCAATCGCTCGATACCGACGATCCCGAATTCGAAGAGCCGCTTGAATCGATCGAGGAGTTCGAACGTCGGATCGCCGCCGAACAGGCCGATGCCGATCCACAGGAAGGCCAGTCTGCGCCGCTGGGCGATCCGGCACTGGCTGACGGCGACACGGTCGAGGAGATCGGTGACGCTCCGATCCGCGATGCCGAACTGGCAGCGCCACTGCCGCCGCTGGAGCAGTTCGAAGTCGATCCGGTCGAGTTCGCCGAGGCGGAAAGCGACGAGGAAGTCGTCGAAGTCGTGTACTCCATCCAGATCAACGGACTGGAAGAGGCCAGCGAGGCGACCGAAACGAACATGCGCGACCTGTTCGACGATCTCTCGGCGCTGGAGGATGGTGACGGCGAAGCGGCGAACGTAGCGCAAGTCTCCGCCCGGTTGACCGAAGACAGCGCTCTCCTGCAGCGGATCCTGGCTTCCGAAGGCTGGTACGAAGCGAGCGCCACGACCCGGATCGACCGCTCGACGGAGCCAAGCGGGCAACCCCTGACCGCGGTCATCGATGTCATTCCCGGGCCGCGCTATACCTTCGCGGACATCGAGATCGACGCTCCGCCGACCGAGCCACCCGATCTCATTCGCGACAACCTAGCGCTGCAGGTCGGCGAGCCGATCATCGCCGCGCGGGTCCAGGGGGCCGAGGCGCAGGTCGCGGTGACGCTGCCGCAAACCGGCTATCCGTTTGCCGAGATAGGCCAACGCGACATCCTGCTCGACCCCGAAACGGCCGATGGTGTTTACACCCTGCCGGTCGATACCGGTCCGCGTTCCCGGTTCGGCGGGATCACGACAACCGGGGATCTCGCCTTCGACGAAGAGCATGTCGAGACGCTCGCCCGGTTCGAGCGGGGCGAGCTTTACGACAGCAGGCTGGTCGACGATTTGCGCCAGGCGCTCGTCGCGACGGGACTTTTCAACACGGTTTCGGTGCAGCCCAGGCAAAGCGGCGAACCGGCGGGCGACGGAACCGAATATGCGACGGTCGTGGTCGAGCAGGAGGCCGGGCCGCCCCGCACGATCGCGGGCAATGTCGGGTTCGAGACCGGTCGCGGGTTCCTTCTGGAAGGAAGCTGGACGCATCGCAATCTCTTCCCGCCGGAAGGCGCTTTGATCGCACGCGCTGTCGCGGGGACGCGCGAGCAGGGGCTCAGCGGCACGTTTCGGCGGTCCAATGCCGGCCAGCGCGACCGCACGTTCCAGCTCGCCGCCGAAGCGCTGCGCGCGGATTACGAAGCCTACGAGGCTTTTACCGGCAGGCTGTCCGCGCTGGTCAGCTACGAATCGACCAATATCTGGCAGAAGCCCTTCACCTATGCCTATGGCGCGCAGCTGATCGGCACCAACGAGCAGGACTACGACTTCGATCTGCAATCGCTGGAGCGGCGAACCTTCTTCATCGGCGGATTGATCGGACAGATCGGCATCGACCGGACCGACAGCCTCCTCAACGCCACCGATGGGTTTCGCGTCACCGCCCTGGTCGAACCGGAGGGATCGCTGCAGGACGGGTTCACGCCCTATGTCCGGGCGCGCCTCGACGGGTCGGCCTATTTCTCGCCGACCGACGCCATCACGCTCGCCGGGCGGGTGCGGGTCGGCACGATCCAGGGTATCGACCGGTTCGACCTGGCCCCGTCGCGGCGCTTCTACGCGGGCGGCGGCGGTTCGGTGCGTGGGTTCGGGTTCCAGGAACTCGGGCCGCGTGTGACGCTCGACAATCCCGATTTCGATCCCGACGATCCGGACGAGAGCGCCGATCCCTTCATCTTCCGTCCCCTGGGTGGTCGCAGCCTGAACGAAGCGGCGGCCGAAATTCGCTACCGTTTCGGCAATTTCGGCGTCGTCGGGTTCCTCGATGCCGGGCAGGTCTACGAAGACACGGTACCCGATTTCAGCAACCTTCGCTTCGGCGCGGGTGTCGGCGGGCGATATTATACCAATTTCGGACCCCTGCGGCTCGATGTCGGCATCCCGCTCGACAAGCGCGAAGGCGAAAGCAGCGTCGCCGTTTACGTTTCGATCGGGCAGGCCTTCTGATGGATAGGCAAGCGGAGATCGAGGAAACCGGGGCCGTCCGGCGCAGGCGCAGTCCGGTGCGCACGATCGCGAAATGGGCGGCGATCGTCATCGGCGCTCTCCTTGTCCTGATCGCGGCGGTGCTGCTTGGCCTGAACACGGGGCCCGGCAAGCGCCTGATCGCGGATCAGATCGCGGCCCTGGAGTTCGAGAACGGGCTAGAGATAGACATCGGCCGGATCGACGGATCGATATACAGCGAGATGGTCATTCACGATCTGACCTTGTCGGATCCGTCTGGCACGTTCCTGGTGGCGCCCGAAGCCCGGATGGACTGGCGACCCTTCGCTTTCATCAACAACCATATCGACATACGCTCGCTCATCGTTCGGACGATGACGCTCCAGCGGCTTCCCGAATTCAACGAGACGCCGCCAAGCGAAGAGCCGCTCCTGCCCGATTACGACATCGATATCGGCACGTTCCGGATCGACAATTTCATCGCGGAGGAAGCGGTCAGTGGGGAGCGCCGGGTGGCCTCCTTTGCCGGTGAGGCGCATATTGCCGACGGCCGGGCGCAGGCGAGGCTCGACGCAGCGACGATCGCGGGCGAGGGCCGGGCCGGCGGCGATCGCATCGCACTG
>JBARZK010000141.1:0-4102 GCA_049649965.1 Erythrobacter sp.
CGTCCCGGACGTGGAGGTCGTATTCGTCGAGGAGCGCGATCCGGTCGCCAGCCCGATCCAGGCAAAGGGCATCGGCGAACTGGGGATGTGCGGCGGGGCGGCGGCGATTGCAAACGCGATCTACAATGCCAGCGGTGCGCGGGTTTATCACTATCCGATGACACCCGACCGCGTGCTTGCCGCGCTGCCCGAATGATCGCGGACACGCTCGCGCCCGTCGCCGGTTTTGACGAGGACCACGCCGCTCTTCGCGCGGCATGCGAACCGGGCGTTGCCTTGTGTACGATCGTCGGGATCGAGGGGAGCTTCTCGCGCCGTATTGGCGCGCAGCTGGCGGTGCGTCCCGATGGGAGCGTAAGCGGCAGCCTCGCCGACGGGTGTCTCGAACGCCAACTCGCGGTGGATGTCGCGGCAATGAAGGAACCGATCGTACGCCGTTACGGGGCCGGTTCGGATTTGATCGACTTCCGCCTTCCGTGCGGCAGCGGGCTCGACATATTGCTCGAACCCGCGCCCGATCGGGCGAAGCTGCGTGCAGTGGCCCATCACCTCGACCAGAGACAGCCGGCGCGGCTCGAACTGCCCGCTTGCTCGCCGCTTCGTGAGCGCACGTTCGTCCCGCAACTGGCAGTACGCGCGTTCGGAGAAGGACGGGAACTGGAAGTGCTGGCCCGGCTTGCCGGTGCCATGGGCGTCCGCATCGAAAAGCTTACCCGCTCGGAGCTGTCGCTCGGCCGAGCCAGCGGATTGCCGCTTTGCGATGCATGGACAGCGACGGTGCTACTGTTCCACGATCACGAATGGGAACTCGCCCTGATCGAAGAGGCACTGGAAAGCGACGCGTTCTACATCGGCGCGCAGGGCGGGGAGAGCGCACGTATTCGCCGGGTTCTGGAGTTGCAGGCTCGCGGGGTCGACGAAACCGCGCTGGCGCGCCTCGAAAGCCCGATCGGTTTGATCCCCACGTGCAAGGATCCCGCCACGCTCGCACTGTCGGTCCTGACTGAGATCGCCGGGCGCTACGGGGCGCTGCGTGACGCCGCCTGATCGGCAGACCGGAGTCATCCTTCTCGCCGCAGGGCGCGCATCGCGTTTCGGCAGCGATAAGCTGGCGGCGCGGCTGGACGGGCGCGCAATCATCGAATGGGCGTTGCTCTCCGCCAAAGCCCTCGATGGCGCGCGCATGGCGATCGTCACCGGGCCGGGAGGACCGCCCTGTGCGATCCCGACGGGGTGGGAGATCGTCGTCAACCAACAGCCCGCGCGAGGCCTGTCGTCATCGATCATTGCCGGGGTGAAGGCTCTGTCCTCCTGCGAGCGGCTGGTCATCGCGCTCGGCGACATGCCTTTCGTCTCCGCCACGCACCTCCAGCAGCTTGCGCAGATGGAAGGTGTGGCCTTCACCTGCCAGGCCGATGGGCGAAAGGGTTGTCCGGCGGCTTTTCCGCGCGCGATGTTTCCGGCGCTTCTTACGCTCACCGGCGACAGGGGCGCCGCCGCGCTCGACTGCCCCGGCGCGACCATTCTCGAACCACCGAGCACCGCGATGCTGGTCGATATCGACACGCCGGAGGATCTCGCACGAGAAACCGCGCGCAGGGCCTGAGGCGGAGCCTACCCGAACATCGCCCGCATGCGAGCGTGCAACCTTTCGGGTAGCAGGCTTGCCACGCAGGCCAGAAGCCGCGTCCGTGCCGCCGGATTACGGGCAAGCATCAGCGGCTCGGCGCGCAGCGCGGCGGTGAGCAGGCGGCGCGCGGCCCGATAGTCGCCTTGCTTGTAAGCGAGCGCCGAACAGAACAGCTTGTGCCGGGCGACGGCCTTCGCGCGCACCGGGGCGATCGCCTCCCGGTGCTGGGAATCGAGCTTCGCCAGCAGCGCGGTCCAGTTGCGATCCATGCGCTGCCAGTCGGCGGTGATCTGCCGGTCGTGGCGTCGGTACTTGACCTCGGCGCCGGGCGCGAAAACGATGGCGCCGGGCCCGTGCCGTATCGCGAAGCGCAGCCACATGTCAGCACCGATATAGCCGGTCAGCCGGGTGTCGAACGAACCGATTGCGGCGAGGGCTTCCCTGGTCGTCATCACCCCGCTGTCGGAATGGATCGGGGTGCCGAGCAGGATCGTTTCGACCCCGATATCTCCGACCGGAACGGGGCTGGCATGTCCGAAGTCCGAGCCGTCCTCGCATATCCAGCGATAGCGAGGGACGACGAGCCGCGCGGTGGGACTGGCGTCGAGCTGCTGCGACAAGACGGCGAGGCAATCGGGAGTAAGCACGTCGTCGGCATCGAGGAACACGATCCGATCCCCGCGGGCCTCGGACAATGCGGTGTTGCGCGCTGCGGCTAGCCCCTCATTGCTGTCCTTGCGCACCAGCCGGACCCTCACGCCCTTTGGAGCGGCAGCGGCGAGTTCCTCGACGATCCGTGCCGTCGCATCGCGCGATCCGTCATCGACGACGATCGCCTCGATCCCGTCCATTCCTTGCGCGAACACCGATTGCAGCGCCTCGGCGATGTGATCCTGCGCATCGAAGGCAGCGATGAGGACACTGAGGCGAACCATCGTCAGGCCGAGTTCCCGGCGATCCAGTGGCGATACCAGCGGTCGATCAGCATCAACTGGAACAGTGCGCCCGCCGAATATTCGCTGCGCGACACCGCCCGCGCGATGCCCTTCGCGGCAAGCCAGCCATGTTCGACGAGTGGACCGGATGCGATCTGCGCGATCGCTCGCTTGCGATCCTGCGCCGTTGGGAAGAACAGCGAGGTGATCGGCAGGCTGAAGCCCTTCTTGCGGCCGGTCAGCAGGCTGCCGGGCAGATAGTGCGCGGCTACCGATTTCAGCAGCGCCTTTCGCTCTTTTGCCCGGTAATGCAGTTCCGGCTCGATACGAAAGGCGAGTTCGACCAGCCGGTGGTCGAGCAGCGGCACCCGGGCCTCGATCCCGAATGCCATGGTGGCGCGGTCGATCTTGGGCAGGATCTCATCGGGGAGGTAGGAGGCAAGGTCGGCGCGGCGCGCGGCCTCGACCGGTGGCCGGTCGAGCGGGAAGACGGTACGTTCGCGAGCGAAGGGATCGCCGAGCGTATCCTTGATGCGCGGGCCCGCCAGTATGCGCAAGGCTCCGTTCGCGAACCAACCGTTGTGGCTGGTATAGGTCGGGAAGGGACTGAACCCGCCCGTAAGCTGGTCGAACAACCTTCCCCTTATCGAAGCGGCGGGATCTTGCGCGGTCGCTCGCCCGCGCCGGGCGTAATGCGCCGAAAGGTCGTCGTAATGGCGATAGCCGCCGAACAGCTCGTCGCCGCCATCTCCCGACAGCGCGACCTTCACCCCATCCTCGGCCATGAACTGGGCGATGGCTACCATGGGAAGGCAGGAATCGATGCCATAGGGTTCGTCGAAGCCGGCTATCGCGGTATCGAGCAGCGCGTTGGTATCGCGTGCCGGGAAGGTGCGCACTTCGCGCTCGCACCCGATGCTCTTCGCAGCCTCCTCGGCATAGCGCTCTTCGTCGAAATCCGGATCGTCGAAGCGCAGCGTGTAGGCGCGCCCGAAACGCTGCTCCCGCCGCATGGCCAGTGCCGTCATCAGGCTGGAATCGATACCGCCACTCAGCAGGCTGTGCACCGGTACGTCGCCCAGCATCTGCGAGTTGACGCTGTCGGCAATCAGTTCGGAAACCTCGCGCGCAGCGTGTTCCGCGCTGCCGATGTCGGGTGTGTCGGGAAGGGACCAGTAGCGCGAAACCTGCGTCTCGCCGTCGCGCCAGGTCAGGCTGTGGCCGGGAGCGAGGCTGGTGACGCCTTCGAAGATCGTCTGCCCGCCCGTCGACACCCCGTGCCGCAGCGCGTCGACGAAGCCGCCGGCTCGCACGGTGCGGCGAAACGCGCCGAGCGCAAAGAATGCCGACACCTGCGAGGCGATGGCCAAGCCGTCCCCGATCTGGGCCATGTGGAACGGCTTTACGCCCAAGTGGTCGCGCGCCGCGAACAATTCGCTCGACCGCTCATCCCAGATCGCAAAAGCGAAAATGCCTCTCAACCGCCGGACCGCCTCGGGTCCCCAGCGCCAATAGGCGTGAAGGATCGTCTCCGTAT
>JBARZK010000142.1:0-15106 GCA_049649965.1 Erythrobacter sp.
CCGTAATAGCGCTTGCCCGGATAGCCCTCGGCATACTTGTTGGTGAACACGCTTCCTGTCGCCTCCAGCACGGCGCGACTGGCGATGTTCTCGCTCGCGATCAGTTCGATCTTGTCGCGCTGGCGGGCGAGTTCGTTGTCGATGGCCTCGGCGATTTCGGGGTCGGATTCGGCCAGGCTGTCCTGCCAGAAACCGTCCATCGGGGTGGCGAGGTCTTGGGGTTGCGTGCTCATTGATGGGTCTCGATATGATCGGGTGCGACGGGCGGGTTGCCGAGCTTCGCCACGCGGCGATGATGGCGGCCCGTGGGATCGCCGGCGTCGGCGAATTCGGTGTGGAGGAAGGTCGCGATGCAGGATTTCGCCATTTCGATCCCGACGAGCCGGGCGCCGAGCGCGATGCAATTGGCATCGTTGTGCTCGCGCGCGAGGGCGGCCGAGAGCGGCTCCGACACCAGCGCACAGCGCAGGGCGGGATGACGATTGACGCTCATCGAGATACCGATGCCCGAACCGCACAGGGCGATCCCCCGGTCCACTGTCCCCTCGGCGACGACTTCGGCAAGCTTGTACCCGTAATCGGGGTAGTCCACGCTCTCCCCCGGGTCGGGACCGAGATCGGCGACTTCGTGCCCTTCGTCCATGAGCCATTCGGCCAGTTCGGCCTTCAGGTCGGTGGCGGCGTGATCGGATGCTATGGCGATGCGCATGGGTCCGATTTAATGGCTGCCCGCCGCACTGGCTAGAGCGCTGGACCCGTTTTTCGGCGGGTTCGACGCCGGGGTCGCTTTTCGGGACGATATCGGAGGGTTACAGGCGCGCTAGCCAAAGCCCGTACACGTCTGAAAATCGTTAAGCTTTTTGCCCTACGCGGCGGGCATGGACATGTCCCTGCATAAGTCGTTCGAGCCGCAACTCACCCAATCGGGTTTCCGTTTCGAAGCGCTTGAGCATCCTTCGGTCGATCGCATCCTCTCGACCGTGCGCAAGCACTTGGGAACGGAAATCGCGTTCGTCTCTCGCTATGTCGAGAACGAGGAGAAGGAGCTTACGCACGTGAGCTCCGATCTCGAGCTGCCGATGGGGCCGGGCTTTCGCGACCCGCGCGAGAACAGCTATTGCTGGCACATTCTCGAGGGGCGGTTGCCCGAACTGATCCAGGACCCTGCCGATCACCCGTTCGCACAGACAATTCCGATCACGGATTTCCTTCCGGTCGGCTGCCACCTGAACACGCCGCTGCGGCTGTCGGACGGCACGGTCTATGGCAGTTTCTGCTGCCTCAGCCGCCAGCCCGACCGTAGCATGACGGAGCGGGACCTCCAGATCGTCCGCTCCTTCGCCGAACTGGCGGCGGCGCAGATCGAACGCACGCTCGAATCGGACGAGCGGCATGGCCTGCTCACACGTCGGATCGGCAAGCTGCTGGAGGGCCGCCACGTCGATATCGTCCAGCAGCCCATCGTTTCGCTGAAGGACGCGCGGCCTGTGGGCCTGGAATGCCTCGCCCGGTTCCCGGATGCGCGCCGACGCGGGCCCGATCGCTGGTTTGCCGAAGCGGAGGAAGTCGGCCTGGGAAGCGAACTCGAAGTGCTCGCGATCGCCAATGCCATCGAGAGCGCCGCCGCGCTTCCGGAAGGCACTTACATCTCGGTCAACGTCTCCCCCCAGACTGCGCTGACGAGCGATTTGTGGGACGCGCTCGCCCCGATCGAGCCCGGACGCATCGTGCTCGAGATTACCGAGCACGAACAAGTCGCCGACTTCGTTGCGCTGAAAGAAGCGCTCGGGCGGCTGCGACCGCGGATGCGGATCGCCATCGACGATGTCGGATCGGGCTATGCGGGGCTGCGCCACCTTGTCGATCTGGCGCCCGATCTGCTGAAGCTCGACATCAGCCTGACCCGCGACGTCCACCGGGATATCGCCCGCCGCGCGTTGATCACCGCGATGGTCCACTTCGCCGGCGAGATCGGCGCCAAGCTCGTCGCCGAGGGGATCGAGTGCCGCGAGGAACACGAAACGCTCGCCGAACTGGGCGTCGATTTCGGGCAGGGCTACTACTTCGCAAAGCCGATGCCGCCCGCCGAGGCGCTAGCCTTCGTTCGCGGGCGAGTTTGATCGAGTTCAGCGCGGAACGGCGTAGGCCTCGATCAGTGCGCTTTCGTCGATCGAACACTCGCCGATGGTAAAAACGGCAAGGCGCCCGGCGATTTCGGGAGCGCCCAGCTGTTCCGCCACGACGCCATATTCGCTGCGCCCGACGAAATCGTCGAGCAGCATGGTGGCCTTCGCATCGCGTTCGAACGCCCGCAATGCGCATTCCAGAGCGCAGGCGGCGCGATAGCGGCCGTCGACGAGGACAAGGTCGGGGAAGGGTTCGTGCCGTGCAAATGGCGCGGATGCGTAAGCGCGCCCTTTCGCGGGCGAGGGCCGCAGGGGATAGCCCTGGCTTCTGGTCATGCCGAAATCGACGACGATCTGCCGCACGTTTTCATTCTGAAGCCGAGATTTGACCGCACGCGCATAGACGGGGTCGGATTCGACGCTGCGTGTCGGGATGCCGATACGGTCGGCCATGACCGTGGTGCCACCCGATCCGTATTCGAGATAGCGGCTTGCACGCTTCAGCTCGGTGTTGAAGCGAGCGGTCCCGTCATCGTCCATCCACGGCGCATCACCCGGCGGCTCGAGCCCCAGAACCCGGCGGCGCACGACGAATCGCGTATCGAGCGCCGCACGGCGCAGCATGTTTAGCGTACCCATGCGGGCGAGGATGCGCAAACGTCCTTACCGCGTCAATCCGGGCAAACGCCTAGAGTGTCTCGCGCCTTCGCCGCCACCCGCCGCAGCAGTGACGGTGCGAAGGGTGAGAAATGCAGCGATTACTGGTCGAGGAAGCTGCGCATCTTGCGGCTGCGGCTCGGATGCTTAAGCTTGCGCAGCGCCTTCGCCTCGATCTGCCGGATGCGTTCGCGGGTGACCGAGAATTGCTGGCCGACTTCCTCGAGGGTGTGGTCCGTGTTCATCCCGATGCCGAAGCGCATGCGCAGCACCCGCTCCTCGCGCGGGGTTAGGCTGGCAAGCACGCGGGTGACGGTTTCCTTGAGGTTCGCCTGGATCGCGGCATCGACCGGGATCACGGCGTTCTTGTCCTCGATGAAATCGCCCAGATGTGAATCTTCCTCGTCGCCGATGGGCGTTTCGAGGCTGATCGGTTCCTTGGCGATCTTCATCACTTTGCGAACCTTTTCGAGCGGCATGGACAGACGCGCGGCCATTTCTTCCGGCGTCGGCTCGCGGCCTTCCTCGTGCAGGAACTGGCGCGAGGTGCGGACGAGCTTGTTGATCGTCTCGATCATGTGAACCGGGATGCGGATCGTGCGCGCCTGGTCGGCAATCGAGCGGGTGATCGCCTGCCGGATCCACCACGTCGCATAGGTGCTGAACTTGTAGCCGCGGCGGTACTCGAACTTGTCGACGGCCTTCATCAGGCCGATATTGCCTTCCTGGATCAGGTCGAGGAATTGCAGCCCGCGATTGGTGTACTTCTTGGCGATGGAGATCACGAGGCGCAGGTTCGCCTCGACCATTTCCTTCTTCGCGATACGGGCCTCGCGCTCGCCTTTCTGCACCATGTTGACGATGCGGCGGAACTCGGGAAGCGCCATGCCGGTCTGCGCGGCGATATCGGTGATTTCGGCGCGGATCCGCTCGATGGCGGCCTCTTCCTTCTCGGCGAAGGCCTTCCACTTCTTGTCCTTCTTCGCCTTTTCCTTGATCCACAGATCGTCGAGCTCGTTGCCGAGATAGGAATCGAGGAAGTCGATCCGCTTGATCTTGTGGCGCTCGGCCAGGCGCAGCATCTGGCCGCCGAGCGCGGTCAGGCGACGGTTGAAGGCGTAAAGGTTGTCGACCAGGAACTCGATCTTGGCGGCATGGAACTGCACGCTCTCGACTTCGGCGGTCAGCTCCTCGGAAAGCGATTCGTACTTCTTTTCCTTGGACTTGGGGAAATCGTCCCCGGCAGCGAGCGTGTCGACCCGCTCGGCCTGAAGCTTCTCGAAGCTCTTGAACAGCTTGGTGATGCGGGCGAAGCGTTCGATGGCGTCGGGCTTCAGCGCGGCTTCCATCTGCGCGAGGGAGAGGGTGTTGTCCTCTTCCTCGTCATCGTCCTTCTTGGATGCGCCGTCTTCGTCTTCCTCGCCGTCGGCGGATTCCGACTCGTCGTCGCTGTCGTCGTCCTCGCGGATCGTCGGACCGGCCGTTTCCTCGGAGATTTCGCCGCTGTCGTCCTCGGCCTCTTCCTCCATCTTGTCGGGCGGCGGCTCCTTGGACAGCATGGCGTCGAGATCGAGGATCTCGCGCAGCTGCATGTCCTCGTTGTTGAGCGCCTCGGACCACTGGATGATGGCGTGGAAGGTGATCGGGCTTTCGCACAGGCCCATGATCATCATGTCGCGACCCGCCTCGATCCGCTTGGCGATGGCGATTTCGCCCTCGCGGCTGAGCAGCTCGACCGCGCCCATTTCGCGCAGGTACATGCGGACCGGATCGTCGGTCCGCTCACCACCGGTGGTCTTCTTGGCGGCGGCGGCCTTCGGGTCTTTCTTGGCGTCTTTCTTCTTTTCGCCGTCGACCGCGATTTCCTCGACCTCGGATTCCTGCTCGGCCTCGGCCTCGGCTTCCTCGTCGTTCTCGACGATGCGCACGCCCATTTCGGAAAACGCGGTCTGGATGTCCTCGATCTGGTCGGGGCTCATCTCCCCCGACGGCAAGGCCTCGTTGAGCTCATCATACGTGATGTAGCCCTTCTTCTTTGCCTTGCTCATCAGCTTCTTCACTGGAGCATCGTTCATGTCGATCAGCGGGGCGTCTTCGCTGGCGGATTTCGCGGTCGAGGCCATGTATCGTTCTACAATCCATATTCGGGGGCGTCGCGCGCGTGGCCCCGGACTTGGGAAGGCCCCGCGCGGTGTTCCCCGCGTTCAATTTCGCGCCGGAGTGGTGAACCCGGCTAGTCCTGTGCGACCGGTGCCCCGGCCCTGCGACGCCCGAAACTTTTCAGGCGTTCGTCAACTGTCGTAAGCTGCCGCCGCAGGCGTTCCTGTTCGGCGAGCGACCCTTCCGGATCGTCGTCGAACCTTGCCACCGTTGCCGCCATTGCGGCTTCGAGCGCCGGCTTTTGCGCCAGCAACGACACAGCTTCGGCCAGTTCCTCGCGCGCTTCACCGGGGGGCGTGCCGTCCCTGAGGAAGGCGTAAGAGAGGTTGCCCGGTGCGGCAGGCCAGCCTTGGTCCATCGATATGGCGCTTTGTCCGTTCGAATCAAGCGTCTCGGACAGTTCTATCAGCGATTCGATTCGGGGTGCGACATTCGGGTCGGCCTGTGCGAGCCGGGTGAGCGCCTCGGCATGGCCAGCTATTTCGCGCGGGTGGCGGGCCAGCCCGGCCAGCACCGCCAGCAGCAAGGTATTGCGCGCACCGCCCGCCATCGCTGTGCCGAGCACGTCGCGCGCATACGCAGAAAGCCCCGCACGGCCGGGTGGCGGTCCGCGCCATGGTCCCCCGGCGCCCTTGCCACGTCCCGCTTGCGATGGCTTGCGCGGCGGATAGGCGAAGGCGGAGAAGCGATCGAGCAGTTCGCGCCGGTAAAGGCCGCGCACGTCCGCATTCTCGATGGTGTCGACGTGCGCCAGCAGCCGCGCCTTCAGACCCGCTTTCGCTTCGGGAGTGGAAAGCGGCTGAGCCGCGTGTTCGACGTCCCACAGCATATCGAGCAGGCTCTTTGCCCCCGACAGCAGCGCTTCCATCGAATCGACCCCTTCACGATTGACGAAATCGTCGGGATCCATGCCCGCGGGAAGGCGAACGATGGCGAGCGAGCGCATCGGCCCCAGCATCGGCAGGGCGCGCGTGATCGCCCGCATCGCCGCGCGTTGCCCCGCGGCGTCGCCATCGAAACACAGCACCGGTGTCTCGACGAGGCGCCACAGCATTTCCAGCTGCATCTCGGTCAGCGCCGTGCCGAGCGGCGCGACGACATCGCCGATGCCCGCCTGTGCGAGCGCGACGACATCCATGTAGCCTTCGACCACCACGACGCGTCCGCTCTGGCGCGAAGCAGTCGCAGCGCGGTGGAGGTTGTAGAGCGTGCGCCCCTTGTCGAACAACGGCGTATCGGGAGAATTGAGGTATTTCGCGACCCCGTCCCGATCCTTCAGGATGCGTCCGCCGAAAGCGATCACGCGGCCGCGCGCATCCTGGATCGGCAGGGTTATGCGGTCGCGAAAGCGATCGTAATGCGATCCGTCCTCGGTCTCGATCCGCATCCCCGTTTCGACCAGCATCCCCTCGTCAAAGCGCGACAAAGCCCGGGAAAGGGCCTGCTTGCTGTCCGGCGCGTAGCCGAAGCCGAATTCGCGCAACGTCTCGGGTTTCAGCCCGCGCCGGTCGAGATAGGCCATCGCCTCGCTTCCGCCCGACGTGCGCAGGTTGTCCGCGAACCATTCCTGCGCGGCCAGCGTCACATCGACCAGTTCCGCGCGCTTCTCGGCCTTCTTCGCGGCGACCGGATCGGGGGCGGGGACCTCCATTCCGGCTTCGCTCGCCAGTTCCTTGATCGCGTCGATGAAGGAAAGCCCGCGCTGGTCCGTCATCCAGCTGATGACGTCGCCATGCGCGCCGCAGCCGAAGCAGTGGTAGAACTGCTTCTGGTCGTTGACGTAGAAACTGGGTGTGTTTTCATCGTGGAAGGGGCAGCACGCCTTCCATTCCCGCCCCGCCTTGGTCAGCTTGGTCGTGCGCATGATGACGCCCGAAAGCGTGACGCGCGCGCGCAGCTCGTCCTTCCATTGCGGGGTGATCGCCATCGTCGCAAGGTGCGCCGGGCGCGGCGATCAATCAAGGGCTATCGGTCAGCGTTGCACCATCGCGATATCGTTCGTGTCGCCTCGCGGATTGACGGGTGGGGCGTTCGGTCCACCATGGAGGCACACGTTGATCGCTTCGGGATCGGCAGCGGGGTAGGGGCCATCGCCGGACGCGACCACGTCGTTTGCCCGGATACGGTAGACACCCGCCGGACCTTCGGGCGGCAGGGTCGATTGCCAGAAGAAGGTAAGCGGCTCGGCATCCTCCCACTGGTCCCCGCCATCTCCGGCATTTACCGTCCAGGCGAGCGCGCCCTGTTCGTCGCAGGTGATCGCCACCTGCAATTCTTCGCCGGCGGCGGACACCGCTTCGTCTTTCGAGAACCCGGCGTGGCCCATGAAGCCGTGCGCGGGCGAGCCCATGAAGAACGCGGTCGCCGCCTCGACGTCCATGTCGTCGGGCCCGTCGCCCGCGCCGGTCGAGGGATCCATGTCCTCGCCCGGATAGACGATGTGGACATAGGTGTAGATCGTGCCTTCGGGCGCGGTGGCGGGATCGCATTCCTCCATCCCGGAAGGGCAGGCGACATAGGAGGTGATGTCGGCGAATATCCCTGCATCGTTCGATAAACTGGTCTTGAACTCCGTCCCCTGCGGCCCCGCAATCCGGGTGCCGAGCTCCAGGTCGGCGAAGTCGATGGGCTCGATCGCCCGGGCCATCGCCTGCGCTTCGCCATCGGTCGTCGCGGTCTCGAGCTCTGCGGCGTCCTCGTCCACCCCGTCATCGCAGGCGGTGAGGGTGAGGATCGATGCACCCAGCAGGACCGGGGCGAGCGAGCGATGGAATGCGAAACGGTTCATGACCACATCCTAGAAGCTGTTTTTGACCAGAGCGCTGGCGCGGCTCATGTCCATTTCAGCGCCGTGACGGGCTTTCAGTTCCGCCATGATCCGCCCCATATCCTTAACGCTGTCGGCGCCAATGCTTGCCTTCACGTTCTCGATCGCGGCTTGCGTTTCCTCCTCGCTCATCATGCGGGGGAGGAATTCCTCGATTACCGCGAGTTCGGCGCGCTCCTGTTCCGCCAGTTCCTGACGATTACCCTCAACGTACATGGTTATCGATTCGCGCCGCTGCTTCGCCATTTTTTGCAGAACGGCGGTGACAAGCTGGTCGTCCGGGATTTCCTTGGAGTTCGTGCGCTGCTCGATATCGCTGTCCTTGATCTTGGCGCTGATCTGGCGAAGCGTGGCGGTCCGCTCCTTGTCCTTTGCCTTCATCGCGGTGATGGTGGCGGCCTTGATGTCGTCGCGGATCATGGCGGTATTCGTTTTTCCTGTGGATGGGTTCACGATTTTGCGCCGCTCTAACCCATCGGACCGTCCGCGCCTAGGTTGACGCGCCCGCTCCCCCCGTTTAGCCGCTGGGTCTTAGCGACATTGCTGCGAACCACCTCGAAACGGAGCGCCCCATGGCCCCTTCCGCCGACACGCCTGCGCAACCACCGGGGGCGAGCGGGTGCCTCGTCCTGGGCGATGGAACGGTAATTTGGGGCAAGGGCTTCGGCCATATCGGCGAAGCGGTAGGCGAAGTGTGCTTCAACACCGCGATGACGGGCTACCAGGAGGTGATGACCGATCCCTCCTACGACAGCCAGATCGTCACCTTCACCTTCCCCCACATCGGCAATGTCGGCGCGAACGAGGAGGACGTTGAGAGCAAGGGGCTGGGCGCCCTTGGCTGCGTGGTGCGCGAGGAAGTGACGCCGCATTCCAATTTCCGTGCGCGCGAGGAATTCATCGAGTGGATGGCCGCAAACGGCAAGATCGGCCTGTCGGGCGTCGATACCCGCGCGCTGACCCGCCGCATCCGCATGGCCGGCGCACCCAACGCGGTGATCGCCTATTCACCCGACGGCACGTTCGACATCGCGGCGATGCAGCGGCAGGCAGCCGAATGGTCGGGACTGGAAGGGCTGGACCTCGTGCCGAACGTCAGCCGCCAAACGAGCGAGGACTGGCGCGGCAACGTGTGGCAGATGGGCTTCGGCTATGGCGAGGCATCGTCCAGCAGTCCGCACGTGGTTGCGATGGACTTCGGGGCGAAGGACAATATCTTCCGCACTCTGGTGCGCGCCGGGGCGAAGGTGACGGTGGTTCCCGGGCGCAGCAGCTTCGACGAGATCATGGCTCTGAAACCCGACGGCGTGTTCCTGTCGAACGGTCCGGGCGATCCGGCGGCGACGGGCGAATACGCCGTGCCGGTGATCAAGGCGCTGCTAGATGCCGACGTGCCGCTGTTCGGCATCTGCCTCGGCCACCAATTGCTCGGACTGGCGCTGGGGGCGAAGACCGCCAAGATGCACCAGGGCCACCGCGGCGCGAACCATCCGGTCCAGCGGGTTGGGGAGGGGTGGGGCGAAAGCACCGGTCTGGTCGAGATCACCAGCATGAACCACGGCTTCGCGGTCGATGGCGAGACCCTGCCCGAAGGCGTAGAGCAGACGCATGTGAGCCTGTTCGACGGCTCGAACTGCGGTATCGCGGTCAAAGGCAAGCGCGCGTTCGGGGTGCAGTACCACCCGGAGGCATCGCCCGGGCCGCAGGATAGCTTCTATCTGTTCGAGAAATTCGTGGGAGGGTTGTGATGAACGGCTCCGATCTGAAAATGGCCAAGGTCGCGATCACCATTGTGGCACTTGCATTCCTCCCGGCCTGCGACCTCATCAATCCGCCCGACTGGCGCGAGGGTACGGAGCCGATCGCCGAATGTGTCGAACGGCTCGGCGAATGGGATCGCAACCTCGACGTCGCGGCAGGGGCACGTGAGCTTTACGTGCCGACCTACACCTACGACATCACCCTGTTGGACCTCGAGGAGATACAGGGCCTCGTTACCGAAGGCACCGACCAGACGGCCGGTTCGCGCGGCCGGGCGGCGACCAACGAGACCTCCACTGCGATCGCCGATTTCAAGACGCAGCCGGTCGACGAGGACGGCGCGTTCTTCCTTGGCAACGATCCCGCCTTCTACCGCGTGCGTGGCATCGCCCAGCCGTTCGAACGGATTGCCAAGGAAGGGTGCGAGCGCCAGGAGGCGAACATGCGCCTCGTCGAAATAGAGGCCGCCGCCATGCAGACCGGCAGTCCGGTGGACGCGGACACAAGCGAGATCCCCGAGTAATGCCCAAACGCACCGACATCTCCTCCATCCTCGTCATCGGGGCCGGACCGATCATCATCGGCCAGGCCTGCGAGTTCGACTATTCGGGCACGCAGGCGATCAAGGCGCTGAAGGAGGAGGGCTATCGCGTCATCCTCGTCAACAGCAATCCGGCGACGATCATGACCGATCCGGAATTCGCCGATGCGACCTATATCGAGCCGATCACGCCCGAGATCGTCGCCAAGATCATCGCGAAGGAAAAGCCCGACGCGCTGCTTCCGACGATGGGCGGGCAGACCGCGCTCAATTGCGCGCTGAAGCTCGACGAGATGGGCGTGCTGGCCGAGCACGGCGTGGAGATGATCGGGGCCAAGGCCGACGCGATCGACAAGGCCGAGAACCGCCAGCGTTTCCGCGAGGCGATGGACGCGATCGGGCTGGAAAGCGCGCGCAGCGGGGTCGCAAGGTCGATCGACGATGCGCGCGAAATCCTCGAACGCACCGGCCTGCCCGCCATCATCCGCCCCAGCTTCACTCTCGGCGGGACGGGCGGGGGGATCGCCTACAACACGCAGGAATTCGAGACCATCGTGCGCGACGGCCTCGACGCTTCGCCCACCAACGAGGTCCTCATCGAGGAATCGCTGCTGGGCTGGAAGGAGTTCGAGATGGAAGTCGTGCGCGACCGCGCCGACAACGCCATCATCGTGTGCGCCATCGAGAACGTCGATCCGATGGGCGTGCATACCGGCGATTCCATCACCGTCGCCCCGGCGCTGACCCTGACCGACAAGGAATACCAGATCATGCGCTCCGCCAGCATCGCGGTGCTGCGCGAGATCGGGGTGGAGACGGGCGGATCGAACGTGCAATTCGCGGTCAATCCGAAGGACGGGCGCCTGATCGTCATCGAGATGAACCCGCGCGTCTCGCGCTCATCGGCGCTGGCGTCGAAGGCCACCGGCTTTCCCATCGCCCGCGTCGCGGCAAAGCTGGCGGTCGGCTACACGCTCGACGAGATCACCAACGAGATCACCGGTGCGACGCCTGCCAGCTTCGAGCCGACCATTGATTACGTCGTCACCAAGATTCCGCGGTTCGCCTTCGAGAAGTTCAAGGGCACCGAACCGCTGCTTTCGACCGCGATGAAATCGGTCGGCGAAGTCATGGCGATCGGGCGCAACTTCGCCGAATCCTTGCAAAAGGCGCTGAGGGGGCTCGAGACGGGGCTGGACGGGTTCAACCGGGTGCCGGAGCTCGAGGGCGTGTCGAAGGACGTGATCAACGCCGCGATCTCGCGCCGCACGCCCGACCGTCTGCTCAAGGTCGCGCAAGCCTTTCGCGAAGGGCTGAGCGTTGCCGACATCCAGAACGTGACCGGTTACGATCCGTGGTTCCTGCGCCAGATCGAGGCGATCATTGCCGCCGAACGCGAAGTGCAGGCCGATGGTCTGCCGCGCGATGCGCAGACCTTGCGGCGGTTGAAGGCGATGGGCTTTTCCGACCGCCGTCTCGCCACGCTCGCGGTCCGGTCTGTCGGCGTCGCGGGCGGCCTTGCCGAAACGCAGGCGAAAAGTTCCGGCCTGCTTCACACCGCCTTGCAGGCCATGGCCGGCGCGACGGACGAACACGAGGTGCGCACCTTGCGCCATAAGCTGGGCGTCCTGCCGGTGTTCAAGCGGATCGACAGCTGCGCCGCCGAGTTCGAGGCGATCACGCCCTACATGTACTCCACCTACGAAGCGCCCAGCTTCGGGGCGGCGGAGGACGAGGCCATGCCCAGCGATCGGCGCAAGATCGTCATCCTGGGCGGCGGACCGAACCGGATCGGGCAGGGGATCGAGTTCGACTATTGCTGCGTCCACGCCTGCTTCGCCCTCGCCGAGCAGGGGTTCGAGACCATCATGGTCAATTGCAACCCGGAAACGGTCTCGACCGATTACGACACTTCCGACCGGCTCTATTTCGAGCCGCTGACGATCGAGGACGTGCTCGAGATCCTGCGGGTGGAGCGGCAAGCGGGCGAGCTTGTTGGCGTAATCGTGCAGTTCGGCGGCCAGACCCCGCTGAAACTGGCCGAAGCGCTCGAACAGGCGGGCGTCCCGATCCTCGGCACGTCTCCCGATGCCATCGACCATGCCGAGGACCGCGAACGCTTCGCGCGCCTCGTCAACAAGCTCAAGCTCAAGCAGCCGACCAATGGCATCGCCAAGACCCGCGACGAAGCCGCGGCCGTCGCCTCTCGCATCGGTTATCCCGTGCTGCTGCGCCCGTCCTTCGTCCTTGGCGGGCGGGCGATGGAGATCGTCGATTCCGAGGCGCAGCTGGACGACTACATCCGCACCGCGGTCAACGTCTCGGGCGACAGCCCGGTGCTGGTCGACCAATATCTGCGCGATGCCGTCGAATGCGACGTCGACGCGCTTTGCGACGGGCACGAGGTCCGCATCGCCGGTGTCATGCAGCATATCGAGGAAGCCGGCGTGCATTCGGGCGACAGCGCCTGCACGCTTCCTCCCTATTCGCTGGGTCCGGAGATCATCGCGGAAATGGAGCGGCAGACCGCCGAACTGGCGATGGCGCTGGGTGTGCGCGGCCTGATGAACGTGCAGTTCGCGGTCAAGGATACGGGCGAGGGCGAGGAGGTCTACCTGATCGAGGTGAACCCGCGCGCCAGCCGCACCGTGCCCTTCGTCGCGAAGGCGATCGGACAGCCGGTGGCGAAGATCGCAGCGCGGGTTATGGCGGGCGAGCCGCTGTCGGAATTCGAACCGTTCCGCCGCGACCTGCCCTACATGGCGGTGAAGGAAGCGGTGTTCCCCTTCACCCGCTTCCCCGGCGCGGACCCGGTCCTGTCGCCCGAGATGAAGTCGACCGGAGAGGTCATGGGTATCGACCAGGGGTTCGAGGCGGCCTTCCTCAAGTCGCAGATCGGCGCCGGGATGGCGCTGCCGCGTTCGGGCACCGTGTTCGTTTCGGTCAAGAACTCCGACAAGCCCGGTATCGTGAAGGCCGCGCGCCAGCTGATCGATCATGGGCTGAAGATCGTCGCAACCTCGGGAACGCAGGAATATCTCGCCGAACAGGGTCTTTCCGTCGAGCGGGTGAACAAGGTGGCCGAAGGGCAGCCGCACATCGTCGATCGGATCATCGACGGCGATATCGCCCTCATTTTCAACACGACCGAGGGCTGGCAATCGCTGCTCGATTCCAAATCGATCCGCCAGGCGGCCCTGGAAAAACACGTCCCTTATTATACCACGGCCGCTGCATCGCGCGCGGCGGCGGCGGCAATCGCGGCGATCGCGCCGGACCAGCTTGAAGTCCGGTCGCTGCAAGACTATTATAGCTGAGCAATCACGCCGATTTTCCCCGAAAACCCACCGGTTCGAGACCGCGTCAATCGCGCGGCACAGTCGAAATCGGCATAGTGGAACGGGACGATCGGCCGAAAAGAAAGATATGGGATGGCTACGATGGAAAAAGTTCCGATGCTCGCGGAGGGCTATGAGCGTCTGACGACGGATCTCAAGGCGCTGCGCGACGAACGGCCCAAGATCGTCGAAGCGATCGAGGAAGCGCGTGCGCACGGCGATCTTTCGGAGAATGCCGAATATCACGCCGCGAAAGAGCGCCAGGGTCAGGTCGAAGCTCAGATTTCCGATATCGAGGACAAGGTCAGCCGCGCGCAGATCATCGATCCAAAGACGCTTTCGGGCGACAAGATCATCTTCGGCGCAACCGTGACCCTGCTCGACGAAGACGACAAGCCGGTGAAGTACCAGATCGTCGGCCAGACCGAAGCGGACGCGAACAACGGGCGCATTTCCTATTCCTCGCCTCTCGCACGGGGGATGATCGGCAAGGAAGTGGGCGACGAGATCGAGGTTACGGTTCCGTCGGGCGACAAGTTCTACCTCGTCGACAAGATCGAGTTCATCTGAGTCTGGCGGGCGCAAAGGCTCCCGCGACGGCTCAGGCCAGGCGTTTTTCCATCGCGTAATTGTGGATCGGCACGCTCTTTCCCGCGTGTTCGATGCTGAAGTCGCGCCGGTTTAGCAGCGCGTAGCCCGCACGTTCGAATGCGGGGCGTGCCAGTTCGCTCGCTTCGGTAAACACGGCGCGCATTCCCCGCGCGCGCGCTTCGCGTTCGGCTTCGGCCAACAGGGCACCGGCAAGGCCTTTTCGCGTGTGGTCCGGGTGGCCGTACAGCATGTCGAGATGGCCGCGTCCGTCGCCTGCCGCTTCCAGCAATGCGTAGCCGATAGGACGATCGGCTTCGTCGTTCGCGACGAGGATCGTCGCACCATTAGCCGCGCGGGCCCGAAACCGGGCCGGGTCGTCATGCTTCGCGGCCCATGCCTCGACCTGATCGGGCGAATAGGCACGCGCGCCGATCACGCGAATGGCGGATTGGGTGAGTGCTACGAGAGCGCTTGCGTCCTCGTCCCGAAACTGGCGTATCGGATGCGACATCCTGCGATGTCCCTGCGGATCATGGGTCCGGGGTCAGCAGTTTGTGAATGTGGACGACGACGTATTTCATTTCCGCATCGTCGACCGTGCGCTGCGCCTGTGTGCGCCACGCATCGACCGCCGTCTCGTATGAGCTGAACACGCCCACTACGTGAAGGCTTTCGGGATCCTGCCATTCGTGGCCGCGCGGATCCTTGACGCGCCCGCCCATTACGAGGTGCAGGCGCTGGGAGGATGTCGTTTCTTCCATTGGGTCGGTCCTAGGCGAGGGGTGGATGATGTAATCCAGCGCCCCTTACCAAGCCGCACCGCCGCCGCAACCCGGATGGTTCCGGGTCGCGGTCGACGGCGTGCGTTCAGCGGCCCTTGATGTCGCGGACCGCGCGATTGGCGCGGCGGCGGGTACGCAGCGAGGCGTAGCGCGCACTATCGGCGGTGCTGCCGGCAAAATAGTTCGCGTCACGGCGAAGCGAACGCGCCTTGCGCGCCGCGCTGTCGCCAAGATCCTCGAACGCGTCGTGTCCGGCACGCGCGCCGTCGACGGCTCCGTCGAGCGCCTTTGCGCCGTAGGCCATCATCATGTCGCCAATGAGG
>JBARZK010000143.1:0-5385 GCA_049649965.1 Erythrobacter sp.
CCGCATCGGTGCGCAGGATTCGGTCGAACTCGCGATAGATCGGCGCGGGATCGGCCGCCTCGCTCCACGCGCTGTAGGAGGGGATGTGCCACTGCGATTCGTAGATCGAATGATGCAGGGCGGCCGCGGTCCATGCGAGCTCCTCCTCCACCTCGCCCGCGCGCATCGGGTGAATCGTCTGCAACCAGGGATTGAGCGCGCCGAGTGCCGCAATCTCCAACGCGCTCATGGCCCGGTCGATGCCGAACCGGTCGGGCAGCGGGTGGTAGGCATCGCAATAGCGGGTGAAGGAATGCGCGGGATCGGCGGCCAGCAGCTTGTGAATGCGCGTGGTGCCAGAGCGCATGTGTCCCACGACGATGATCGGCGGCGCGATCCGCGTGCGTGCAAGATCGGGCTCGTCCGCCCACAGCGCGCCGAACCGCAGCCGGTTGACGATCGTGCGCTTGAGCTGGCCATGCGCCATCGCCCGGCCGAGCGAGTTGAGCGCCGCTTCGCCTTCCAGGGCTTTGGTCAACCGGTCGAGCCGCTCGCGGAAATCGGCGACATCGGCGGGGGATCGTCCGCCGGTTTCGCCTGCGCGGGCATCTCCGCCGTACGATCGGACCGCTTCGTTCCACAATGTCGCGGCATCGAGCGGGGGGACGGGAAGCCACCCCTTGTCCCACGCCTTCGCCAGCGCGCGGTCGGCCCGGTCGGCAGCGCGGGATCGGGCGAGCGGGTGAGGGCGGACCGGCGCGGTCATGAAATGCGTCTCAACCGGGCCCGGAGTCGGCGCGCTCGGCAAGGAATTGCGTCAGCGCGTGCGGGTATAGCTGGTGTTCGGCCAGCTTTACCCGCGCTTCCAGACTTTCCGGCGTATCGCCGGGCGCAATGGCGACCCGCGCCTGCGCGAGCACCGGCCCGGCATCGAGGGCAGGTGTCACGAGATGAACGCTCGCCCCGGCATGGCTTTCGCCCGCATCGATCGCGCGTGCATGGGTGTCGAGCCCGCGATAATCGGGCAAAAGCGAGGGATGGATGTTGAGGATGCGGCCCTCCCAGCGGCGAACGAAGCTGTCCGACAATATCCGCATATATCCTGCCAGAACAATAACCTGCGCATCGGCGGCGCGGGCAGCGTCCTCCATCGCGCCATCCTGCGTCTCGCGCGCGTGGCCGCGATGCGAATGGGCGAAGGTCGGCACGCCCTCCAACGCGGCCAGTTCGAGGCCCCTTGCACCCGCGACGTTGCTGGCGACCAGCACGATCTCGTACAGGGAGCCCGGCAGGCGGCTGGCATAGAGCAGCGCGGCCATGTTCGATCCCGCGCCGGAAATGAACACCGCGACCCTTGTCTTGTCGGTCGTGCCGTTCGCGGGCGATGCTGTCGGATCAGCCGGAATGGGTCGCCTCCCATGCCTCGCTCGCGCCCCAGGTTCCGCTGTCGCCGCGCACCGTGCAGCCGCGTTCGCCCGCAACCACGTCGCCGATGCGGTGCACGGTTTCGCCCGCGTTTTCGAGGCGCTGCGTGACACCCGCCATGTCCGCGTCCGCGACCGCCAGCACCATTCCGACCCCGCAATTGAACGTCCGCGCCAGTTCGACAGGGGTAATGTTGCCCTGCTGTTGCAGGAACGCCATCAGCGCGGGCTGCTCCCAGCGGCTGGCATCGATCCGCGCATGAGCACCCTTGGGCAGGACGCGGGGCACGTTTTCAAGGAGGCCGCCACCGGTAATATGGGCCAGCCCGTGGACCAGCCCGTCGCGGATCAGTGGCAGCAGGCTGGCGACGTAGATGCGCGTGGGTTCGATCAGCGCGTCGATCAGCGAGCGATCGGGCATGCCGGGAACGGGCCGGTCGAGCGCCCAGTCGCGGTCCGCGGCAAGGCGGCGTACCAGCGAGAAACCGTTCGAATGGACGCCCGAACTGGCAAGGCCCAGCAGAACGTCGCCCGGCGCGACGGCCTCCCCGGTCAGTTGTTCGCCGCGCTCGACCGCGCCAACGCAGAAGCCGGCGAGGTCGTAGTCTCCGGCGGCATACATTCCCGGCATCTCCGCCGTCTCTCCGCCGATCAGCGCGCACCCCGCCTGCCTGCACCCTTGCGCGATGCTGGCCACGACCCGCTCCGCGATGCCGCCTTCCAGCTTTCCGGTGGCGAAATAATCGAGGAAAAACAGCGGTTCGGCACCCTGGACGATCAGGTCGTTGACGCACATCGCCACCAGGTCGATGCCGACGCCTTCGTGCCGGTCGTGTTCGATGGCGAGCTTGAGCTTGGTGCCTACACCGTCATTCGCCGCGACCAGCAGCGGATCCGTGAAACCGGCCGCCTTCGGATCGAAGAATCCCCCGAACCCGCCCAGTTCGCTGGTTGCGCCGGGGCGGGCGGTCGCCTTGGCCAGCGGCGCGATCGCCTTGACCAGAGCATTGCCCGCATCGATCGACACACCGGCATCTTCGTAGGTGTATTGCCCGCTCGCAGGCGGGTTCGGGGAAGGCGTGTCTGAAGTCATGCGCAGGGTGTTTAGCCTTTCGGGCTTTTAATTCCACTTCGCTTTGGGCAAAGGGCGTGGAAGAATTTTACCCGCGAATGACAGCGCCCTCCATCTTCCCCTCAAGGCCGTATCGCAGGCCGGACCTCGTCCCGTCCATCGCCCCTCTCTGGCGCTGGGTGGCGGGGGTGGCGCTCGCACTTGTCCTGCTGGCGGGCGGCTTCGCGCTGGTGATGGCGCAGGTCGGCGGGGATCGCGGCATTGCCCCGACCGCATCGAACGCGGATATCCAGATCGACGGGATCGAGGTCGACGTGCGCGCCGACAGCGGCGAGGAAGCGCGGGCCGAGGCCTGGGAGCAGGCGCCGCGCCTCGCATGGGAAAAGGCTGACGGTCCGGCGATTTCCGACGGACAGCTTGCTGGCCTGGTCTCCGCCATCATCATCGAGCGTGAGCGGATCGGCCCGCGCCGCTACGTCGCGACGCTCGGCGTCACCTTCGACCGCCAGCGCGCCGGGCGTTTCCTCGGCCGCGACGCGCTGGAGCAGGGGTCCGCCCCGATGCTGGTGCTGCCGGTGACCGTCAGCGCCGGGGCCTATACCGTCTTCGAGGTTCGCAACCCGTGGCAGCGCGCATGGGCGGAGTTCAACCCGGGCACCAGCCGGATCGACTATGTCCGGCCGAGCGGTGCGGGCGGCGATTCGCTCCTCCTTACCTACGGCCAGGCGGGGCGCCGCAGCCGCGCGTGGTGGCGCACGACGCTGGACCAGTACGGTGCTGCCGATGTCCTCGTGCCGATCGTGCGGCTGGACCACCAGTTTCCCGGCGGCCCGATCACCGGCAATTTCGTCGCCCGCTACGGCCCCGACAGCCGCGTGCTGGACAGTTTCGAGATGACCGCGAGCGGACCGGACGAATTGCCGACCATGCTTGCCAGCGCGGTGCGCCGGATGGACACGATTTTCGAAACCGCCCTTGAGGACGGCACGCTGCAACCCGATCCGACCCTGCGCGAAGGCGGGTCCGGCGAAGTCGATCCCGCGATCGCGCGGCTGATCGCGATCGGTCGGGCGGCCCGTGCGCGCTCTCAGGCCGTTGCCGAGCGGGACGCCGCCGTGGACAGCGCGTCCGAACAGCCGCAACAGCCCGACGCCGAGCCGACCGAGGCGCCCGCGCAGGCCAGCAGTTTCACGGTCCAGTTCAGCACGCCGGATGCAAACGCCTTCGACGCTGCACTGTCGGGCGTGCGGCAGGCGTCGGGTGTGCGAGGCCTGGCTGTTACCAGCACCGCGATCGGGGGGACTTCGGTCATGCGGGTGAGCTTCGGCGGCGATCTCGCGGCGCTGGCTGCGGCGCTGCGCGCACGCGGCTTCACCGTTCGCGAGGGGGCGGAAGCGCTCTCGATCTCTCGCTGACCGGCGACGGGCGCGCCGCCGATGGCCCCTTCCGGTTCTCCCCCGAATCCATCGCAGATCGCGCTTCCGCTGGGCTCCGCTGCGGCGGGCGATCCGGAAAGGATCGTGGTGGGCGATGCGAATGCGCGAGCGCTCGACGCGCTGCAATCGCCCGAAAGCTGGCCCTACAACACCGCCGTCCTTACCGGGCCGCCGCGTTCGGGCAAATCGCTGCTCGGCCGATGGGCGAGCGCACAGGACATCGCGGTTCTCGACGATGCGGACGCGCTGGAAGAAGCGCAGGTGTTCCACCGCTGGAATGCCGTGCAGCAGGGCGGCTCCGAGGCGGGCCGCAAGCTGTTGCTGATTGCGGGGCGGCAGCCGTGGGACATCGCGCTGCCCGACCTGCGCTCGCGCCTTGGCGGATCGCTGCAACTGGCGATCGGGGAGCCGGACGACGACATGGCCGCTTCCCTGATAGAGGCGCATGCGCAGCAGCGCGGCCTTACGCTTGCGCCCGGAGCGGCGGATTACCTCGTCCCGCGCACCCCGCGCAGCTTCGCCGCGATCGAACGGCTTGTCGCCGAGATCGACCGCATCAGCCTTGAACGGGCGGTCCCTGCTACCATGTCGGTCTGGCGCGCCGCGCTCGAGGCGATAGAGGGGCCGGAGCAGGGACGGCTGCTGTAACCGGCGCGTTGCGCGGGACCAGTTTGCATTACGACGGATTTGGTGAAAGGATTGCGCGATGTTCGAGAGGCTGACCAGCTACCTTGACTCGGTCAGGGCGCGCGACCCGGCTCCGCGTTCGCGCTGGGAAATCCTGCTTTATCCCGGTGTCCTCGCGCTCGGCCTGCACCGCGTGGCGCACTGGCTGTTCGATGCGAAGCTGTTCTTCCTTGCCCGCTTCATCAACCATTTCAGCCGTTTGATCACCGCGATAGACATCCACCCGGGCGCGACCATCGGGCGCAATTTCTTCATCGACCATGGGTTCACCGTCATCGGGGAAACCGCCGAGATTGGCGACAACGTGACCATCTATCAGTGCGTGACGCTGGGCGGGACCAATCCGACCAACGGGCAGGCGGGAAAGCGGCACCCCACCTTGCACGACAACGTCATCATCGGCTCGGGCGCGCAGATCATCGGGCCGATCACGGTAGGCGAGCGGGCGCGCGTGGGCGCGAATGCGGTCGTGATGGAGGACGTGCCGGCGGGCGCGACGATGGTCGGGTTCAAGGCGCGTTCGACGCTGGTCCCGGCGGAGGAATGGATCAAGGAATTCATCCCCTACGGCGCGCCGTGCGAGGACAGCGAGGGCAACCGCGTCGACTGCATCGAGAAGCTGGAGACCGAGATGGCCGCCCTGCGCGCGGAGATGGCTGAATTGAGGGCAGAGGCGACGCGCGCGCCTGAACAGATGCCCTTCGACCAAATCAAGAAGAGCGGAACCGAAGAGCGATGAGCCAAGGGTCCGGCACCGGCGCGAGCCGGGTCGTCGCGTTTCCCACGC
>JBARZK010000144.1:0-7241 GCA_049649965.1 Erythrobacter sp.
CCATTGCGCCCACGGCCGGGGCGGCGTGGGCGCTGGCGCATTACGAAGCGCCTCGTTCGATATTGTCGGCGGATGAAGATGCGATCCGCCGCCTTGCCGACTTGCCGGTAGCGGCGCTGCGGCTCGACGCCGACGTGCTGACCGTGCTGCGGCGCCTGGGGTTGAAGCGTCTGGGCGAGCTTGCCGGGGTCACCGCCGGCGCCCGGGACGAAGGGGATGCCAGCGACGAGGCATCGGGACGCGACGCGCTGCACCGCCGGTTTCGCAACCGCAAGTCTCCCGCCGCCAATCCGCTGGTCCGGCTCGACCAGTTGCTCGGCCGGGTGCCGGAACCCTTGCTTCCGATCGTCCCGCACGAAGCCCCGATGGTCCAGCGCCGGCTGCTGGAGCCGATCCGTCACCGCTCGCTGCTCGACCGGGTGCTGGAGGACCTTGCCGCCGACATGGCGCGTACGCTCGAAGCGCGCGGAGAGGGTGCCCGGCGCCTGGAGCTGGGCCTGTGGCGGGTCGATGGCGAAGTGATCGTGCGACGGCTCGAACTGGCGTCTGCCACGCGTGAACCCGGGCATATCGTCAGGCTGTTCGGCGATCGGCTCGACGATGTGGATGCAGGTTTCGGGATAGAGACGGTGCGGCTGCGCGCCAGTTGGGCCGAGTCGCTCGGCGCCCGGCAGGGCGATGTCGAAGAAGCGGCGGAGCGGCATGGCATTTCGCTCGCCGCCTGTATCGACCGGCTGACGGTGCGGCTCGGCGACAAGGCGGTCAGCCGCCCGGTGCCCCATGCCAGCCACCTGCCCGAACGCGCGGTGCGCTGGCAGCGCCCGCTCGATGCGCCGCCGGTTTCCCAAGGCATGCTCGAATTCCATGCCCGGCCGCTGAAACTGCTGGACCGGGCGGAGCGGATCGCGGTGCTGTATGCGTCGCCCGACGGGCATCCGCAGCGCTTTCGCTGGCGCGGCGAAGTCCGCGAGGTCGTTCGGGTGGAAGGACCGGAGCGGATCGCGCCCGAATGGTGGCGGCAGAAATCGACCACGCGCCTGCGTGACTACTACCGGATCGAGGATGCCGACGGGCGGCGCTACTGGATATACCGCCACGGGCTTGCCGGCGATGGACGTGGAGGTCTGCCGGATTGGTATCTTCAGGGCATTTGTGCCTGACCCTTTAACTAAAGACCGCCTTGCTAAAGAAGACTTTACGCTTTCGTGCCATCTGTACGATCATGAACGCACAAGCAGACTTTCGTGCAGCGCCGCGCCGACCGCTGAACCTGATGGTCAAGAGCCGCTTGAACACGCGGGTCGTCTTTGCGCACGTCATCGACATCTCCGAAACCGGCTGCAAGGTTCGCGCCGGGGCCGGCTTCGCGGAAGTCGGGGACCGGGTCACGATGAAGATCGGCGAAATCTATGCCCCATTGGGCAAGGTCGTGTGGGTCGAACGGCACCAGGCCGGCATCTCCTTCGAAGGAGAAATGCATCCGGCGGTCCTCGATCACCTGTGCTCGGTGCACGGCACCTGATCGGGGCGGACCGGACCTGACGGGCCGCACGTCGGCAACAGGCAGTCCGCGCCGATAAACCCTGGAAAAATCTTCGTTTGAACCTATCTGCGTGTTCCCTCGTTCGAGACGTTCGGGGGACGCGCAGAGGCTTTTGCATTTGCGAAAGAGGAGGGGAACATATAAAGAACACGGAAAGGTGTTCCCATGACCCAGCAAACGCTACAGCAAAAGCTCGAGATTCTCGCCGATGCCGCGAAATACGATGCCTCGTGCGCATCCTCCGGCACGTCCAAGAAGAATTCGCTCGGTGGAAAGGGCATCGGTTCGACCGAGGGGATGGGCATCTGCCATGCCTATGCCCCCGATGGTCGCTGCATCTCGCTGTTGAAGGTCTTGCTGACCAACCACTGCATCTTCGATTGTCACTACTGCATCAACCGGAAGAGCTCGAACGTCGCGCGCGCACGCTTCACGCCGCAGGAAGTCGCCGACCTCACGCTCAACTTCTATCGGCGAAACTATATCGAGGGACTGTTCCTTTCCTCGGGCATCATCAAGAGCTCTAACCATACGATGGAGCAATTGGTCGAAACCGCGCGTATCTTGCGCGAAGAATACGACTTTCGCGGCTACATCCATCTCAAGACCATTCCCGAAGCCGACCCGGAGCTGATCCACCAGGCGGGGCTCTATGCCGATCGGGTATCGATCAATGTCGAGCTGCCGACCACCAGCGGCCTGACCCGCCTCGCCCCGGACAAGGACGAGCGCCAGATCGAAGGCGCGATGGACAACACCAAGGCGCGCATCTCGCAGGCGAAGGACGAGCGCAAGCGCTTCAAGCATGCACCGCGTTTCGCCCCGGCCGGCCAATCCACGCAGATGATCGTCGGCGCCGACAGTGCGAGCGATGCCGACATCATGGGCAAGGCGAGCCGCCTGTATGGCTCCTTCGGCCTGCGCCGGGTCTATTACAGCGCCTTCTCTCCCATACCCGACGCCTCCGCCGTGCTGCCATTGCAGCGCCCGCCGCTGATGCGCGAACACCGGCTCTACCAGTCGGACTGGCTGATGCGGTTCTACGGTTTCGCGCCCAAGGAGGTGCAGCAGGCGACCGAAGCGGATGGAAACCTGCCGCTCGACATCGATCCCAAACTCGCCTGGGCGCTGAAGTTTCGCGAATCCTTCCCTGTCGATGTGAACCGCGCGACAAAGGAGCAATTGCTGCGGGTGCCGGGCCTCGGCACGACTTCGGTGGCGCGCATTCTCGCGGCGCGGCGACACCGGACGCTTCGGCTCGACGATGTGGCGAAACTCACGCAATCGGTTTCGAAGGTCCGCCCGTTCATCGTTACGGTGGACTGGCGTCCCACGACCCTGACCGACCGCGCCGACCTGCGCGCGCTGCTCGCGCCGAAACAGGAACAGCTGGAACTGTTCTGATGGCACGCACGCAGCGCGATCTTCAGGGCGTGAAGCTCGGTAGCTATTACGTGGTGCAATTGCCCGAGCCGGACGATTTTGCCTTCTGGCGCGAGCGGGCGCGATCCCTCGTCCAGTGCGACGTTCCACCCGATCGCGTCGCGTGGGTCGAGCCGGGCGGTTCGGGGGACCTGTTCGCGCACGGGGAGCGGCGCTTTCCGGTGCCGGACGAGAATGCGCGGCCCGTGCGGGCGAGCAGGCGTTTCATGCAGCTCGCCCGTAATGCCGCGCTCCACTCCGATCCCGAACGCTTCGCCCTGCTGTACCGTGTCCTGTGGCGGCTCCAGTCGAACCCGCGCGGCATGGAGGACAAGGCCGACGGGGACGTGCGCCGCATCGAGGAACTCGACAAGGCGGTGCGGCGCGACAGTCACAAGATGCACGCCTTCGTCCGCTTCCGCCAGGTCGAGGATGGGGCCGGTGGCGAGCACTACGTCGCGTGGTTCGAGCCCGAGCACCATATCGTGCGCGCCAATGCGGGGTTTTTCATGCGCCGCTTCGCCAACATGAACTGGTCGATCCTGACCCCCAGGGGCTGCATCCACTGGGACGGACAGACCATGCGCGAAAGCGGGCCCGCGCGCCGATCCGATGCGCCGGAGGGCGACCCGGTCGAGGACCTGTGGAAGTCCTATTACGCATCCATTTTCAATCCCGCGCGTTTGAAAGTTGGGGCCATGTTGTCCGAGATGCCCCGGAAATACTGGAAGAACATGCCCGAGGCCGAGCTCATTCCCGAGCTGATCGCCGGGGCGCAGGCAAGGGAAGCGGGTATGGTGAGCGCAGGTACGCTGGAATTCGATGAGCGGCCCGAAACGCTCGAAGCGATCGACAAGGCGATCCACCAGTGCCGCAAGTGCCCGATCGGCGAACTCGATAACCAGGCCGTCATGGGGGAAGGGCCGAAAGAGGCTGCACTGATGATCGTTGGCGAGCAGCCGGGGGATCAGGAGGATCGGCGCGGCAAACCCTTCGTCGGACCGGCCGGCCAGTTGCTCGACGACTATCTCGAACGCGCCGGGATCGAGCGGCGCGAAACCTACGTCACGAACACGGTCAAGCATTTCAAGTACGTCCAGCGCGGCAAGCGGCGCATCCACCAGAGCCCGGGTGCGAAGGAGATCGACACCTGCCGCTGGTGGATCGAGGCCGAACGCGCGATCGTGAAGCCGAAAGTGATCCTTGCCCTGGGGGCCAGCGCCGCACGCGGCATGCTGGGCAAGACGGTGAGCATTTCCAGGGTGCGCGGCGAACCTATCGCTCTGGAGGACGGCAGCGAACTGTGGGTGACGGCTCACCCGTCCTACCTGCTCCGGCTCGATGGCGATGCGCGCGACAAGCAGGCGGCCCTGTTCGAAGCGGACCTTGCCGCCGTGAAGGAACGCGTGGCGGAATTGTCCGCGTGAGATGCCCGACGCGCCGCTTACCCCCGACAAGCGCACGCTGGAGATCGATCCCGACCTGATCGACGCGCCGCCGCGCGCGCCGTTCGTCGAGCTGGGTCTTGTCTCCTGCTTCAGTTTCCTGCGGGGTGCATCGGACGCGGTAGACCTCGCAATGACCGCGCGCGTGCTGGGGTACGACGCGATCGGCATCGCCGATGCGAACTCGATGGCGGGCGTCGTGCGCATCCACGGCGAGGCGAACACGCTCAAGCTGCGCCCGGTGATCGGCTGCCGGATCGAAACGGTCGAGGGACTGTCCTTCCTCGCCTATCCAAGGGATCGCGCCGCCTACGGTCGCCTGTGCCGCCTGATCAGCGCGGGACGGATGCGGACGTTGAGCGGGGAATGGCAGGAAAAGGGCGCATGCGAGATCGACCTCGCCATGCTGGCCGACCATTCGCAAGGCGTGCAGCTGATCCTGCTCCCGCCGGAAGACCTGGCGGCGCATTTCACCATCGCGATCGAGAGCAACGTCGTCCCCCTGCACCCTCCGGTTGCCGAGCCTTCCGGGGATGGAGGGCGACACGATAAGGCGGGAAGTGAGACAAAGCGCCGCGAAACGGTCGAATTTCGCGATGGTTTTGCCCGGATTATCCCGCATCTCGTGCGCCGGCTTCCCACCCTCCGGCATCTCGCCGCCACTTATCTCTATCGCGGCGGCGACGTGGCGCGCATCGACAGGCTCGATTCACTAGCGCGCACCAACGGCCTGAGGCTGCTCGCCACCAACGACGTGCATTATCACGCGCCCGAACGCCGGCCGCTACAGGACGTGATGACCGCGATCGCGCACAAGATCACGGTGGCCGAGGCCGGGCACCTGCTGCACGCCAATGCCGAGCGGCACCTCAAGTCCCCGCAGGAAATGTGCCACCTGTTCGATCGCTGGCCCCATGCGATTGCCGCGGCTCGCGAGGTGGCCGATGCCTGCGATTTCAGCCTCGAGGAACTGGCCTACGAATACCCGGAAGAGATCTATCCCGACGACATGGGCCCGCAGGCCTATCTCGAGGTGGAAACCTGGAAAGGCGCGGAGTGGCGCTATCCCCGCGGCATTCCCGAACATGTGCGCGAGGTGCTGCGCAAGGAGCTCGCGCTGATCGGCCGAATGGATCTGGCGCGCTATTTCCTGACCATCAAGGACATCGTCGATTTCGCGCGGAACGAAGCGAATCCGCCGATCCTGTGCCAGGGGCGGGGCAGCGCGGCCAATTCCGCCGTGTGCTATTGCCTTGGCATCACCTCGGTCGATCCAGCGCAGCATCAGCTCCTGATCGACCGCTTCATCTCCGAAGACCGCAAGGAGCCGCCCGATATCGACGTCGATTTCGAGCATGAGCGGCGCGAGGAAGTGATCCAGTACATCTATCGCAAATACGGCCGCCACCGCGCCGGTTTGACCGCGACGGTGATCCATTACCGCCCGCGCATGGCGATCCGCGAAGTCGGCAAGGCCATGGGATTGTCGGAAGATGTCACCGCCTCCCTTGCCCAGACGGTGTGGGGCGGGTGGGGCCGCGAAATCAGCGAGAAACATGCCGCAGAGACGGGTCTGAACGTGACAGACCCGCACCTGAAACGGGTGCTGGCGCTCACACAGCAGATGATCGGGATGCCCCGACACCTGTCACAGCATGTCGGCGGCTTCATCCTCACCGAAGGCGCGCTGACCGAGACCGTGCCGATCGGCAACGGCGCCATGCTCGATCGCAGCTTCATCGAGTGGGACAAGGACGATATCGATGCGCTCGGCATCCTGAAGGTCGATGTGCTGGCGTTGGGGATGCTGACCTGCATCAGGAAGTGCCTCGACTTGCTGGAGGCGCATCACGACCGTCCGCTGACCCTCGCGACGGTCCCGCGCGAGGATCCGGAAACCTACGCCATGCTGCGCAAGGGGGATTCGCTCGGCGTGTTCCAGGTCGAAAGCCGGGCGCAGATGAACATGCTGCCGCGCCTGCGCCCGCGCGAGTTCTACGATCTCGTCATCCAGGTCGCGATCGTTCGGCCGGGCCCGATCCAGGGCGACATGGTGCATCCCTACCTCAAGCGGAGGCGCGGGGCGGAGCCGGTGCAGATCCCTGCGCCTTCACCCAAGCACGGCCCCCCGGACGAGCTGTCGAGCATCCTCGAAAGGACGCTGGGCGTCCCGATCTTCCAGGAACAGGCGATGAAGATCGCGCTCGACGCGGCGAAGTTCTCGAGCCTGGAGGCGAACCGGCTGCGCAAGGCGATGGCGACGTTCCGATCGCGCGGCATGGTCGATGAATTGCAGGACATGATGGTCGAGCGGATGGTGGATCGCGGTTACGATCGCGAGTTCGCGCAGCGGTGTTTCAACCAGATTCGGGGCTTCGGCGAATACGGCTTCCCGGAAAGCCACGCGGCCAGCTTTGCGCATCTCGTCTACGTCTCGAGCTGGCTGAAATGCCATTTTCCCGGTGCGTTCGCGGCTGCGCTGCTCAATTCGCAGCCCATGGGCTTCTACGCTCCGGCCCAGATCGTGCGCGATGCGCGCGAGCACGGGGTCGAAGTGCTGCCGGCGGATGTGAACTGTTCGCAATGGGACTGCACGCTGGAAGAGATAAGCGAGGGCGGGGAGCAGGGAGACGACGCGGGCCGCCTCGACCGCCACATCGCCGTAAGGATGGGCCTGCGCCAGATCGACGGGTTGCCCGAACACGTGGCCGCGCAGCTGATCGCCGAACGCGCGGAGAACGGCCCGTATCACGACGTCGCCAACCTGCGTGAACGCGCGGGGCTGTCGCCTGCGCATATCGAACGGCTCGCCAGCGCGGACGGCTTCACCT
>JBARZK010000145.1:0-10254 GCA_049649965.1 Erythrobacter sp.
GCGTACAGGCGTGGCCGAAGCGCGCTCCGAATGGGGCGATGCGCCCGCGCGCGACGCCATGCCCCATGGCCGCGCAGAAGCTGCCGAACCGCTGCCCGAGGACGCCACGCAATATCCGCTCGGGATCGCGCGCGGGCAGGTCGCGAACACCTATATCGTCGCCGAAAGCGCCGATGGGCTGGTGCTGGTCGATCAGCACGCCGCGCACGAACGCCTCGTGCTTGAACGGCTCAAGCGTGACGGGGCAGGGGAGGCGACGCACCGGTCGCAGGCCCTGCTGGTGCCCGACGTCGTCGAAATGGAAGAAGCCGATTGCGACCGGCTCGAAGACGCGGCGGAAGGCCTTGCGCGCTATGGCCTGCAGGTCGAGCGGTTCGGCCCCGCCGCCATGCTGGTCCGCGCCGTCCCCGCCGCCATCGCCAGGGCCGATACGCGCAAGCTCCTCACCGACCTCGCCGACGACATCGCCAAGCATGGCCGCAACGAGGACAGCGGCGCGCTGCTCCTGTCCGAAAAGCTCGACTACGTGCTGGCGACCATGGCCTGCCACGGATCGGTGCGGGCAGGGCGCACGCTCAACGTCGCGGAGATGAACGCGCTGCTACGCGAAATGGAAGCGACCCCGCGATCGGGCCAGTGCAATCACGGCCGGCCCACATGGGTGAAGCTTTCGATGGACGACGTCGAGAAGCTGTTCGGGCGACATTGATGCGGATCGCATTGCCCCTTTTGGCCCTTCTGCTCGCAGGATGCGGTTCGCAGGGCGAGGACCGGCGAAGCACGGTCGATTACAACGAGATCAATCGAAGGGCGCTTGGCCCCGCGCAGGAAATCTCGCCCGAACCGATCAAGACCTTCGAACTCACCGGCATCGCCCCGTTCACCTGCGTCGTCGCCGGGGAGGCGCATCGCGAGGTTCTGTTCGTTGCCACCCCGTCGCTCGGCGCCATGCGGCTGCGGGGCGAGAATGTCCGCTTCAGTCCCGCCCCGACCAACGACCCGCTTCCGCACGACATTTCGGACCGCTTTACCGGCCAGACCTACACGGTCGACCTGTTCGTCGATCCCCGGTCGGAAACGCCCGCGGGGCCTGAACTCGCATATTATATCGGCGGCATGACCGTGCGCGACCAGTACGATCGCATCGTCTTCGAGCAGCGCGGGCGAGTGGAGTGCGGGGCGGGGGGCTAGCCCACGCCGGTTATCCCAGGTTCCGCACCAGCATCCACGCGGCCATCCCCATCATCGCGAGGTTTTCGCTCAGCGAAACGAAACCCAGCGGCACGTTGCTGCCGCCGCCCACGCAGGCGCACTTGATCTCGCGCTTCTGAACATAGACCGCGTAGAACACGCTCGCTGCGCCGATTGTGCCGATGAAGGCCGCGACCGGGATCGAGATCCACGGCAGCAGCCGCCCGGCCATCAGCACCGCCGCCAGCGCCTCGAGATACGGATAGGCATAGGCGTAGGGGACGAACTTGCTGCCCAGCAGGTCGTAGCCGACGAACATGGTCGAGAATTGCTCGACATCCTGCAGCTTGAGCATCGCCAGCATCGCCATCGAAAAGGCGACGAACCATTCCGCCGTGCGAACGCTGAACCCGTCCAGCAGGGCGATGGACAGCGACACCGCCAGCGCCAGCGCGACGGCGAACACGGCGAGGACGGGGCGATAGCTCGTCTCGCTATCGTCCTTTATTTCCTTGCCGAAATGCTTGCGCAGCGCGTCGTAGCCGCCGATCCGCTCCCCGCCGATGAAGACCTGCGGCGTCGTGGAGACGTCGTGCTTCTCCTTGAAAGCGTCGGTCTGCTCGCGCGAGGTGAGGGGGTGGTCATCGACGGCGAAGCCCTTGCTTTCCAGCAGGTGCTTCGCCTTGATGCCGTAGGGACAGACATGCTTGTCCATCACCATGCGGTGGAGGGAGGCGGTCTTGCTCATGCGAGCAAGATGCGTCCCCTCACCGCCATCTTCAAGATTGGGTTCAGGTCCGGAACTGCGGCACGCCAGCGCTCTTGTCGAGCTCCGGAATGATCCGGTAGCGGGCAAGGATCAGGCTGAAGATGCCGAACAGCAGCAGGCCCACCGCAGTGACGGTGAATATCCAGCCCTGGCCGGCCAGCTCCGCCAGCGCATCGCCGAGCGAACGCACCTGGCTCGAGCCCTGCGACATGAAGCCCGCCTGCACCAGCGACCAGCCGATGATGGCATAGACCACGCCGCGCGCGCAGAAGCCCGCACCGCCAAGCCAGCGCGTCGCATCCGGCGCCGCGGGGGAGACGCGGGCCATGAATTCGCCGGTGATGCCCTTCTTGAACTGGAAGGCCGCAACGATGAAGAAGATGAGGCCGAGGATGCCGAGGACCGTGCCACCGAAATCGGCGCTGAGCACGCCCGCGGCCGCTTCCTGCGCGCCGCCGCCGCCGGAGCCCCCGCCCGAGCCACTACCCGAGCCGCCGCCGGACCCTTCGCTGCTTGCGAACTTGTAGGCCGACCAGGCCAGCGCGAAGTGGCCGACGGCCGAACCGGCATGGCCGATCCGCTTGCCCCAGCCCTTCGCGTCGGAGCCGTTGTTCTCGATGTCGAACAGGAGCGAACACAGCCGGAAAATCCCGTAGAACGCCAGTCCCACGACCATCAGCCACAGGATGAACGTGCCGGCGGGGAAATCCTCGATCGCCCGGAATATGCCATTGGTGCCTTCGCTAATTGCGCTCGCGCTGGTCAGCGCGATGAGGCCGAGCATGGTGTAGAGGATGGCGCGGCTGAAATACCCCACGCGCACGAGCCAATTGAACTTTTCCGACTTGTCGACCACGTGAGATCCCCTGTTTTGCCTCTTGATCCGCCCGGCGTGGTGCCGTCGGTCAATCCCTGATTGGGGTGCAACGGATGCAAGTCACAGGGGGTTCCACGAAAGCTATCAAACGTTGAACTTGAACAGCAGGACGTCGCCGTCCTGGACGAGGTATTCCTTGCCCTCCTGCCGCAACTTGCCCTTTTCGCGCGCCGGGCCTTCGCCGCCCAGCGTGATGTAATCGTCGAAGGCGATCGTTTCGGCGCGGATGAAGCCCTTTTCGAAATCGGTGTGGATCTCGCCCGCGGCCTGCGGAGCCTTGGCGCCGGCCGGAAAAGTCCAGGCGCGCGTTTCCTTCGGCCCGGCGGTGAAGAAGGTGTTGAGGCCGAGCAGGGTGTAGCCTGCGCGGATCACTTTCGCGAGGCCGCTTTCCTCCAGACCCAGCGATTCCAAGTACTCGGCGCGATCCTCCGGCGGCATCGCGACCAGTTCCGCCTCGATGGCGGCAGAGACGACGACGGCCTGCGCGCCTTCGGCTTTCGCCTTTTCGAACACGCGTTCGCTCATGGCGTTGCCGGTCGCGGCTTCGTCTTCCGCGACGTTGCAGACGTAGAGGACGGGCTTCGCCGTCAGCAACTGGGCCTGCGCGAAAGCCTTCGCCTCCTCGTCGTCCTTCGGTTCGGTCAGGCGCGCGGGCTTGCCGTCGCGCAGCAGGTCGAGCGCCTGCCCAAGCACGCTGGCGAGCACCTTTGCCTCCTTGTCGCCGCCGGTTGCACGTTTCTGCGCGTTCGGCACCCGCTTTTCGAGGCTTTCGAGGTCGGCGAGCATCAGCTCGGTCTCGACCACCTCGGCATCGGTAATCGGATCGACGGTGTTGGAGACGTGCTGGATGTCGTCGTCCTCGAAGCACCGCAGGACATGGACGATCGCATCGACTTCGCGAATGTTGCCGAGGAACTGGTTGCCCAGCCCTTCGCCCGCGCTCGCGCCTTTCACGAGCCCGGCGATGTCGACGAAGCTCAATTGCGTTGCGATGACCTTCGCGCTCTTGGCGATGGCGGCGATCTTGTCGAGCCGTTCGTCCGGGACGGCGACCTGGCCGACATTGGGCTCGATCGTGCAGAAGGGGTAGTTCGCGGCCTGCGCGGCCTGCGTTTCGGTAAGGGCGTTGAACAGCGTGGACTTGCCGACATTCGGCAGCCCCACGATACCGCATTTGAAACCCATTTATCGGTCCTTGGTCTGGCCGTCGATCCGCCACGGGGGGAAGCGGCGATTGTCGCCGCCCCGGAAAAGGCAGATTTCGTTCCCGGCGGGATCGCGCAGGCGCGCCTCGCGCCAGCCCCAGCTTTGGTCGACGGGGTCGGATGTGAAATTCAGGCCCGCGCCTTTGAGGCTCGCGACCGTTTCGTCAAGCGCATCGCACTCGAAATAGACGACGGTGGCGGGATTGCGGACGTCCTCGCACAGGTGGATCGAGAAGGTCTCGCCGCTCGGCGTCTCGAACCGGGCGTAGCGGGGCGGGGCATCGACGATCTGCGTGAGGCCGAGCGCGGCGTAGAACGCGACCGACGCATCGTAATCGGTGCAGCCGACGGTGACCTGGTTCAGCCGCACGCGTTCAGCCGCCTCAGGCGCCGTGCACCGCGCGGATCGCGGGACCGTAGCCGCTGTCGCCCAGCCAATCGACCTGCGTGCGCTCGATCACCTCGTTGATCGGGATCTGCGGCTTGGAGCCCGGGTGAACGGGAACGCGCAGCGGGCGGGCGCCCGCGGGCATGGCGATCAACGCGGCGATGGCGCGCGGCACGTCCATCGGATCGGTGCTGCGGCCCGAGCCGTCCTCGTTCCCCATGCGTTCGACCACTTGCGGATAGCCCGACAGATGCTCTTCCTCCGCGCGCGCCTTCAACCGGTTGGTGTAGGCGTTGCGGTTGATCCAGATCTGCGTCGGATAGCCGCCGGGCTGGATGATGGACACGTCGATGCCGTGCTGCACCAGTTCGTAGGCGAGCGCCTGGTTCATCGCCTCGAGCGCGAACTTGGTCGGCGAATAATGCCCCGAGAACGGGACGATGACCTTGCCCAGCTGGCTCGAGATCGGGATGACGAGGCCGCTGCCACGCTCGCGCATGCCGGGCAGCACCGCGCGCACCATGCGGTGCGGGCCGAAGACGTTGGTGTCGAACATCAGCTGCGTCGCAGCCATGTCCTGCACCTCGATCGGACCGGTCAGCCCGATCCCCGCATTGTTGACCAGCACATCGATGGGTCCGCCCGCAAGACGCATCGCCTCGGCCACGCCCGCCTCGACCTGAGCATCGTCCAGCACGTCGATCTCGATCACGGTGATGTCGAGGTTCTCGTCGCGGGCAAGCTGGCGCAGTTCCTCGGCCTCGGGCCGGGGGAGGCCGCGCATGGTGGCGAACACCTTCGCCCCGAGCCGCGCGTAATGTTCCGCGCCCAGGCGTCCGAAGCCGGAGGACGTGCCGGTTATCAGCACGCTCTTTCCCGCTAGGTCGGGCGTCGCCTCGACCATGTCGCCCTGTGCGAAGCTGGCGGTCGCGGCGAAGGCGGCGGTGGCGGCGGCTCCGGCAAGGAGGGTGCGGCGGTTGAGATCGGGCATGGCGGGTCTTCTCCGGGGTGCGGGCGGGGCGGGGTGGCGCGGGGCGCGCCTACTTCTCCACGCTTTCGAGCTGGCGGGCAAGTTCGTCCATGTCGGCATCGGCCCCGACGATCCGCCACTGGCCGGGCGTCCGCGTGTCGACCACCACCACGCCGTTCTTGGGACAGATATCGAGGCACGACACCTCGACGAGGCCCAGCGCGGCCTTGCGCCCCTTCTTCGTGCCGAGCGCTTTCTTCAGCGCCTTGGGCAGGGTGTCGCCGTCCTTGCCAAAGCGCAGGCCGCGTTTCTTCGCCTTCTTGCTGCATTTCTTGCAGACGAGGATGGCGTGCGACCAGTTGGAGCGGATTTCGGTTTTCATGCTCTTCGCCCAACGTGCGGGGCGGGGAAGGGTTGCGAAAGGGCGGCGCTCACCCCTGCAAGCGCAGCGCCACGTCGTTCATGAACCGCGGATCGTCGCCCGCCGCCAGCCATTCGGCCTCCGCCGCGATGGCGCCCAGCATGTCGGCGAGGTCGTCCTGCTCGGCCTTAGCGTAATTGCCGAGGACGTGGCCGGTGACCCGGTCCTTGTGCCCGGGATGTCCGATGCCGATACGGATCCGGCGGAAATCGGGGCCGAGGTGCTTGTCGATCGAGCGCAGGCCGTTGTGCCCTGCCGTGCCGCCGCCCTGCTTCACCTTGACCTTGAACGGGTCGAGGTCGAGCTCGTCGTGGAACACGGTGAGCGCGTCGGTCTCCAGCTTGTAGAAGCGCAGCGCCTCCCCGACGCTGCGGCCGCTTTCGTTCATGAAGGTCGCAGGCTTCAGCAGCAAAACCTTGTCGCTACCGATGCGCCCTTCCTGCACCCAGCCGGAGAACTTTTTCTGGACGGGACCGAAATCGTGCATGTCGGCGATGACGTCGAGCGCCATGAAGCCGACATTGTGCCGGTGCATCGCATAGCGCGGTCCGGGATTACCTAGGCCAGTCCAGATCTGCATGGCCTTGCCCATAAAGCCTGCGCCTGCATGAGCAAGGATACGAACGTATTGTCTCAGCCCGCGGCGAGGGAGCGGAGCCAATCTTCCAGCGCCCGCGGGGTGGCGAAGCGCACGATCATGGGGTTGGCCTGTGGGAGCTTTTCTTCCACCCGTCGGCGCGGGCCCCGGTTCCACGTGGCGACGTAGTACAAGAAGGAAAGATCGAGCCGCTCCGGGCAGCCGGGTGCCATGTCCGGACGCGTTCGCCCCCGGTTCGCCACGATACGCTTCACGACCCGCCAGAGGCACAGGATCGGCGGGAAGTCGAGGAACACGACCGTGTCCGCCCGGCCCAGGCGCAGCGGCATGGTCCCCGCATCGTTTCCATCGATGATCCACGTGTCGAGCGCCAGGATGCGCTGCAGGTCCGGCAGCCAGTCGGCCTGACTCCGTTCCACCCAACCGGGCGCGAATGCCAGCTGATCGAGATGGACGGGCGCTATGCCGAGCAAGCTGGCGAGACGCAGGGCAAGAGTCGATTTCCCGCTGCCGCATGGTCCCAGGATCATGATCCGTTTCACGAACTCGCTCCCTGTGCGCGCCGGGGTGCCCGACATGGCGTCCTGCAAACCAAAACGCCGGACTGGTTTCCCAGCCCGGCGTCCTTGGCGATAGCTTGGCGCGAGAGAGGTTATTCGCCCTCGGGTGCCTTGTCTTCCTGTTCCTGCGCGGCATCGTCGTCCGGACCCTGTTCGGTCGCGGCAACACCGTCTGCGGGGATTTCCTCCTCGTCGTCGCCTTCTTCCTCTTCCTTCTTGAGGGCGGACGGGGCGACCAGCGTGGCGATGGTGAAGTCGCGATCGGTGATCGCGCTTTCGCTGCCGGCGGGCAGGGTCACTTCGCTGATGTGGATCGAATCGCCCACTTCCTTGCCGGTGAGGTCGATTTCGATCTCGTCCGGGATCTTGTCGGATTCGCAGACCAGTTCGAGCTCGTGACGAACGACATTGAGCACGCCGCCCTTCTTGAGGCCGGGCGATTCTTCCTCGTTGAGGAAGACCACCGGAACCTCGACCTCGATCTTCGAATCCTTCGAAAGGCGGAAGAAATCGGCGTGGATCGGGCGGTCGGACACGGGATCGAGCGCGACGTCCTTGGGAATGGTGCGAACGGCCTTGCCATCGACCTTGACCTGCACGATCGAGTTCATGAAGTGGCCGGTCATCAACTGCTTGAGCAGTTCCTTTTCCTCGACATGGATCGGAGTCGGTTCGTCCTTGCCACCGTAGATAACGGCGGGGACCCGGCCTTCGCGGCGAAGTGCTCGGGCGGCTCCCTTGCCGGCCCGTTCGCGGCGTTCGGCCGGCAGCGTGAGAGCGTCGCTCATGATTACGTGCCTTTCGAATGCGTGTTTGAGATAAGTCGCCCGTTTGGGCGGAGACCCGGCGCGCCGCCTCCAGGGATGACCAGAGCGCCGAAGCGCGGGCCCTTACGGGGCCGCGCGCGATTTGGCAAGCGGAATGCCGGGGCGGCATCGCGGCCGCCCCGAGCTTTCCGGGTGTCTCCTACTGGACGCGCGTCGTCTCGATATCGCGCTCGGCAAGGTAGGCCTGCACGCTGCGCTCGCCTGCAAGGTGGCCTGCGCCCACCGCCATGAACACGGTGCCCGGCGTATCGAGCCGCGTCTCGATCCACTCCGCCCAATTGGCATTGCGGGTATAGAGCAGCGCCTCGGCAAGGTCGGCATCGCCCAGGTCCTCGTTGATGAGCTCTGCGAGCCCATCCGCGTCGCCCTCGACCCATTCGGCGACCATCGCGTCGATAGAGGTCTTGACCTCCGGGATCGCTTCGACCGCTTCCATCAGGTAGGCGACCTGCTTGTCCTGCGGCAGGGTGTCGAACAGGCCGAGCTGGTATTCCGCCGTTTCGAGCGCGTCGGCGTTCAAACCTTCGGCCTTGCCCAGCAGCACCTTGTCGACGCCCGCTTCGAGGTCGTAGCCTTGCTGCATCAGCGGCAGGATGGTGATGGTCAGCCCGGCCATCCACGGTTCGAAAGCGTCGAACGCGGCGGGCGGCGCGCCAAGCCCTGCCAGCGCGGCTTCGTAGGTGGCGGTCTGTTCCTCGCTCAGCACCGAACGCAGCGTGGTGCCGTCCTGGTACATGCCCATCTGCATGCCGACCTGCTGCAGCTGGCGCTCGCTTTCGGGGTCCATCTTGAGCTCGGTCACGATGGTGTCGGAACTGGTGAGCGCCTCGGCGATCTCGGCGTCGTACCATTGCACCTCGTCGGGCAGGATATGGATCGTGCCGAACAGGTAGATGGTGGTGTCCTCGTCCGCGACCTTCCACAGGGCCGGGCCCTCGGGGCCGGCGGGCAGTTCGACCATCTCGGCCATCGGCTCTGCGGCTTCGGCCTGCGCTTCGGCTTCCACCTGGGCGACGGCGGGGCTGCCTGCGAACAGCGCAATGGCCGCACTCGAGGCAGTCAGAAGGTATGCAAGTTTCATCGTGTTTTCCTTTCGGGGAAGAGATTTAGGGTCGATCGATGACAGGTTGTTGAACGCGGGGCAATTTTCGCGGGGATCGGCGCTTAACTGATCCCGCCCGCGAGCGCGCCGATGACGAGACAACCGATCTGCCGCCACTGGTGCTTTGTCCGGGCGTGCTCTGGCCCCTGTCGGTCTCTTTGAGACCCTCTTCTGTACTCCTTGAGCATCCGTCCAGTTGACCGCGAAACCCCCTTGAGCCATGGCCCGCTTCCATGAGTTCCGCCGCCCCTCCGCCGCTCGATCCGGCCTCGGACACAGCCTTGCCCAGACGCGATTCGACGCGGTCTTTCCAGGACATGATCCTGACGCTGCACGATTTCTGGGCTGCGGCAGGCTGCGTGATCCTGCAACCGTACGACATGCGGATGGGGGCAGGGACGTTTCACACCGCGACGACCCTGCGCGCCCTCGGCCCCGAGCCTTGGAACGCCGCTTTCGTCCAGCCTTGCCGCCGCCCGACCGACGGTCGCTATGGCGAAAACCCCAACCGGCTCCAGCATTACTACCAGTACCAGGTCATCCTGAAGCCTTCGCCGGGCGACATCCAGGAGCTCTACCTCGAAAGCCTGCGCGCCATCGGGATCGACCCGCTGCGCCACGACATCCGCTTCGTCGAGGATGACTGGGAATCGCCCACTTTGGGCGCCTGGGGCCTTGGCTGGGAAGTCTGGTGCGACGGGATGGAAGTCACCCAGTTCACCTATTTCCAGCAGATGGGCGGCTTCGACTGCAAGCCGGTTGCGGGCGAGCTGACTTACGGGCTGGAGCGGCTGGCGATGTACATCCAGGGCGTCGACAGCGTCTATGATCTCGATTTCAACGGGCGGGGCGTGTCCTATGGCGACGTCTTTCTCGAAAACGAGCGGCAAATGTCGAAATGGAACTTCGAGGTCGCCGATACCGACGGCCTGTTCGACCTGTTCGCCAAGGCCGAGGCGGAGTGCCGCAACGCGCTCGACAACGACGTGCCCATCGCCGCCTATGAGCAAGCGGTCGACGCCAGCCACATCTTCAACCTGTTGCAGGCGCGCGGCGTCATCAGCGTGCAGGAACGCGCGAGCTACATGGGGCGCGTGCGCGACCTGGCGCGGTCGTCCTGCGAGAAATACGCGCAGATGATGGCACCGCGCTGGGCCGAGAATTATCCGGGCTGGAGCCTCGTCTGATGGCCGATTTCCTGCTCGAACTGCGCTGCGAGGAAATCCCTGCCCGTATGCAGGCAGGCGCGCGCGCCGAACTCGAAAAGCTGTTCCGCCGCGAACTCGAAGCCGCGGACGCGGCGCCGGGCGACATCACCGTCTGGTCCACGCCGCGCCGCCTAGCGC
>JBARZK010000146.1:0-14831 GCA_049649965.1 Erythrobacter sp.
GTCACGACGCGTTGTTAAGACCTTTCTATAGTCTCCGGTTGCTCTAGAAAAAATACCAGGCTCTCGCACGTGCTTCCGATACTCGCTGGCCGATTTGACCTGCGTCTCGTGAACAATTGGCTTATCAGAAATTACTACGAGTTCCGGGCTTAAGAAGTCGAAAATCTCTTCGCAATAATTCTGATTGATCCTTCCGTGGTGTGGCGCGACTAGAACAGTAGTTCGTCTCAATAGGGAGCGGAAGGATTCGTCTTCCAAAAGCTTTAGCCAGCCCGGACGTTCAAGGTCACCAGGAAACAAAATCATGAAATCCCGGTAGCTGATGAATATTGCTAAGCTTAGGTTGTTGAAATCGTCAAAATCATCAGGAGAGTTAAAATAAGAGAATTCTTTGACGCCGCCCATTCCGGAATCGAATCCTACTCTCACCGGCGCGGTATAGCTTTTCCTCATTTGGAAATAAGCTTGTGCGTCACCAGAAAGCGGCCCATTCCATCGTTTCATTTCCGCAAACTTCTCAGCAGGGACTAACGGGTTCGATAACAAGACCTGAGGGTGAATTACTTGAAGAAATTTGGATAAATTGGAGTAGTGGTCTTGATCGGTATTCGTGATCGCAAGATAGTCGAGCGTATCGCGACCGTATCTGCTCCGAATGTGATCAGCGGGGTTCCATCCTGTGTAGCCATTATGGCCGCAATCTATCAGTGCTAGGCGGCCAGTATCTCTTGAACGGATAAGGGCGCACGCGCCATGTTCGACGTCATAGATCGTAAGCTCCATAGACACTTCCCTCTTAGCGGAAGAATGTTGGTCTGTCTTCTGACCGGATGCAATTGCATCGCGTTGTGTTATCCTCGGAAAGCTATTCCTTGACCCCACCCCCAAATCCAACTAAGCGCGCCTCCATCCGGGGTTCGTGCCTGCTTACGCGCATGCGCTTCCTCGAACCATAGAGCTGAACATTGCCGGTTCGTCCCGCCTTGCGGGGCCGCCGTCAGAGTAACCCGGTGGCTGGCAAGCCGGATTGGGTGGAGCGTTTCAGGCTCGTCAGAGTGCAGCCCTCGCAACCGGCGTCTTGCCGGTGGGGGAGATCCCGGCCTTCGCCGGGGTGGCGACCTGGCCGGCCAATCCTCCTTCCCTTGTCCGCATCGCCTGTCGCCAAACTGGTGAAGGGTCGGAGCCTGCCTGCGTTCGCCGCGTGTGAACGGGTCATTCCGAGACGCGAAACCGCAAACGAAAAGAGAACCGAATGCCGACGATCAACCAGCTGGTCCGCAAGGGCCGCACCCCGCAGAAGGCCAAGTCCAAGGTCCCTGCGATGGAGCAGAACCCGCAGAAGCGCGGCGTCTGCACGCGCGTCTATACCACGACGCCGAAGAAGCCGAACTCCGCGCTGCGCAAGGTCGCCAAGGTGCGCCTGACGAACCAGCGCGAAGTCATCTCCTATATCCCGGGCGAAGGGCACAACCTGCAGGAGCACTCCGTCGTGCTGATCCGCGGCGGGCGTGTGCGCGACCTTCCGGGCGTTCGCTACCACGTGCTGCGCGGCGTGCTCGACACCCAAGGGGTCAAGGACCGCAAGCAGTCGCGTTCGAAGTACGGGGCCAAGCGGCCGAAGTAATCCGGGGTGCGCTTCAGGCATCCGCCTGAAGCTTGGTGCCCGGCCAGCCCTCTCCCCCGCCCTTCCACCCTTGAGGATACGATGTCCGGGTGGAAGGGCGGTGGAGAGGGCTGGCACAGCAAGGCCGGTCACGCCAAATTCTCTTGGCAATGTGAGCGGCCACTCCGAAGGAGTTTAGAAATATGTCACGTCGTCGTCGTCCCGATAAGCGGGAAATCCTGCCCGATCCCAAGTTCGGAGATCAGGTGCTCTCGAAGTTCATGAACAACCTGATGCTCGATGGTAAGAAGGCCGTCGCCGAGGGGATCGTCTATTCCGCGTTCGACACCGTCGAGACCAAGGCGAAAACCGATCCGGTGCAGGTGTTCCACGATGCGCTCAACAACATCAAGCCGCAGGTCGAGGTGCGCAGTCGCCGCGTCGGCGGTGCGACCTACCAGGTGCCCGTCGAAGTGCGGCCCGAGCGTGCGCAGGCGCTGGCGATCCGCTGGCTGATCTCGGCCGCGCGCGGCCGTCCGGAAACGACCATGAGCGCGCGCCTTTCGGGCGAGCTGATGGATGCCGCCAACAATCGCGGCAACGCGGTGAAGAAGCGCGAGGACACGCACCGCATGGCGGACGCGAACCGCGCCTTCTCGCACTACCGCTGGTAGGCTCTTGCGGGAGGGCCGCAGTGACGGTCTTCCCGCTGCAACATTGCTAACTATATGGGGGTGGCCCCGAACGACAGCCGTTCGAACGCCCGCCGGTCGAACGGCAGCCCCCGAACTCTCACGAGGAATTATCACATGGCCCGCGATTATCCGCTGGAGCGTTATCGCAATATCGGCATCATGGCGCACATCGATGCCGGCAAGACCACCACGACCGAACGCATCCTGTACTACACCGGGAAGTCCTACAAGATCGGCGAGGTGCACGATGGCGCCGCGACGATGGACTGGATGGAGCAGGAGCAGGAGCGCGGGATCACCATCACCTCCGCCGCGACCACCACGTTCTGGTCGGCCGAGGACGGCGAAGGTCCCAAGCACCGCATCAACATCATCGACACTCCCGGTCACGTCGACTTCACCATCGAGGTGGAGCGCAGCCTTCGCGTGCTCGACGGCGCGGTCGCGGTGTTCGACGGTGTCGCTGGTGTGGAGCCGCAGTCCGAAACCGTATGGCGCCAGGCCGACAAGTACGGCGTACCGCGCATGTGCTTCATCAACAAACTCGACCGCACCGGCGCCGACTTCTATTACTGCGTGCAGAGCATCATCGACCGCCTCGGCGCAACCCCGCTGGTCCTTTACCTGCCGATCGGTGCGGAGAGCGACCTTCAGGGCGTGGTCGATCTCGTCAACGACCGCGCGATCGTGTGGGAGTCCGAGGGGCTCGGCGCGGAATTCAACTATGTTGAAATTCCCGACGACCTGAAGGACAAGGCCGCCGAATATCGCGAGAAGCTGATCGAGACCGTCGTCGAGCAGGACGACGACGTCATGGAACAGTATCTCGAAGGCAACGAACCCGACGCCGCGACGCTCAAGCGGCTGATCCGCAAGGGCACCATGGAGCGCGCGTTCGTTCCCGTGCTGTGCGGCAGCGCATTCAAGAACAAGGGCGTCCAGCCGCTGCTCGATGCGGTGGTCGACTACATGCCCTCGCCGGTCGATGTTCCGCCGATCAAGGGTGTTCTGCCGGACAGCGACGAAGAACAGACGCGCCCGTCCTCGGACGACGAGCCGTTCTCTGCACTGGCGTTCAAGATCATGAATGACCCGTTCGTGGGGTCGCTTACCTTCACGCGCATCTATTCGGGCAAGCTGTCGAAGGGCAGCGTCCTCAACTCGGTGAAGGACAAGAAGGAAAAGATCGGGCGCATGCTGCTGATGCACTCGAACAATCGCGAGGACATCGACGAGGCTTTCGCCGGCGACATCGTCGCAATCGCGGGTCTCAAGGAAACGACCACCGGCGATACGCTGTGCGATGCGTCCAAGCCGATCATCCTTGAGCGTATGGAGTTCCCCGATCCGGTCATTGAGCTCTCGGTCGAACCCAAGACCAAGGCGGACCAGGAAAAGATGGGCGTCGCGCTTAATCGCCTTGCGGCCGAGGATCCCAGCTTCCGGGTCACCACCGACCACGAGAGCGGTCAGACGATCATCAAGGGCATGGGCGAGCTTCACCTCGACATCCTCGTCGATCGGATGAAGCGCGAGTTCAAGGTCGAGGCGAATGTCGGCGCGCCGCAGGTTGCCTACCGTGAATCGCTCGGCCGCGAAGTCGAGCTGACCTACACCCATAAGAAGCAGTCGGGTGGTTCGGGCCAGTTCGGTGAAGCCAAGGTCGTCGTCACCCCCGGTGAACGCGGCCAGGGCATCATCTTCGAAGACGAGATCAAGGGCGGTAACATCCCGCGCGAATACATCCCGTCTGTCGAGAAGGGCATGCGCGAACAGGCCGAAAGCGGTCACCTCGTTGGCTTCCCGATCATCGACTTCACCATCCGGTTGATCGACGGCAAGTACCACGATGTCGACTCCAGCACGGTGGCGTTCGAGATCACGGGTCGCGGCGCGATGCGCGAAGCGGCGCAGAAGGCGGGCATCAAGCTGCTCGAACCGGTGATGAAGGTCGAAGTAGTCACGCCCGAGGATTACCTTGGCGACGTGATCGGCGATCTCAACAGCCGTCGCGGGCAGATCCAGGGCACCGACAGCCGTGGCAACGCGCAGGCGGTCGAGGCGTTCGTACCGCTCGCCAACATGTTCGGCTACGTCAACGAACTGCGCTCGTTCACGCAGGGTCGAGCACAATACACGATGCAGTTCTCGCATTACGACGAAGTGCCCGCCAACGTCGCTCAGGAAGTCAAGGAGAAGCTTGCCTAAGCCGGCAGCAACGTTTAGGGGCGGCGCCTGATTTCGCGGGGCCGCCTTTTCTCCCGCAAACAATCATTTCAGACAGAAGGTAAATAGAGAAATGGCGAAGGAAAAATTCGAGCGGAACAAGCCGCATTGCAACATCGGCACGATCGGTCACGTCGACCACGGCAAGACCACGCTGACCGCGGCCATCACCAAGGTCATGGGTTCGGCCGTTGATTTCGCGAACATCGACAAGGCTCCCGAAGAGCGCGAGCGCGGCATCACGATCTCGACCGCGCACGTCGAGTACGAAACCGACAAGCGTCACTACGCTCACGTCGATTGCCCGGGCCACGCCGACTACGTGAAGAACATGATCACCGGTGCCGCCCAGATGGACGGCGCGATCCTGGTCGTGAACGCCGCCGACGGTCCGATGCCGCAGACGCGCGAGCACATCCTGCTTGCCCGGCAGGTCGGCGTTCCGGCGCTGGTCGTGTACCTCAACAAGGTCGACCAGGTCGACGACGAGGAAATCCTCGAGCTGGTCGAGCTCGAAGTGCGTGAACTGCTGTCCGCGTACGACTTCGACGGCGACGACATTCCGATCATCAAGGGCTCGGCTCTGGCCGCTCTCGAAGGTCGCGACGAGGAAATCGGCGAAAAGTCCATCAAGGAACTGATGGATGCTGTCGACGAGCATATCCCGCAGCCCGACCGTCCGGTCGATCAGGACTTCCTGATGCCGATCGAAGACGTGTTCTCGATCTCCGGTCGCGGTACCGTCGTCACCGGTCGTGTCGAAACCGGCAAGGTCAATGTCGGCGACGAAGTCGAGATCGTCGGTATCAAGGACACCACCAAGACGACCGTCACCGGTGTCGAGATGTTCCGCAAGCTGCTCGATTCGGGTGAAGCTGGCGACAACATCGGTGCCCTGATCCGCGGTGTCGCGCGTGACGATGTCGAGCGTGGCCAGGTTCTCGCCAAGCCGGGTTCGGTTACGCCGCACACCGAGTTCAGCGCCGAGGTCTACGTCCTGTCGAAGGACGAGGGCGGCCGTCACACGCCGTTCTTCGCCAACTATCGTCCGCAGTTCTACTTCCGCACCACCGACGTCACCGGCGAAGTGATCCTTCCCGAAGGCACGGAAATGGTGATGCCGGGCGACAACGTGACGATCAACGTCAAGCTGATCGCTCCGATCGCCATGGACGAAGGCCTGCGTTTCGCGATCCGCGAAGGCGGCCGGACCGTGGGTTCGGGCGTGGTGTCGAAGATCACCAACTGATCGACTCGTCCTTCGGGGCGACTGCAAGGAGAGAGGCCCGCCATCCGATGGGATGGCGGGCTTCGCTCGTCGGAGAGGCTCGCCGCACACTTCGCACGGTTCGCGTCGATTTGTTGGGGTTTCGGGGTTGCTTCGATACGCAGGCGACCGTATAGGCGGCGCATCGCAAACGAGATTCGTTTCGGTTGCAACGAAATTTGACAAGGCCACCCGCCGAGGGATCTGACGCGGGGCTGGCCTTTTGTTTTTGAGGACGGGCATCCGTCCTTTGGCTCTTTCGCATCGGTATAGGTAATGGAAGCACAGAATATCCGTATTCGCCTCAAGGCGTTCGATCATCGCGTTCTCGATCAGGCAACTGGTGAGATTGCAGACACGGCGCGCAGGACGGGTGCACTTATTCGCGGCCCCATTCCCATGCCGACGCGTATCGAGAAGTTCACCGTGAACCGCGGCCCGCACATCGACAAGAAGTCGCGCGAGCAGTTCGAGGTGCGCACCTACAAGCGGCTGCTCGACATCGTGCAGCCCAACGCCCAGACGGTCGATGCGCTGATGAAGCTCGATCTGGCCGCGGGCGTGAACGTGGAAATCAAGCTCGCTTGATATTCGCGTCGTCCTGGCGAAGGCCGGGATGCAAAACGGTCTGGCCGTCCGTATCGGCCAATGTCCCGGCTCTCGCCGGGGTGACGAAAAAGAGATACCGCCGGACTTGTCCGGGCTGCGTCTCCCGTCTCGTTCAACCGGTTTCGGGCCGCGCGAACATTCAGCCCGGACGGGGCGATGCATGACATTTTTGGGCTGGCACGCACGCGGGGGTGGTCCTCGCGTGCCTCTGTGTAGGAGTTTGCAACGATGCGCACTGGCGTGATCGCAAAGAAAGTCGGGATGACCCGCCTCTTCCAGGAGGACGGACGGCATGTGCCGGTTACAGTTCTCGCGCTGGAAGATTGCCAGGTCGTCTCGCACCGCACCGCTGACAACGATGGCTATTTCGCCGTCCAGCTCGGCGCGGGCGAAGCGAAGCAGAAGAACGTGGCGAAGCCGCAACGCGAGCACTTCGGAAAGGCCGGCGTCGGCCTCAAGAAGCGCGTTGCCGAATTTCGCGTCGAAGGTGAAGACGGGCTCGTCCCGGTCGGCTCGCTGATCAGCGCGGAGCACTTCGTCGCCGGGCAGAAGGTCGACATCACCGGCCACACCCAGGGTAAGGGTTTTGCCGGTGCGATGAAGCGCTGGGGCTTCGGTGGTCTTCGCGCCACCCACGGCGTTTCGATCTCGCACCGTTCGCACGGCTCGACGGGTAACCGCCAGGACCCGGGCCGCGTGTTCAAGGGCAAGAAGATGGCCGGTCACATGGGTGATCGCCAGCGTACGCAGATGAATCTCGAAGTGGTTCGGACCGACGCCGATCGCGGCCTCCTTTTCATCAAGGGTTCCGTCCCGGGTGCGAAGAATGGCTGGCTGCTCGTGCGCGATGCGATCAAGCTGCCGCTTCCTGAAGAAGCTCCGTTCCCCGGTGCGATCCTCGACAATGCTTCGGCATCCGGCGATCAACCCGCGAACGACACCCCGACCCAGGCTGACAGCGCCGCTGCCGACAACGGCGCACAGGCGACCGAAGCGCCCGTCGAAGATGCCGGCTCCGAAGAGAAGAAGGAAGACTAAGCCATGAAGGTGAAGGTCCAGAAAATCGACGGGAAGGCGTCGGGCGACATCGAACTTCGCGACGACGTGTTCGGGGTCGAGCCGCGCGCCGACATCCTGCACCGGGTCGTGACCTGGCAGCTCGAGAACCGTCGCGGCACCGCGCGGCCGACGCGCGAGCGCTCCGACGTCGCGCGCACCGGCAAGAAGTACGGCCCGCAGAAGGGTTCGGGCGGCGCTCGCCACGGCGATCGCGGCGCCCCGATCTTCATCGGTGGCGGCAAGGCGCACGGCGCACGCAAGCGCGAGTTCGAGCAGCAGCTCAACAAGAAGGTCCGCGCGCTCGGTCTCAAGATGGCGCTTTCGACGAAGGCCAAGAACGGCCTCGTGGTTGTCGATAGCCTCGATCTCGACGACGCCAAGACCAAGGCGCTCAAGGGTCACTTCGACAGCGCCGGTCTCAATGGCAAGGTGCTGGTCATCGATGGCGAAGCGGTCAACGATGGCTTCAGGAAGGCCGCGGGCAATCTGCCTGGCGTCAACGTCCTGCCGGCGCAGGGCGCCAACGTCTACGACATCCTCAACCACGACACGCTGGTCCTGACGAAGGACGCGATCGAAAAGCTGGAAGCGCGCTTCGCCCTTCCGGGAGGGACCAAGTAATGGCCAAGAAGAAGGACGTCGCCGCGAAGCACTACGACGTGATCCTCGCGCCGCACATCACCGAGAAATCGACTCTCGCTTCCGAGAACAACGCGGTGGTCTTCCGCGTCGCGAACGACGCGACCAAGCCGCAGATCAAGGAAGCCGTCGAGGCGATCTACGATAAGAAGGTCAGCGCGGTGAACACCATCGTGACCAAGGGCAAGTCGAAGCGCTGGAGGGGCAAGCCCTACAAGCGTTCCGACTTCAAGAAGGCTGTCGTCACGCTCGCCGAAGGCGAGATGATCGACATCACCAGCGGTATCTGAGGCGGACCGAACCATGGCACTCAAGAACTACAAACCGACAAGCCCGGCGCGCCGCGGCCTGATCCTGGTCGACAAGTCGGGCCTCCACAAGGGTGGCCCGGTGAAGTCGCTTACCGAAGGCAAGCGCAAGACCGGCGGCCGCAACAACAAGGGCCACGTCACCTCGCGCGGGATCGCGGGCGGTCACAAGCAGAAGTACCGCTTCATCGACTTCAAGCGTCGCAAGTGGGACGTCCCTGCGACGGTCGAGCGGATCGAGTACGACCCCAACCGCACCGCGTTCATCGCGCTCATCAAGTATGACGACGGCGAACTCGCCTACATCATCGCGCCGCAGCGTCTCGCCGTTGGCGACAAGGTGGTTGCGGGTGAGAAGGTTGATACCAAGCCGGGCAACGCGATGCTCCTGGCGCAGATGCCGGTCGGCACGATCTGCCACAACGTCGAGATGAAGCCGGGCAAGGGCGGGCAGATCGCCCGCAGTGCAGGGGCTTACGTCCAGATCGTTGGTCGCGACCGCGGCATGGTGATCGTACGGCTGAACTCAGGCGAGCAGCGTTACCTGCGCTCGGATTGCATGGGTACGGTTGGCGCGGTCTCGAACCCCGACAACCAGAACCAGAACTTCGGCAAGGCCGGACGCACGCGCTGGAAAGGCCGTCGTCCGCTGACCCGTGGTGTCGCCAAGAACCCGGTCGATCACCCGCATGGTGGTGGTGAGGGTCGGACCAGTGGTGGCCGGCACCCGGTCACCCCGTGGGGCAAGCCTACCAAGGGCGCCCGTACCCGCAAGAACAAGCAGACGGACAAGATGATCATCCGTTCGCGCCACGCGAAGAAGAAGAGGTAAGACACGATGGCACGTTCCGTCTGGAAAGGTCCGTTCGTCGAGCTCAGCCTGCTCAGGAAGGCGGAGGACGCGCAGGAAGCGAGCAACACCAAGCCGATCAAGACTTGGTCGCGCCGTTCCACCATCCTGCCGCAATTCGTCGGTCTGACGTTCAACGTCTATAACGGACACAAATTCATTCCCGTCTCGGTTTCCGAAGAGATGGTCGGTCACAAGCTCGGCGAGTTCGCGCCCACGCGCACCTTTCCGGGTCACGCATCCGACAAGAAGGGCAAGCGATAATGGGTAAGGCAAAGGCACCCCGCCGCGTCGCCGATAACGAGGCGCTGGCCGTTGGCACGACCATTAGTGGCAGCGCGCAGAAGCTCAACCTCGTTGCCGAGCTGATCCGTGGCAAGAAGGCCGAAGAGGCGATGAACATCCTTGCCTTTTCGAAGAAGTCGATGGCCAAGGACGCAAGCAAGGTGCTCGCTTCCGCGATCGCCAATGCGGAAAACAATCACGATCTCGACGTCGACGCGCTCGTCGTTGCCGAGGCTTCGGTAGGCAAGTCGATCACGATGAAGCGGTTCCACACCCGTGGCCGCGGCAAGTCGACGCGCATCCTGAAGCCGTTCAGCAAGCTTCGCATCGTCGTTCGCGAACAGGAAGAGGCGTAAGACCATGGGCCAGAAGAGCAATCCGATCGGTCTGCGCCTGCAGATCAACCGTACCTGGGACAGCCGGTGGTATGCCGAAGGCAACGATTACGCCGCGCTGCTCAGCGAAGACATCAAGATCCGCAAGTACATTCTCGAGAACCTGCCGCAGGCAGCGATCTCGAAGGTCGTGATCGAACGTCCGGCCAAGCTGTGCCGCATTTCGATCTATGCGGCTCGCCCCGGCGTCATCATCGGCAAGAAGGGCGCGGACATCGAGAAGCTGCGCACCAAGCTTGCGACCATGACCGACAGCGAAGTGAAGCTGAACATCGTCGAGATCCGTAAGCCGGAAATCGATGCCAAGCTTGTCGCGCAGGGTGTGGCTGACCAGCTGGTTCGTCGTATCGCCTTCCGGCGCGCGATGAAGCGGGCGGTTCAGTCTGCGCTGCGTCTGGGTGCCGAAGGTATCAAGATTGTGTGCGGTGGACGGCTTGGCGGTGCGGAAATCGCACGCGTCGAATGGTATCGCGAAGGCCGTGTGCCCCTGCATACCTTGCGTGCCCACATCGACTACGGCGAGACCGAAGCGCTCACCGCGTACGGCATCATCGGCATCAAGGTGTGGATCTTCAAGGGCGAGATCCTCGCTCACGACCCGACCGCGCAGGACCGCCTGATGATGGAAGCGCAGACGTCCGGCGTTCGCCCGGCCCGTTGAGGTAACGAGACATGCTGCAACCGAAGAAAACGAAGTATCGCAAGGCCTTCAAGGGTCGGATCAAGGGCGAAGCCAAGGGTGGCACCACCCTCAATTTCGGCTCTTACGGCCTCAAGGCGCTCGAACCCGAGCGGATTACCGCGCGCCAGATCGAGGCGGCTCGCCGTGCGATCACGCGTCACATGAAGCGCCAAGGCCGCCTGTGGATCCGCGTCTTCCCCGATGTGCCGGTATCGAAGAAGCCTGCCGAAGTCCGTCAGGGTAAGGGCAAGGGTTCGGTCGAATACTGGGCCGCACGGGTAAAGCCGGGCCGCATCCTGTTCGAACTCGACGGTGTCGACGGCCCGCTGGCCGCTGCTGCCTTCGAACGCGCGGCGATGAAGCTGCCTATCAAGACCAAGGTCGTCGCCCGCTTCGGCGACACCAGCCACCTGGGAGGCGAATGATGGCCGACAAGACGTCCAGCATCGAGGACCTTCGCACGAAGACCGACGATCAGCTCTCCGAAGAGCTGACCGAACTCAAGCGCGAGCAATACAACCTGCGCTTCCAGTCCGCGACCAACCAGCTCGAGAAGCCTTCGCGCATTCGCGAGGTTCGCCGCGCAATCGCGCAGATCAAGACGCTGCAGAACGAGCGCACGGCCAAGGAAAAGAACGCGGCCGCCACGAAAGAGAAGGCCTAAGCCATGCCCAAACGCATCCTTATCGGGACAGTCACCTCCGACAAGACCGACAAGACCGTGACGGTCCTGGTCGAGCGCAAGGTGAAGCACCCGCTTTACGGCAAGATCATCCGCCGATCGAAGAAGTACCACGCCCACGACGAAGCGAACGAATACACGCTCGGCGATATCGTTCGGATCGAGGAGACCAAACCTATCTCCAAGACCAAGACCTGGGCCGTGAAGGACCGGGTGGTTGCGGGCGGAACGCAGGCGATCGAGGCCGACCTCGATGTGGCCGAAGCGACGCCAGGCGGAGCCGAATAAGTTACCTGCAATATCCCGCCCTCCGCGGGTTACATGCAGGACCAGTGAACTAGACGAGGAACTGCCGGACTGGTTTCGGCAAGCCAAGAGAAGGAACCGGATCGATGATCCAGATGCAATCCAATCTCGACGTCGCGGACAACAGCGGCGCCAAGCGCGTCCAGTGCATAAAGGTGCTGGGCGGCTCTAAGCGCCGGTTTGCTTCCGTTGGCGACGTGATCGTGGTTTCCGTAAAGGAAGCCCAGCCGCGTGCGAAAGTGAAGAAGGGCGACGTCCATCGCGCCGTCATCGTGCGCACCCGCAAGGACGTGCGCCGCCCCGATGGCAGCGTCATCCGCTTCGACAGCAATTCCGCGGTACTCGTGAACAAGCAGAACGAGCCGATCGGTACACGTATCTTCGGTCCGGTGGTGCGCGAACTGCGCGGCCAGGGCTTCATGAAGATCGTCAGCCTCGCTCCGGAGGTGCTCTGACCATGGCCGCAGCCAAGATCAAGAAGGGCGACAGCGTCGTCGTGCTTTCGGGCAAGGACAAGGGCCGCACCGGCACCGTCACGCAGGTCCTTCCCAAAGAGGGCAAGGTCATCGTTGATGGCATCAACGTCGCCGCCCGTCACCGCAAGCCGAGCCAACAGAACCCGCAGGGCGGCATCGATCGCTTTCCCGCGCCGATGAGCATTGCGAAGGTTGCTGTTGCCGATCCCAAGGATGGCAAGCCCACCCGCGTCCGCTTCGAGGAGAAGGACGGGAAAAAGGTGCGCGTCGCCGTGAAGAGTGGGGAGACCATCGATGGCTGATTACACGCCTCGCCTGAAGAGCAAGTTCGACGACCAAATCGTCAAGGCGATGACCGAAAAGTTCGGTTATGCGAACCGCCTCGAAGTGCCGCGCCTCGAAAAGATCACGCTCAATATGGGCGTGGGCGAGGGCACCGACGACAAGAAGAAGGTCCAGACCGCCGCCGAGGAAATGGCGCTGATCGCGGGCCAGAAGCCGGTCGTTACCAAGGCGAAGAAGTCGATCGCGCAGTTCAAGCTGCGCGAGGGCATGCCGATCGGCTGCAAGGTCACCTTGCGCCGCGACCGGATGTACGAATTCCTCGACCGGCTCGTCACCATCGCCATGCCGCGCATTCGCGACTTTCGCGGGCTCAATCCCCGTTCGTTCGACGGACGCGGCAATTACGCGATGGGTCTCAAGGAACAGATCGTGTTCCCCGAGATCAGCTACGACAAGATCGACAAAGTGCGGGGGATGGACATCATCGTGACCACCACCGCCAAGACCGACGAAGAAGCGCGCGAACTCCTGCGCCTGTTCGGCTTCCCGTTCGAGGGTGAAGCCGCGCAAGCGAAGGAAGCGGCATAAGCCGCCCGCGCGACACATGAACGCAACGACACGAAAGAGAGCTTAAGTCCATGGCGAAACTGAGTTCGATCAACAAGAACGAGAAGCGCAAGCAGCTCGTGAAGAAGTACGCAGCGAAGTACGAGAAGCTGAAGGCCATCGCGAACGATGAATCGCTCGACGAAGCCGAGCGGCTTATCGCCCGCCTCAAGATGGCGGAGATTCCGCGCAACGCCAATCCCACGCGCGTGCGCAATCGCTGCTCCACCACCGGCCGCCCGCGCGGCTATTACCGCAAGTTCGGCATCAATCGCATCGAACTTCGCGAACTCGGCAACCGGGGGATGATTCCCGGCCTGACCAAGTCGAGCTGGTGAGGACCTGACAGATGGCTATGACCGATCCCCTGGGTGACATGCTCACCCGCATCCGCAACGGACAGCAGGCGAAGAAGGACTCCGTCCTCAGCCCCGCTTCCAAGCTGCGTGCGAACGTTCTCGAAGTGCTGACCCGCGAAGGTTACATCCGTGGCTACAGCGAAGACGAGACCGGCAAGCACAAGGCGCTTCGGATCGAACTGAAATATTTCGAAGGCGAGCCGGCGATCAAGCACGTCGCGCGCGTTTCCAAGCCGGGTCGCCGGGTGTATTCGGGCTCGAAGGAGCTTCCGAGCGTCCGCAACGGCCTTGGCATCACTATCGTCTCGACCCCGCGCGGTGTTCTGTCGGACAACGAAGCACGCGATACCAATGTCGGCGGCGAAGTGCTGGCGGAGGTGTTCTGATGAGCCGCATCGGTAAAAAGGCGGTCCCGATCCCCAACGGGGTGACGGCCAATATCGACAACGGCCAGCTCAGCGTGAAGGGCCCGAAGGGTACTCTTTCGTTGGGCCTGTCCGACCTCATCGACTACAAGGTCGAGGGCGACGAGATCCAGGTCAATCCTGCGAACGACAGCCAGAAGGCGCGCTCCTACTGGGGCATGCAGCGCACTCTGGTGTCGAACCTCGTCGAGGGCGTGACCGAGGGCTTCTCGAAGACGCTCGAGATTTCCGGTGTCGGCTACCGTGCGAAGGCGCAAGGCAAGACGCTCAAGCTCGAGCTCGGCTTCAGCCACGATGTCGATCTGGCGGTGCCCGAGGGCATCGAGGTCAAGACGCCCGACCAGACCACGGTCGAGATCAGCGGCATCGACAAGCAGGCCGTCGGCCAGTTCGCTGCCGAGATCCGCGAGTTCCGCAAGCCGGAGCCTTACAAGGGCAAGGGCATCAAGTATCGCGGCGAGTACATCTTCCGCAAGGAAGGGAAGAAGAAGTAAGATGGCAAAACTATCCCTCTTCGAACGGCGCCGCCGCCGTGTCCGCAGCGCCCTTCGTGCGCGTTCGGGCAGCAAGCCGCGCCTGTCGGTCCATCGCACCGGCCGCCACATCTACGCGCAGGTGATCGACGATGCGCAGGGCCGCACCGTCGCCGCCGCCTCGACGCTGGGTGTTAAGTCCAGCGGCGCGAATGTCGATGCCGCCGCAAAGGTTGGCAAGGACATCGCCGAAGCCGCGAAGAAAGCGGGCGTGACCACTGTCGTGTTCGACCGCGGCGGGTTCCTCTTCCATGGTCGCGTGAAAGCGCTGGCCGATGCCGCCCGCGAAGGCGGGCTGGAGTTCTAAGAATGGCTGACGAGAACAAGACACCAGAGAACGAGCAGCAGAACGCCGCTCCCGCCGTGCCGGAAACGCCCGAAGCAGCCGCTGCAAAGGCGAATGCCGAGGTGACTCCCGCGGCGTCCACGCCGTCCGAGGCTGCCGACAACCAGTCGCCCGCGCAAGAGCCGACGGCGCAGCCGACCGAGCAACCGCGTGGTGGCCGTGGTGGACGCGGCGGCGACAACCGCGGCGGTGGCA
>JBARZK010000147.1:0-1757 GCA_049649965.1 Erythrobacter sp.
GCCGCTCACGCCTTCACCCCGGCGCCGCGTGCGGCCTCGGCCTCGGGATCGAGGGGCCAGCGCGGCCGGGCTTTCAGGTCCAGCGGATCGCCGGCGAAATCGGGTTTGGCGGCGAGGTGCTCGCATCCTGCCCATCCGATCATGGCCGCGTTGTCGGTGCATAGCGCCAGCGGGGGCGCGACAAAGCGCATGTCGCGGCCGTTCGCAAAGCCTTCCAGCGCGTCACGTACGCTCCGGTTGGCGGCGACGCCCCCCGCGACAACGAGGGCCGGAAAGGGGTCTGAAAGCGACACAGCGCGTTCGAGGCGGTCGACAAGGCAGTCTATCGCGGCCTGCTGGAAACTCGCGGCGATATCGGCGTCGCTGTAGCCATCCTGGTTCTCCTTCGCCCTCAGGACCGCGCTCTTGAGACCGGCGAAGGAGAAATGCGGCTCCTTCGATCCCTTGAGCGGCCGGGGTAGAGGCACCCCGGTTCCATCCCCTTCCAGTGCCAGTTTCTCGACCGCCGGGCCGCCGGGGTAGCCGAGGCCGAGGATCTTGGCGGTCTTGTCGAAAGCCTCGCCCAGCGCATCGTCGATCGTGGTTGCGAGGCGTCGGTATCGCCCGACCCCTTCGACGGCGAGGATCTGGCAATGCCCGCCCGATACCAGAAGCAGCAGGTAGGGAAACTGCAGCGTCGGATCGGCAAGGCGGGGGGAAAGTGCGTGGCCTTCGAGGTGGTTGACCGCGATCAGGGGCTTGTCCGCCGCCATCGCCAGCGCCTTGCCACTGACCAGGCCGACCATCACCCCGCCGATGAGGCCCGGCCCGGCGGTCGCGGCGATCGCATCGACATCGTCCAGCGCCAGCCCGGCATCGGCAAAGGTCGCCTCGATCATCGGGGCGAGCCGCTGGGTATGGGCGCGTGCGGCAATCTCGGGGACGACGCCGCCATAGGGCGCATGCTCCGCCTCCTGGCTGGCGATCCGCTCTGCCAGCACCGTGCGATCCGCGCGCACCAGCGCCACGGCGGTTTCGTCGCAGCTCGACTCTATGCCAAGGACTATGCGTCCGGAAAGGCTGTGCGTGACCGATCCCATCCCGCTTCCATCTAGTCCCTGTGGTGGCTAGAGCAAGCGCACCTATGGATGATGCCACCGCCCCCCACCCCAAAATCCGCCTCGGAACCCGCAATTCGCCGCTCGCCATGGCGCAGGCGCACGAAACGCGAGCGCGGCTTTGCGCAGCGCATGGCTGGGACGAAAACGAAGTCGAACTGGTGCCGGTGGTCGCAAGCGGGGACAAGGTGCTGGACCGCCCGCTGTCCGAAATCGGCGGAAAGGCTCTGTGGACCAAGGAACTCGACGTCTGGCTTCGCGAAGGGCGGATCGATGTCGCGGTCCACTCCGCGAAGGACGTGGAGACCGAGAGGCCGGAGGAATTCCTGTTCGCCGCCACCTTGCCGCGCGCGGATCGGCGCGACAGCCTCGTCGGGGCGGAAAGTATCGCGGCGATCCCGCAAGGTGCTATCGTTGGCACCAGCGCGCCGCGCCGGGCCGCGCAATTGCTGAACCTGCGGCCCGATTGCAGGGTGGTGACCTTTCGCGGCAATGTCGCGACGCGGCTGGGCAAGCTGGAGGCGGGAGAGGCCGACGTGACCTTCCTCGCCGCTGCCGGGCTGGATCGGCTGGGCCTTTCCGATGTCGGCACGCCGTTGCAGCGCGACGGGTGGATTCCCGCAGCCGCGCAGGGCGTCATCGCGCTCGAGACCCTCGCCG
>JBARZK010000148.1:0-7510 GCA_049649965.1 Erythrobacter sp.
AGCGGTGAAATCGACATGAAGGACGCTCCAATTCCAAGAAATTCGTAAGGTTGGTCGCGAGATCGCGAACCTTGCAAATGCAGATGGCGGCCCCCTTAAAGGACCGCCATCGCGATTGTCCATGTGCGATCCCGGTACCGGGCTTTCACCCTGTGCCGGCCAGAACCGGCTCAGCCAGAGACCGGGACCAGATTGACCGCCGAATATTTGCCGCGTCGGTCGACCTCGAGATCGAATTCGAATCGCTCGCCCTCGTTGATCGCCGAAAGTCCCGAACGCTCGACCGCGCTGATGTGGACGAAGGCATCGGGCTGACCGTCGTCGCGCACGAGAAAACCGAAGCCCTTCGTCGAATTGAAGAACTTGACCGTGCCCAACGCTTTTTCGCCGGTCAGCTCGCGCTTGGGCGGGCCGCTGGACTGAACGGCGATGACGTCGCCCACGACCTGCAGGTCTTGGGCGGAAATCTTGCCGCCACGATCGACGAGGTTGAATTCAAGCTCCTGCCCTTCGGCCAGACCCTCGAGCCCGGCGCGTTCGACCGCGCTGATGTGGACGAACACGTCTTCACCGCCGCCTTCTTGCTGGATGAAGCCGAAGCCTTTCTGGCCGTTGAAGAACTTGACGGTGCCTTTGCCCGTGCCGACGACCTGTGCAGGCATGCGGTTGAAGCCACCGCCACCGCCACCACCGCCGCCGCTGCGCGGGCCGCCACCGCCGCCGCCAAACCGATCTCCGCCATCGTTACCGCGATTGCCGCCACCGCCGAACCGGTCACCGCCGCCGTAACGATCGCCTCCGCCGAAGCGGTCTCCGCCGAAGCGGTCTCCGCCGCCACGATTGCCGTGATCCGAAGGGGGCGGAAAACCGTCACCTCCACCGAACGGATCGAAGCTGTCCTCGCCGATCCCGTCGCGCTTGTCCCGACCCCGACGCCGTCCCCTATCGTAACCCATAACCGTGCAGATACCTTGTCACGCTGCCCGTCTTATCGAGGCGCCTGTGACGAGGACAGCGAGTCGCTACAGACGCAGGCGGTCTTCCGGACGTCCCGGTCCGCCTCTGTATCACGGGGTATAGCGCACGCAGGCATGCTATGCGAATGATTTTGCCCGTGTTCATGTTATGACGCACTAATGTGACAGTTCGGTCAAGTCCGATGCGCGTTTTCGGACAGGATGCGGGACGGGCGGTGCTGGCGCCGGACGCTTTACTCGGTTAGGGATCGGCGCTTGCCAACCGGGACCGCCTTATCATGACCGACTTCCATCGCCTTTCTCCAGATATGCTTGCCTCGCCGCAGATCGAACCGGGCGACTTGGGCAAAGCGCGGAGCGAGGGCGTCACGCTTGTCGTGAATAACCGGCCCGATGGAGAGGACCCGGACGCGCCGCAATCCGCGGAAATCGAAAAGGCCGCGCGCGAGCTCGACCTGGCGTATCTTTACCTGCCGGTGACCCATAGCGGCATCAGCGCGGCGCAGATCGACACGCTTGCCGAGTCGCTCGCCAAGGCGGACGGCAAGACGCTGGCCTATTGCCGGTCGGGCACACGCTCGACCATGCTTTGGGCTCTGGCACGTGTGAAGGGCGGCGCTGCGCCAGACGATATTTCGCGCGCCGCAGCTGAAGCAGGATACGACCTGTCGCCAATCCGCCCGATGATGGACATGCTCGCCACGCGCTAGGCCGCCTTAGCTTTTATTGTCGGTAATCGAGCGGCGGATCGCGGTCGCCCAGCAGAGAGCGGTATTCGTAGCCCTCGCCACGCGCTTCGTCGAACTCGGCCCGCGCCGCATCCCGCAATTGCGGGTTGGTGAACAGGTCGACCGCCATCAGCGCCATCGCCTTCGCGGCGACCTGCGCGCCTTTGTGACCGATTGAGTGGCCGCTCGCCGCTACCGCTTGCCAGCTGTGCGCGCTTGTCCCCGGCACCCAGGTCGCCGTGCGAACGCCGACGGTCGGCGTTGCCCAGGACACATCGCCCACATCCGTCGAGCCATAGCCGAGGCTCCGGTCGTAGGGCTGTATCTCGCTTGCGCTGTCGAGCGACTTGGCCGCATCGCCTAGCGAGGCATGCAATTCCTCGGCCCAGACACGTTCTTCGGCGGTATAGGTCACTCCTCCTACCGCTTCGAGCTTTTCGTGCATTGCCCGCGCGAGCGTTTCGTTGACGAGCAAGGGGTTGTTGCCGTGAATGACCTCCCATTCCACCTGCGTCCCCGTACCCATCGCGGCCCCACGCGCTGCATCCTCGAGCCGTGACCAGATCGCCTCGACACCCTCAGGCTCGGGGTGGCGGACATAATAGAACACTTCGGCGAAGTCGGGCACCACGTTGGGCGCGTTGCCGCCGGAGGTGATGACGTAGTGCATCCGCGCGTCCTGCGGGATGTGTTCGTGCATCATGTTCGCCATCATGTTCATCGCTTCCGCCCCGTCGAGCGCGCTGCGCCCGCGCTCGGGCGCTCCGGCCGCATGGGCGGAAACGCCGGTAAAGCGAAATTTCGCCGACCGGTTGGCAAGGCTTGTGCGTGCCGCCGCGCTGTTTTCGTCATCGGCATGCCAGTGGATCGCGATGTCGACATCGTCGAACAGGCCGGCCCGGGTCATGTAGACCTTTCCCGATCCGCCCTCTTCCGCCGGCGTGCCATAGAGCCTGATGCGCCCCGGCGTTCCGGTCGCCTCAAGCCAGTTCTTGACTGCCAACGCAGCCGTCAGCGATCCGGCGCCGAACAGGTTGTGCCCGCAAGCGTGGCCCGCGCCCTTGCCCTCGATCGCTTCACGCGTCGGTGCGGCGGACTGGTTGATACCCGGCAACGCGTCCATTTCGGCGAGGATCGCAATCACCGGACCACCTTCGCCCCATTCGGCCACGAACGCGGTAGGAATGTCGGCGATGCCGCTCTCGATCTCGAACCCTTCGGCCGCGAGTTCGGACTGCATCAATCCGCTCGACCTGGTTTCGAGATAGCCGAGTTCGGCAAACTCCCACAATTGCTGGGCGAGCCGGGTCGTGCGGTCGAACTCCGCGTCGACCAACTCGGTCGGTGCGGGCGCGTCCTGCGCGGCTACGGGAGCGGTAAAAAAGGCAAAAGCGGCGCAGCTTGCAAGTGCGCGGGCGGTAAATGTCATGGCCATTCTCCTTGCCCCCTGCTTGCCGCATTCGCCGCGTCGTGCCAAGCGCCAGCGCTAGGTTGACCCATGCCCGATATCCCGCCGCTCGTCCTTCAATCCATCGGCTCGCTCGTCGCCATTCTGGTCCTAGCCGGACTCGCGCGAGCGATGGGACTCGGCGTGAGCCCGCCTTTGTCCGACGAGGGCGACGTGCGTGAGGCCGCGGCCGAAGTAGAGGACGGCTTTACCGCGCGGCGAATCTCGATCTCGCGAGGCGGGACCGCCGCGTTGGCGCGTGACGATGAAGGCCGGATCATGCTTATCAAGTCTCATGGAAACCGCTTCGCAGGTCGCATCCTGGGCCGCGGCGCGAAGGTGCGGGAGGAGGTCGATGCGCTCATTGTCGATTGCCGTGACAAGCGCTTCGGGTTGCAGCGCCTCTCGCTCGACGATGCGGGATATTGGGCGGACGCGATCAATCGGCTATAGGTCGCACCAGGAACGCCCATGCCAGATTTCTCACCCACCCAATACGCCGTGCCACTTTTCGTCGTCGCCGTATTGGCGGAGATGGTGTGGTCGCGTCTGCGTCGTCCGGAAGCTTACGAGCCGATGGATACGTTGATCAGCCTGCTGTTCGGATTGGGCTCGACGATCGCGGGTGCGCTGTTCGGCGGTTTCGCGCTTTTCATCTTTATCGAAGCCTACGAATACCGGCTTTTCGATTTCGGGCAGGAATGGTGGACGGTGTGGTGGGCCTGGCCGCTCGCTTTCTTGCTCGACGACCTCAAGTATTATTGGGTCCACCGTGCCGGCCACCGCATCCGCTGGATGTGGGCGAGCCATGTGAACCATCATTCGAGCCAGCATTACAACCTTTCGACCGCGCTGCGACAAACCTGGACCGGAGCCTTCACCTTCGGCCTCCTTTTCGCATTGCCGCTGGTGCTGATCGGGTTTCACCCGGCGATGATCGCCATCGTCGGCGGGTTCAACCTGATCTACCAGTTCTGGATCCATACCGAGGCGATCGGGCGCATGCCGCGCTGGTTCGAGGCGGTGATGAATACGCCCAGCCATCACCGCGTCCACCACGCGACCAATCCGCGATATCTCGACCGCAACTATGCGGGCGTGTTCATCGTGTGGGACAAGCTGTTCGGCACGTTCGAGGCGGAACGTGACGACGAAAAACTACGCTATGGAATCGTGAAGCAACTCGGCAGCTTCAACCTGCTCTACGCCGTGTTCCACGAATGGATCGGGATGCTGAGCGATATCTGGCGCGCGCCATGGCGGCATAAGCCGTCCTATCTCCTGCGCGAACCGGGGTGGAGCCACGACGGCAGCCGCGAAACGTCCGACACGATTCGCGCTCGCTGGCTCGAACGCACCGGGGATGGTGAGCCGCGCCCGGACAACGCTGCGGGAAAGCCGATTGCGGAGCCACGTCAGGCTGCCTAGTCTCCCTCGCCAAGAGGAGAGATGCATGGAAAGCTTCGACTATATCGTGATTGGCGGCGGCAGCGCAGGTAGCGCAGCCGCCGGAAGGCTCGCCGTTGACGGAACGCGGCGGGTCTGCCTGCTGGAGGCTGGCGGACGCAACGACAACGTCCTCATCAAGACGCCCGGCTTCATGCCCTTCATCCGCAATTCGTCGAACTACAAGTACGATACCGTCCCGCAAACGGGACTGAACGGGCGGACTGGATACCAACCTCGCGGGAGGGGGCTGGGCGGTTCGTCCGCGATCAACGCGATGATCTATATCCGCGGCAATCGCTGGGATTACGACAATTGGGCGGAAATGGGCTGTACCGGCTGGTCCTACGATGATGTCTTGCCATGGTTCAAAACGTCCGAGGCGAACGAGCGCGGAGCCGACGATTACCATGGAGAGGGCGGACCGCTTTTCGTCTCGAACCAGCGTTCGCCCAATCCCACAAGTCACGCTTTCGTCGAAGCCGCGACCGAGTTGCAATTGCGCACGACAAGCGATTTCAATGGCGAGCGACAGGACGGTTTCGGCCTCTACCAGGTGACCCAGCGCAATGGAGAGCGCTGGTCGGCGTCGCGCGGCTACGTCGAGCCGATCCGGGAACAGGGCAACTTCCATATTCGCACCGACACTCTGGTCGAGCGACTGGTGATAGAGGATGGGCGCGTCGTCGGGGTGAAGGTGCGAGGCAAGGACGGGTCGACCACCCTTCGTGCCAAGCAAGGCGTGATCCTGAGCGCCGGCGCGTTCGGATCGCCGCAAATCCTCATGATTTCGGGCATCGGCCCCGGTGAACACCTGCGCGCCCAGGGGATCGAGGTTGCGCTCGACCGGCCCGAGGTCGGCTCGAACCTGCAGGACCATATCGACTACGTGTCGGGTTGGGATACCGATTCGGACGTGCCGATCGGCGGTACGCTGAAGGCGACGCTCAAGCTGGCGGCTTCGGTGCTGGAGCATCGCCGCAGCCGGACAGGCTCGATGACGACGCCCTATGCCGAGGCCGGCGGGTTCTGGACGGTGATGGACGACAGTCCCGCACCCGACGTCCAGTGGCATTTCGTCCCCGCCGTCCTCGAGGATCACGGGCGGGAAAACGTGAAGGGGCACGGCTTCTCCCTGCACGCCTGTGTGCTGCGGCCCGAGAGCCGCGGGACCGTGAGGCTGGGATCGCGCGATGCTGCGGCGGCGCCATTGATCGATCCCAACTTCCTCGACGACGAGCGCGATATCGCGGTCCTGCGACGCGGCGTCCGGCTGTCGCACCGAATCGTGGAAGCGCCGTCGATGCAGGCTTACGGCCCGCACGACCGCCACCCGGTCGATCTGAACGACGATGCCGCGCTCGACCATCTGATCCGGGACCGCGCCGACACCGTCTACCACCCCGTCGGCACCTGCCGAATGGGTACGGACGCCGATGCGGTGGTCGATCCGAAGCTCAAACTGAACGGGCTCGAAGGCCTGTGGGTGGCCGATGCCAGCATCATGCCCAAGATCGTCAGCGGCAACACCAACGCACCGTCGATCATGATCGGCGAGAGGTGCGCGGACTTCGTGAAGGCAGCCGAAGCGGCCTGACAGCAAGAGGCCCCCGCCGATCGTATCGGCGAGGGCCTCCAAAGGGACTCAAGAGGTACAGAGCGGCGCCGGAGATCGCCAGAAGGCTACCCGACGCCGCCCAGACCCGAACTCACCCCCGCGTGAATTCGGGATACGCTTCCACGCCGACCTCGGCATGGTCGAGCCCGATCAGCTCTTCCTCTTCGCTCGCGCGGACGCCGATGGTGACCTTGAGCGCAAACCAGATGACAGCGGATGCAAGGCAAACCCAGATCGCGGTCAGCAGCACGCCGACGAGCTGGCCGATAGGGGTCGCATCGCCCGTCCAGGCGACGATCAGCGTGCCCCAGATCCCTGCGAACAGGTGGACCGGGATCGCGCCGACGACATCGTCGATCTTCAGCTTGTCGAGCAGCGGAACGGCGAAGACCACGATCACGCCGCCGATGCCGCCGATTAGGATCGACTGGCCGACGGTAGGCGCGAGCGGTTCTGCGGTGATCGAAACCAGTCCCGCCAGCGCGCCGTTCAGCGCCATGGTAACGTCCGCCTTCTTGTAGCGCAGCTGCGTCAGGATGATCGCGACCACCACGCCGCCGCATGCGGCCATGTTGGTGTTCACGAAGATCTTCGAGACGTCGCTGGCGTCACCCACGGTACCCATCGCAAGCTGCGATGCGCCGTTGAAGCCGAACCAGCCGAGCCACAGGATGAAGGTGCCGAGCGTCGCCAGCGGGATGTTCGATCCCGGGAAGACGTTGACCTTGCCATCCGTCCCGTAGCGGCCCGAACGCGCGCCGATGATCAGCGCACCGACCAGTGCGGCCCAGCCTCCGGTCGAGTGGACCAGCGTCGAACCGGCGAAGTCACTGAAGCCCCATTCGGCATCGAGGTAGCCACCACCCCATTCCCAACTGACCACGACCGGATAGATGAGGCCGGTCAGCACGGTGACGAAGATGAAGAACGGCACGATCTTCACCCGCTCGGCCACCGTACCCGACACGATCGAGGCGGTGGTGGCGCAGAACACCATCTGGAAGAACCAGTCCGAAGCCACCGAATAGCCGGTGTCCAGGTCCGCCGCGCCGACGTCCTGCATTCCGTACGGGCCGTTGAACCCGCCGATGAAGCCGTTGAAGTCGCCGGGATAGGCGATGTTGTACCCGATCACCCAGAACATCAGGCCCGCGATCGAATAGAGCCCGATGTTCTTGAGGCACTGCGTAGACGGGTTCTTGGCGCGCACGAGGCCCGCCTCGAGCATGGCGAAACCGGCTGCCATCCACATGACGAGGAACCCGCCGATCAGGAACAGCAGGGTGTTGAGGAT
>JBARZK010000149.1:0-6602 GCA_049649965.1 Erythrobacter sp.
GTCGATGTCAGCGAGGGCCAGACCGTAACCGCAGGCCAGCGGCTGATGGTGATCGAAGCGATGAAGATGGAGCACGCGTTGACCGCGCCGTTCGACGGGACCGTTACCGAACTCAACGCCAGCGAAGGCGGGCAGGTTCAGGTGGAGGCGGTGCTGTGCGTGGTGGAGCCGAAGGAATGACGATAGCTGCTCCGCACCAAATGGTTGCGCAGCAACCGCAAGGGCGCCCATGTTTTTTGGCGCCCGCCCACGGCGACGCGATCTATGATCGCATGAGCGAAGATTCCGAGAGCCGGATGGCGTGCGGAAAACAAAGATGACCTGGGAGAAAGAACTCGAGGAACTGCGCCGCCGCGAAGCCCTCGCCGAGAAGATGGGCGGCGAGGAAAAGGTCGCCCGCCAGCACGGTCGCGGCAAGATGGATGCGCGCGCGCGCCTGACCGCGCTGGTGGACGAAGGCTCCTTCCGCGAAATCGGCAAGATCGCGGGCAAGGGGCATTACGACGAGAACGGCGACCTCGAAGGCGTTACACCAGCCCCCTTCCTGTTCGGCAAGGCGAACATTGACGGACGGCCCATTGTCGCCACCGCCGACGACTTCACCATTCGCGGCGGCGCAGCGGATGCCGGAATCGCGCGCAAGATGGTGCAGGCCGAAATGATGGCGCACGAACTGAAGCTGCCCATCGTCCGCATGATCGATGGCACCGGCGGCGGCGGCAGCGTCAAGACGCTCGAACAGATCGGCGCGACCTACATTCCCGCAGTCCCCGGCTGGGGCGACGTAGTCGAGAACCTCGAGACCGTGCCCGTCGTCGCGCTCGCCCTTGGCCCAACCGCAGGGCTGGGCGCGGCGCGCGCGGTTGCAAGCCATTACTCGATCATGGTGAAGGGGCTTTCGCAGATCTTCGCCGCCGGTCCTGCCGTGGTCGAAGCGATGGGCGGCTCCTACGAAGGCACCGACAAGGAAGCGCTCGGCGGCAGCGCGATCCACACCCGCAACGGCGTGATCGACGAGGAAGTGCTGAACGAAGCAAGCGCCTTCGCCCATGCCCGGGCATTCCTGTCCTATCTGCCCGCTCATACCGGCGAACTCGCACCGCGCTTCGACGCCAGCGATCCCGCCGACCGGCGCGAGGAACGGCTGCTCGATCTCGTTCCGCGCGATCCGAAGACCGTCTATTCGATGCGCCGCGCGCTGGAGATGGTGTTCGACCTCGACAGCGTGTTCGAGATGGGTCGCAATTGGGGTCGTGCGGCGATCACCGCCTTCGCCCGGCTGGAGGGACGCGTCGTCGCCGTGCTGGCGAGCGATCCCTCCTACCTTGGCGGATCGTGGGATGCGAAAACGTCCGAGAAGGTCGAACGGTTCGTGAAGCTTGCAGACCGGTTCCACCTGCCGATCGTCCACCTTGTCGACAATCCGGGCTTCATGATCGGGCGTGAAGCGGAGGAAGCGGGGACGATCCGGTACGGCGTGCAGGCGATGAATGCAGTCTACAAGGCCCGCGTCCCGCTTGCGAGCGTGGTCCTGCGCCGCGCCTATGGCATCGCCGGCAGCGCGATGAGCAATGCCGAGAGATTTCAGTACCGCTTCTGCTGGCCTTCGGGCGACTGGGGCTCGCTGCCGATCGCTGGCGGCCTGGAGGTTGCCTACAAGGCCGAACTTGAAGCGGCGGAGGATTCCGCGGCGGAACTCGAAGCGATCAAGGCGCGGCTCGACAAGGTCACCAGCCCGTTCCGCAGCGCCGAGCGCTTCAACGTCGAGGACATCATCGATCCGCGCGACACGCGGCCGCTGCTGTGCGAGTTCGCTCAGTTGGCGTGGCGCAAGCTCGAGACCGCATAGTCCCGCGCGGCTACTAGGACGCTCCCAACCCCATTTCCGGTTCCGGCGGGCCGAAAAGCTTGCCGCGCTCGCTAAACAGCACCAGCGCCAGCGTCACGAACCCGCCCGCCAGAAGCGCGAGGGCAAGCGGCTTGGCCGTGCCGTCATAGGCGTATCCGATCCCTGCCCCGATCAAGGCCGCAAGCGTGAGGCGTACGAAGCCGTGAACCGAGCTGGCCGCACCGGCGATCGAGAAGAACGGGTTCATCGCGATCGACCCGAAATTGCTGCCGATGAAGCCCAGCAACGCCATGTTGATCGCCATCAGCGGCACGAACTGCCAGAGTTTCTCATCGGGCTGGAAGGCGAACCACACCTGCACCGCCGCGACGGTAATGAAGGTCAGTAATGCCGTATGGCTGACCCGGCGCGCACCGAAGCGTTCTACGATCCGCGAATTGGACCAGCTCGCCAGCGCCATCGAACCCGCGCAAACGCCGAAGGCGATCGGAAACAGGTCGGGCGCACCGAATGTCTCGCTGATAAGCTGCTGCGAGGAATTGATGAAGCCGAACAGTGCCCCGAACACGACCGCGCTGCCGAACACGTAGCCGCTGACGCTCGGCAGACGGAGCGCGCTCAGCATGTTGCGACCGATCGCCTTGGGGCGGATCGGCTGGCGGTTTTCGGGGTGGAGGCTTTCGGGGAGGCGAAACCAGACCCAGGTTCCGATGATCACGCCCTGCACCGCCATGGCCGCGAAGATCGCGCGCCAATCGGCAAACAAAAGGATAACCTCGCCGATGCTCGGGGCGATCGCCGGGACCATCAGGAATATCACGAAGATCAGGCTCATCATCCTGGCCATCTTGTCTCCGCCGACGCGATCGCGGATGATGGCCGGCGGAAGCGCGACGATCCCGGCCCCGAAGAAGCCTTGCGCCGCACGGATCGCGATCAGGCCCTCGAACGTGGTGGCAAGCGCGCTCCAGATCGACAGCGCGATATAAACCGCGATCGAGCACAGCAGCACGGGTCTTCGCCCGAAGCGGTCGGCAAGGGCACCGGGCACCAGTGCGCCAAGCCCCGCAGTCAATAGGTAGATGCCAACCACGAACTGCCGGTCGTTGCCTTCGACGGAAAGCGCCAGCGCCAGCTCGTCCAGAGCGGGCAGGATCGCGTCGATGCCGAAGGCCTGCAGAGCCATCAGCAGCGCCATCATCCAGATGAGCTCTCTTTCGCCGATAGATTTCGCGCGCGCGGAGGAGGCCATGCCATTCGACATGGGAGACGCATTGCCTGCCGGCTCACCACTTGACCATCCCTCTTTTCGCATGTGCACAAAATGGTGTTTGCATGCCAAGGTTCCAAGTCGGGTACGCCCAACCCTTCCTTCGCCGGGCAGGAGCGTTTATTTCTCAAGGCGGAATGACCGACACTCCGCCCCAGTCTCTCCCTGCGCCAGATAGCGACGAAGACGAAGCTGACGGCCTGCGCAAGATCATCCACATGGACATGGACGCCTTCTTCGCCAGCGTCGAACAGCGCGACAATCCCGAACTGCGCGGGCGTCCCGTTGCTGTCGGCGGGTCGAGCGGGCGCGGCGTGGTCGCGGCGGCGAGTTACGAAGCGCGGCGGTTCGGGGTTAGGAGCGCGATGCCCTCGGTCACGGCGAAACGGCTCTGCCCGGACCTCATCTTCGTCAAATCGCGCTTCGACGCCTATCGCGAGGCGAGCCAGCAAATCCGCGCGATCTTTCGCCATCATACGGACCTTGTCGAACCCTTGAGCCTCGATGAGGCGTATCTCGACGTCACGTCTGACCGCTTCGGTATCGGTTCGGCCACCCGAATTGCCGAGATGATCCGACAGGAAATCCGAGCCAAGACCCGGCTGACGGCGAGCGCAGGCGTGTCCTACAACAAGTTCCTGGCAAAACTGGCGAGCGATCAGAACAAGCCCGACGGTCTGTGCGTTATCCGGCCGGGCCGCGGCGCGCAGTTCGTCCAGAGCCTGCCGATCCGACGTTTTCATGGCGTGGGACCCAAGGCGGAAGAGAAGATGAACCGGCTGGGTATCGAGACCGGCGCCGACCTCGCGGCGAAGGACATCGAATTCCTGCGCGCCAATTTCGGCTCCTTCGCCGATTATCTCTACCGCGCCGCACGCGGCATCGACCTAAGGCCCGTCAGAACCCATCGCACGCGCAAGTCGGTCGGCGGAGAGCGTACGTTCAGCGAGGATATCTCCAGCGGTTCCGCGCTGCGCGAAACGCTGGACCGGATCGTCGACATCGTGTGGGAGCGGATCGAGCACAACAATGCGCGCGGCCGGACCGTGACGCTGAAGCTCAAGTTCACCAATTTCCAGATCGCGACGCGGGCAAAGTCCGTTCCCTACCTCGTCGAGGACAAGGCGCAGTTCGCCTCTCTCGGGCACGCGCTGTTGGAAGAGGCGATGCCACTGCCGATGCCGATCCGGCTGATGGGCCTGACCCTGTCGAAACTCGACCAATCGGGCGATCCCGCACGCGAAAATTCGTCGGGTGATGTCGCAAAATCGATCTCGCAGGCCGATCCGAAATGCGAAACTGCTCAGCTTTCGCTGTTCTGATGGCCTAGGATTGCCGTCGTTCGGACAGGCCCCTCTTCCAAGCCTCGATCCGGCGGTCGGTGACAGTCCCGCGAGGCGACGGCATGGCCTCCAAGGCAAAGAAACGCGCTTCGACGATCTCGCGCATGTCTGGGACCGGCGGCGACGAAGCACGGGCGGAAAACAGGTGCGCCGTGTGCCGCGCGCCCGAAAGGCTTTCCTCCAGCGTTCCGAGCGATTGGACCTGATCGAGTTCGATTTGCAGTTCCTCGCGCATTTCGCGGCGTGCGGCCTCGACAGGGTCCTCCCCGCGGTCGAGCCCGCCCCCTGGCAGGGCCCAAACCTTCGGCCCGTAGGAATGGCGCAGTAGCAGCAGCCTGTCCTGATCGTCCGTTATGATGACGCTGACACCTTCGATCGGACTACCGCGCCAACCGCGCCAGCGATGGCGAATTCGGTGCGCCAGCGGCAACAGCGCGCGGTGAAGCCAGGCCGGCAGCAGGCGTTCGATCAGGTGAAGCACGTGACCGGGCAGGAATTTTGGCGCGCGGCGTTCGCCCGCAAGAGCCGCGCGATGGGAAGGTCGGTTTCGCCTTTCAGCGCTGCATCGAGCACCGCGCGTTTCTCCAAACCCCTGACGACCAGCATCAGTTCGCGCGTATCGAGAAGCGTCGGCAAGGTCAGCGTCAGCCTGTCGAAGGGCGCTTCGGGAGGAAGCGGGTCGGGCGTAATGCGGCGCAAACGCTGTGCATCGTTCGCCTGCGGATCGGTATTGGGGAACAGCGAAGCGATGTGACCGTCCGCGCCCATCCCCAACCATACGAGAGCGAAGTGGATCGTGTCGAAATCATCGGGTTCGCTCTCGTCCAGCGAGACTACGCGCGCGCCGACGGGTTCGAAAAGGGCGCGCAACTTGCCGGTATTGCTGGCGTCGTGATCTTCGGGAACATCGCGATCGTCCGTCGGTACGACGACGAGCCGCGAAAAGTCGAGATCGCGCCGGATCAGCATTTCCAGAATGGGAAACGGTGTCGATCCGCCCGGCATGGCTACGTGTACTGGCCCTTTGGCAGCGAAGGCGACCGACAGCCTTGTTTCCAGCCAGTCGGCAACCGCCCGGTCGCTCCCCTGTTCGACGATATTTGCCTTGATCATGGCCGGTACCATAGCAAACGGGCCGTTCCCGACCAGCGGTCACGGCCCGTCCGATAGCTTCGATATGGAGCGATCAGTCGCCCTTCGGTTCTTCGCCAAGGACGGAATTGAGGAACCACACTCGCTCTTCGGCCATGTCCGTCCAATCGTCGAGCAGTCCGTCAGTCGCGTTGTCGCCCGTTTCCTCGGCCAGCGGCTTCAGGCCTTTCAGGCGCTCGACGACCAGAACGTTGTCGTTGCGCAGTTCCTTGACCATCGCATCGGGTTCGAGATCGGTCGAATCCTGGTCCTTGATCTGGGTATGCTTGGCGACCGATCCGATGGAAGTCAGCGTCTTGCCGCCCTGCTTGCGCACGCGTTCGCCGATATCGTCGATCTGGTCGCGGATCTCGACCGCCTGTTCGTCGAACAAGAGGTGCAGATCGCGAAAGCGCGGACCTTTCACGTGCCAGTGAAAGTTCTTCGTCTTCGTGTAGAGCGCGAAGTGATCGGCCAGCAGGCCGTTGAGTTCGGCCAGCAGCGCGGTCTTCGTGTTGTCGTTCTTCTGGGTCATGGGATGAACCTCCTTGGTGTCATAACTCTCGACCGGGAAGGCATGCCTTACCGGTGCTTCACCTTCTCAACCATCGCCCCCCATCTTGGTTTCGCGGCCATCTGCTATCGCTGTAATCGACCGCGTCGATCAGGCTGAAATCGAAGCGGCACTAAGGAACGCCGCAAGAGACACGATCGCTGCGAGAGTCAGCCGCACAGCTCGGACAACGTGACCCTCGAGCATGTCATCTCGGCCAGACCATCCCATTGCAATCCCTGCCGAAAGTCCGATGATACCGCCGATAAGCGTTGCCTCGACATCGCCGGTTTCGATCGAAAGAGCGAGTACGACGAGACGCGGCGCGTCCAGCAGCTGCCGGACATACAGCACCACGCCGATAGCGACGAAGGAACGCGTCGGCTCGCGCATCGCTTTCACCGCGGTCCGCCGAAAGAGGTCGATCGCTGCCACGCCGAGCGCTAACGGAACGAG
>JBARZK010000150.1:0-40078 GCA_049649965.1 Erythrobacter sp.
CCGGACCTGCCGCTGTTCCGGGCTGCGGCGACGCGCGAGGAAGGGGCGGAACGCGCGCGCACCCGGCTGCCCGCCATGCCACTCAGCGAGGAAGTGGTTGCCGACTACCAGACCACGCGCCTCAGCCTGAAAGCCCATCCGATGGCCTTCCTGCGCGCCAGCCTCGCCGAACGCGGCTTCGTCAGGGCGTGCGACCTGCGCGCGAAGAAATTCCGCTCGATGGTCCATGTCGCAGGGGTGGTCCTGATCCGCCAGCGGCCGGGCAGCGCGAAGGGCGTGTGCTTCATCACGCTGGAGGACGAGACCGGGGTCATCAACCTCGTCGTCTGGCCCGACCTGAAGGAGAAGCAGCGCCGCGTGGTGATGGGCGCGCGGTTGATGGAGGTTCGCGGGCGGGTCGAATACGACGACGAGGTCATCCACGTCATCGCCCACCACATGACCGATGCGACCGATCAGCTCTACTCGCTGTCGGACGATATGCTCAACGCGCCGGTCGCCCGCGCCGATCACGTCAATTCGCCGCTGCCTTCGCATGTCGGCGGCAAACGGGTCGTCAATCCCCGCGACGATCTGAGCGACGATCTGAGCGACGATCCGGGCCACGACGAACGGCGCGAGGCGATCCGTCCGCGCGACCTCATCGACCAGTTGCCCGATGCCAACGGGGCGCCGAAGCGAAGCGGTCGCAACGCGCCGCCGACGCGCACCCATCCGCGAAATGTGCGGATACTTCCGAACTCCCGCGACTTTCACTAGCAATGGCGAAGCGGCGCGACCCCTTTCGGATCTCGACAAGAATAGGGCATTTCCGAACCGAGCGACGGCTGATCGTGCTCGCGATCTTCGCACTTATCGCCTTTGCCGGGTGGAGCTGGCTCAAGTCCCATCCCGAACACGATCCGACCGCGCCGCTCGACCTGCGCGACCCGGTCGGCATGGCAACCACGACCAAGCTCGTCGCGCTGCGCGACGATGCAGAGGAATGCCGCGCCGTTCTGGAGCGCAGCGAGATCGACTACGCGGCGCTCGATGCGGCGGGGGAGGGGGCATGCGCGCGGCCGGATCGCACCCAGTTGACCCAGTTCCCGCTTTCTCCGGCCAGCCCGCCCGTCACCTGCCCCGTCGCCGCCGCGCTGGAATTGTGGCGGGTCAACAGCCTCGAGCCTGCCGCGCAGGAGATCTACGGCAGCGGCCTTGGGCGCATCGAGCATCTCGGCGCCTTTTCCTGCCGCCGCCTCTATGGCCGGGACGAGGGTTCGTGGAGCCAGCACGCCACCGGCAACGCGATCGACATCGCTGCCTTCGTACTGGAGGACGGGCAGCGCATCAGCGTGCTCGGCGATTGGGACGGAGAGGATGACGAAGCCCGCTTCCTGCGCGCGGTTCGTGACGGCGCGTGCGAAGTGTTCGCGACTGTCCTTTCACCCGATTACAACGCAGCCCACGCCGATCACTTCCATTTCGACCAAGGAGGTCGCTGGACCGGTTTCTGCCGCTAGGGGTGGGTGCGGAGAATCAGGTGGCTTCCAGCGCGTAACCGGCGGAGCGCACGGTGCGGATCGGGTCCTTCCCGCCTTCGATCTCGATCGCCTTGCGCAACCGGCGAATATGGACGTCGACGGTGCGCAATTCGATATCCGAACCCGTGCCCCAGACCCCGTCGAGCAATTGTCCGCGACTGAAGACGCGGCCCGGACTTTCCATGAAGAACTTGAGCAGACGGTATTCGGTCGGCCCCAATTGCAGGGCGCGGCCGCGCCGCTGGACCTTGTGCGCGACGGGATCGAGCCGGATGTCACCGACCTCGATCGTTTCCCCGGCAAGCGCCGGGCGTATGCGCCGCATGACCGCAGCGACCCGTGCGAGCAGTTCGCGCGGACTGAAAGGCTTCGTCAGGTAGTCGTCCGCGCCCGTCTCGAGCCCGCGCACGCGGTCGTCCTCCGCTTCGCGCGCGGTGAGCATGATGATCGGGACATGGGCGGTTTCCTTGTCGCGGCGCAGGCGGCGACAGACCTCGATCCCGCTGGTCCCCTCGAGCATCCAGTCGAGGATGATGAGGTCGGGCACATCCTCGCTTGCAAGGACGAGTGCCTCGTCCCCATCGCCCGTGCAGCGCACGTCGTAGCCCTCGTTCTGGAACCGGTATTCGAGCAGTTCCGACAGTGCCGGATCGTCTTCGACCAACAGCAGTTTCGCAGCAGGCATCGTGGCGGTTCCCCTCGTATCGCCGCGTGGGCGACGCAGGATCTTCCTATGTTTCAGTTGGGCTACAATTTGATGAAACGATCCTGTTCCACGTCTGGCCCGATGGGTAGCTGGCTCTCAGCGATCCCCTTCGGGCGGGTAGCTCCCCGTTGCGGCGAAGTGGACCATTTCGGCGACATTGGTGGCGTGATCGCCGATCCGTTCGAGGTTTCGGGCGACGAACAGCAACTGGGCCGCACTCGAAATGGTCGCAGGGTTCTCGACCATGTGGCTGACGAGGTTACGGAAAATGCTGTTGTAGAAGGCATCCACCTTCGCGTCGGTGGCGATCACTTCGCGTGCCAGGCCGGGGTCGCGCGCGGCGTATGCGGTCAGGACATCGTGGACCATTTCGCCTGCCACCTCACCCATCGCGGGGAGCAACGTCAGCGGTTCGAAACGGTCGCGGCCCTCGATCATGCCGACCCGCTTGGCGATGTTCTTCGAATAATCGCCGATCCGCTCGACCACGCCGGCAATCTTGAGCGCGGCGATGACTTCGCGAAGGTCGTCCGCCATCGGGGCGCGCAAGGCGATGATGCGAACGGCCAGCTTATCGACCTCGGTTTCGAGCGCATCGATCCGGCGATCGCTTTCCACGACGCGGTTGCCGAGTTCCACATCGCCGCGGATCATCGCATCGAGTGCGTCCTGGATCGCGACCTCGGCCAGACCGCCCATCTCCGCGATAAGTCCGCGGAGCCGGGTGATGTCCTCGTCGAATGCCTTGACTGTATGATCTGCCATCAGCCGTATCGCCCCGTAATGTAATCCTTGGTCCGTTCCTCGATCGGGTTGGTGAAGATGTCGGAAGTCGGGCCGTATTCCACCATCCTGCCGAGGTGGAAGAACGCGGTACGCTGGCTGACGCGTGCAGCCTGCTGCATCGAGTGTGTCACGATGACGATGGCGTACCGTCCGGAAAGTTCGTCGATCAATTCCTCGATCTTGGCGGTGGCGATCGGGTCCAATGCCGAAGCCGGCTCGTCCATGAGGATGACTTCGGGATCGACCGCAATGGCACGCGCGATGCACAAGCGCTGTTGCTGTCCGCCCGAAAGCGCCGTGCCGGAGTCCTCCAGCCGGTCCTTCACCTCTTCCCACAGACCCGCGCGCTGCAGCGAGCGTTCGACAATGATGTCGAGATCGGCCTTCTTCTCGCCCAGGCCGTGGATCCGGGGGCCGTAGGCGATGTTGTCGTAGATCGATTTGGGAAACGGATTGGGCTTCTGGAACACCATTCCCACGCGCGCGCGCAACTGGACAACGTCCATCGCATCGCTGTGAATGTCCTCGCCCTCGAGTTCGATGAGGCCGGTCACCTTGGCGATCGGAATGGTGTCGTTCATGCGGTTGAAGCAGCGCAGGAAGGTCGACTTGCCGCATCCCGACGGACCGATGAACGCCGTGACGTAGTCGGGCGAAATGTCGATCGACACGTCGTCGATCGCCTTTTTCGACCCGTAATACACCGACACGTCGCGCGCGATCATCTTCGCGCTTTTGTCGTGCTGGATGCTTTCGTGGATCAGTGTCACCAGGATTTCTCGAATTTGTTGCGCAAGTAGATGGCAAGGCCGTTCATGGCCAGCAGGAAAAGCAGGAGCACGATGATCGCGGCGCTGGTGCGCTCGACAAAACCGCGATCGATCTCGTCCGACCACAGGAAGATTTGCACGGGAAGGACGGTTGCAGGCGAGGTGAAGCTGTCGGGCGGCGTGGCGACGAATGCGCGCATCCCGATCATCAGCAGCGGCGCGGTCTCGCCCAGAGCGCGGGCCATGCCGATGATGGTTCCGGTCAGCATGCCGGGCAGGGCCAGCGGCAGCACGTGATGGAAGACCACCTGGATCGGCGAAGCACCTACGGCAAGCGCCCCGTCGCGGATCGAAGGGGGTACCGCCTTGATCGCGTTGCGGCCGGAAATGACGATTACGGGCATGGTCATCAGCGCAAGCGTCAGGCCCCCGATCAGCGGGGCAGATCGCAAATTGGGAAAGATGGTGAGGAACACCGCCAGGCCGAGCAGCCCGAATATGATGGAGGGCACCGCCGCAAGGTTGTTGATCGACACCTCGATCAGGTCGGTCCAGCGATTGCGGGGCGCGTACTCCTCCAGATAGAGCGCCGAGAGCACACCGATCGGGAAAGCGAGACTGAGCGTGACCAGCATGGTCAGGATCGACCCCTTCAGCGCGCCCCAGATGCCCACCTGCTGCGGACTCGTCGCATCGGTGCGTGAGAGGAAGCCCAGATCCCAGTTCTGCTGCAGCACGCCGCGCTCTTCGAGCCGCTCGGCCAGGGCCTGCATTTTGGGCGAGCCTTCCCCGGCGAGCCCGGAGGCAAGGTCCGAGGACGCGGCAAGCCAGTAGGTTTCCTCCCGCCCGATCCGCAGGGGATCGTCCGAAAGGGCTGCGGCCACGTCGCGCCAGGCGTCCCCGCTCAATTCAGCTGCGCCTCCTTCGCCCAGCGATTCCTCGGCATAATACTGGACGACATCGGGCAGGCCCTGCATCTCGAGCACCTGCGCAGCGGAGGGCGCGGTGAGCGAGACTGCGTCCCCGGTGACGCCGGCTTCGGCAAAGTCGATCGGCACGGCAAGCTCGGCGCGCTGGAAGCCACCGACGCCGTTCAGCAGCATGTTGCCGAGCAGGAACACCAGCACCGCGACCGAAAAGACGATCGCACCCTGGCCGAGCCGTTTGAACCGGCGTTCCGAGCGATATCGCCTGGCCAGCCGCTTTTCGAACTCGGGCGTCCGGGTGGGGCCTTGCGACACCGGCTTCTGCTCCGAGCCGGTTTTCGTGTCGGCAGACGTGGTGACGGAACTACTCATAAGCCTCCCGGAAGCGCTTCACGACGCGCAAGGCGATAAAGTTGAGAGCAAGGGTGACGAGGAACAGGACGAAGCCGAGCGCAAAGGCGCTGAGCGTCGCGGGATGGTCGAAACTGCCTTCACCGGTGAGCATCTTGACGATCTGGACCGTCACCGTCGTCATGCGCTCCAGCGGATTGGCGCTAAGATTGGCGGCGGTAGAGGCGGCCATGACGACGATCATGGTCTCGCCGATCGCCCGGCTGACCGCCAGCATGACGCCCGCGACGATGCCGGGCAGGGCAGCCGGGAACAGCACCCTTACGATCGTCTCCGACTTGGTGGCGCCCATGGCGTAGCTGCCATCGCGCATCGTACCAGGCACCGCCGCGATGGAATCGTCGGCCATGGAGGAGACGAACGGGATGATCATCACGCCCATGACGACGCCGGCTGCCAGCGCGCTTTCGGTAGAAGCGCTGTCGAACCCGATGGCCACCGCGGCATCGCGGATCGCGGGGGCCACGGTCAGGGCGGCGAAATAGCCGTAGACCACGGTCGGCACCCCGGCGAGGATCTCGAGCGCCGGTTTGACCCAGCGCCGCAGCTTGGGATCGGCATACTGGGTAAGATAGACCGCGCTCATCAGGCCGAGCGGGATGGCGACGATCATGGCGATGATCGCGCCGATGAAGATCGTACCCCAGAACAACGGTATGGCGCCGTAGCGACTGCCGTCGGGGTTCTGCGGGTTGCTCATCGGGTCCGGCCCCCAGAAGGTCCCGAACAAGAAATCCACCGGCGAAACCATCGAGAAGAACCGTACCGTCTCGAATATGAGGCTCGCAAAGATGCCGAAAGTCGTGAGGATCGCCACCAGCGAGGCAAGGAGCAGGACGATCATCACAATGCGCTCCACCTTCGTGCGCGCCTTGAAATCGGGTCGCAATCGCAGGAACGAGAACACGCCGCCTGCGAACGCGATCAACGCGGTGAGGGCGTAACCGATGATGCTGTAGCGTGCCTGCGCTGCGCGGAACGGTTCGATCAGCGCCTGCGCCCCGTCGTTGAAGACGCCCGGAGCGGAGCCGCTTGCGACCGCGCGCGCTTCCGAAAGCCAGCTTTCACGTTCGAAGCCGAATGCAGGCAAGCTCGCCGCCGCCGGCGATGCCAGCACGCTCTGCATGACCAGTTGCGGCGCGACGAACGACCACAGGATGATGAAGGCCAGCACCGGAACGGCGATCCAGATCGCAACGTACCACGCATAATAGATCGGTCGCGCGGCAGGACGCGTATGCGGGTCCGCCTTCTGGAAGCTCCACGCCTTCGCCCTCCCGGCCAGCCATCCGGCCAGCCCAAGGCCGATGGCGATCAAGATGAGCACGATAAGCGACATGGATTGCGAGGTTCTCCAGGATCAGGCGGGCCGCGCGTGATTCGCCGGCCAGACCGAATGCGCCGTCAGGCCCCCGGCGGGAGCAGGTGACGCGCAGACCGTCTTGGCGCGCGCATGTTGAACAAATAAGACAAAGCCAAGACAAGCGGGACTACAGTAGCAGAACGAACAGTCACGATGCGCGGCGCTGGTCATCGTCGGCGGCCGGGTTCTGCGCTGAAAGTCCCTCGTCGCGCGGCTCGCCGTTCGCTTCGGATTGCTCCTGCGCCAAGGGAATGCGGACCGCGACACGCGTGCCTTCGCCCAAGTGGCTGTCGATATCGAGACGGCCCCGGTGGCGCTCTACGATATGCTTCACGATTGCGAGGCCGAGACCGGTGCCCCCCGATGCACGGCTTCGCCCGGGATCGGTGCGATAGAAGCGCCGGGTGAGATGCGGGATCTGTTCAGGCGCGATACCTTCGCCCCGATCGGTCACCGCAAGGCGCGCCAGCCCGTCCGCCGAAGTGTCGAGCCGGACGGTTACGGGTGTTTCGGAAGCGCCGTACTTCAGCGCATTGTCGACAAGGTTGCGCACGACCTGTTCCAGCTGCTGCCGATCGCCTTTCACGCTGGGGTTCGCATCGAGATCGAGGTTGATCCGGTCCAGGCGCCGCGGCCCGGCGGCATCGCACGCCGAGCGTTCGACGAGTTCGGCAAGTTGCACCACATCCTGCGGCAGGTCGTGCTTTTCGGCCTCGACGCGCGAAAGGCTCATCAGATCGCTGATAAGGCTATGCAAGCGCTGGGCTTCGCGCTCGATCGTATTGAGAAACTTCTGCGAGGTCGGCGAATCGAGACTGTCGCCGCTTTCGCTCAGCGTTTCGACATAGCCGATGATCGACGCAAGCGGCGTGCGCAGTTCGTGACTGGCATTGGCAACGAAATCGGTATGAGCGCGGCTGATATCCGCCTCTGCCGTGCGGCTGATGAGTTCTATCACGGCGAGTTTGCCATCGATCTTCTGGCGGTTCACCTCCCAGATGTCCTGCCGTCGCACCAGGCCCCGCACGATGGCCCGCCCATTCCGGTCGCGGCTCAACAGGGCGATTGCCTCGGGCTGGCGAAAAGCGACGCGCGCGTCTTGGCCTATCATGTGCTGGCCCATCATGCGGCGCGCGGCGCGGTTGGCTATCGCGATCTTGTTGCGCTCGGTAACCAGCAGGGGCGTCGATGCGTTTTCTATCAGGCGACGCATCGAATCGAGGCCGAGGGACTGTTCGACCTTGCGCTGGGGAGGCTCGGGCGGGCGTCCGGCAGCGACAAGCAGGGACCCGACCCAGACCAGCAGCACGGTGACCGCAACGACGAGATCGACGCCAAGGCCGAGCAGGGCCAGTGCCGTCACGAGTGCCAGCACGATGCCGGCAACGGGAAAGGTCTTGAGGCCGCCCATGCCGCAGTGCTCTAGACCTGCGACGCGACAGGTCAATTGTTCCGGCATGCCAGAGGCAATCGGAAGGGTCGCGATGGGGGGAGGGAGGTGGTGACCCCTACGGGAATCGAACCCGTGTTTCAGCCGTGAAAGGGCCGCGTCCTAACCGCTAGACGAAGGGGCCACGCTCGTTTGCGAGAGCGCGCATCTAGGGGTGCACGCGCGCAGGGTCAACCCCTTCGGATCGGCATTCGCGAAATTCGCTACGCACCGCCGTCCGGCCCGGCGAAAGCGGCGTCTTCGAGGTGCAATTCGGCGCTTGGCCGGTCGCCCCAATCGTCGATCTTCACGCGTCCGGCGAGATAAAATCGGCGTCCCTTGCTGCGATGCAACAGGGTCTGGGCAAGCTCGCTATCGGCAGCACGAAATGCGATCGCCTTGAACGATCGACCGTCCGATCCGCCCGCGACGATGCGCAGGTGACCGTTGCCCACGATATCGGCCTTGATGATATGCACCGGACCGACCGCGACGCGCGGGGCCGGCCAGCCAACTCCGTAGGGACCGGCCTGATCGAGCATCGCGACAAGCTCCGGCGTCAGACCCCCAGGCGCAAGCGAAAGGTCGAGTTGCATCGCGCTGTTCTCCCGTGCCTTGTCCACTGCACGTGCGAGGCGAGCGTCGAGGAATTCGGTGAGGGCAGGGAGCTTCTCCGCCCGAACGGTAAGCCCGGCTGCCATGGCGTGGCCGCCCCCTGCCTCAAGCAGCCCTTCCTCGCGCGCCGCGATGATCGCCGCACCGAGGTCGACACCGCCGATCGAGCGGCCCGAACCCTTGCCGATACCTTCCGCCTCGTCGATCGCGATGACGATGGCGGGCTTCCCGGTCTTTTCCTTGATCCGGCCAGCGACGATGCCGATTACGCCGGGATGCCAGCCAGTGCCGCTCAGAACCTGCACGGCCATGTTGTGCTGCCCCGCGATCTTCGCCTCGGCCGCCTCCTGCACTTCGGCCTCGATCGCGCGCCGCTCTTCGTTGAGAGCGCTGAGCTGCTCTGCGATAGCGCGCGCTTCCTCACTGTCGCTTGTCGTCAGCAGGCGGACGCCAAGGGTCGATTCTCCGATGCGCCCCCCGGCATTGATCCGGGGGCCGAGAGCAAAGCCGAGGTCGGAGGCCACGGGCGCGCGCTTCAGCCGGCTCGCATCGAGCAGAGCCGCCATGCCGATCCGCCCGCGACGCGCGAGCACCTTAAGCCCCTGCGAAACGAACGCCCGGTTGAGGCCGTGGAGCGCCGCGACATCTGCGACCGTGCCCAGCGCCACGAGGTCGAGCAGGCCCATCAGGTCGGGCTCCTTGCGATTCTCGAAATAGCCGCGCTGCCGCAAGGTGCGGACGAGGGCGATTGCCAGCAGGAATGCGACCCCCACCGCGGCAAGATGCCCGTGACCAGCCGCAAGGTCGCCTTCATCGAGCCTGTTCGGATTGACGAGAGCGGCCGTCGGGGGGAGCTCTGCCGAGCATTTGTGGTGATCGACCACGATCACGTCGACGCCGGCATCGCGCGCCATGGTCAGCGCCTCGTGCGCCATCGCTCCGCAATCGACCGTGACGATCAGGCTTGATCCGGCTTTGGCCAGTTTCACCAGCGCCTCCCCGCTTGGGCCGTACCCTTCGAGCAGGCGGTCGGGGATGTAGTAGTCCGCTTCGACCCCGAGCGAGCGCATGAGGTCGATCAGGAGCGCCGCGCTGGTTGCGCCATCGACGTCGTAGTCGCCATACACCGTGATGCGCTCCTTCGCGATGATCGCGCTGGCGAGCCGTTCTGCCGCGCGATCCATGTCGCGAAACTCCGACGGATCGGGAAGGAAGGCGCGCATGGTCGGGCTTGCATGCCGCTCGACATCGTCCCGTGCGACGCCGCGCGTCATCAGCAATTGCGCGACGATGTCCGTTCCGAGCGCCCGGGAGTCCTGCCCCAGATCCATCGTTCCGCCGCGCCAGTGCCAGGCCTGTCCGCTGATCGACCGGGTGACGCCAAGAACGTGGGAGAGCGAATGTGTGACCATGCCGTCATGTTAGCGCAGTTCGCCCCGCTCCGACAGTTGCCAGGGGGTCGCAATCTACAGCCATTGACAGACCCGCCGTCAGCGGTCGAGGCTGTCTCCCCATGAATGAAATCTCCGACGAACCCGTCCTGCTGATCGTCTGGCATAGCCGCACCGGTGCCAGCGAAACGATGGCGCGCGCTGCGGGGGAGAGCGATGTGGCGCGTCTTATGGCCGCCGAGGACGTCACGCCCGAGGACCTGCTCTCCGCATCGGGATACCTGTTCGCGTGCCCCGAGAACCTCGCCGCCCTGAGCGGGGGAATGAAGGAGATGTTCGACCGGAACTACTACCCGGTTCTCGGCAAGATCGAGGGACGGCCCTACGCCACCATCATCGCCGCAGGATCGGACGGCGAGAACGCGCAAAAGCAGCTCGACCGGATAGCCAAGGGATGGCGGCTGAAACGGGTGGCTGAACCGCTGATCGTAAATTTCGACGCGCAGACGCCGGAAGCGATCCTTGCCGACAAGACCGTGCCGGATGAAACGCTCGCCCGGTGCCGCGAACTGGGCGAGGGACTGGCCGAAGGAGTGAAGTTGGGCGTGTTCTGAGGTGGGAGGCGATTATTCCGCCGCTTCGGCCATCTCGCTCCAGGACGTGTAACCCGTATTGCCCGCAAGCCGCGCTTTCGCCTCGTGGTATTCACGCTCCATGCGTGCGACGAGATCCTCGACGCTGCCAACCGACTTGAGCACGCCGACGCCTTGGCCCGAGCCCCAGATGTCTTTCCAGGCTTTCGCCTTGGTATTGCCGCCGGAGCCAAAGTTCATCTTCGAAGGGTCGCTTTGCGGCAGGTCGTCGGGATCGAGCCCGGCCTTCTCGATAGAGGAACGCAGGTAATTGCCGTGTACGCCGGTGAAGAGGTTGGTGTAGACGATGCCGCTCGCATCGCCTTCGACGATGCCCTGCTTGTAACCTGCATCGGCATTGGCTTCCTCGGTCGCGATGAAGGCGCTTCCCGAATAGGCGAAGTCCGCTCGCATTGCCTGTGCCGACAGGATCGAAGCACCGTGCGCGATCGATCCAGACAGCGCGACGAGCCCGTCGAACCATTCACGGATTTCCTGCATCAGCGCAAAGGGCGAGAGCGCACCGGCGTGGCCGCCCGCTCCGGCAGCGACCGGAATCAGGCCGTCCGCGCCCTTCTCGATAGCCTTGTTGGCGAAGCGATTGTTGATGACATCGTGCATGGTGATGCCGCCCCAGCTGCGCACCGCATCGAACACCTCGGTTCGGGCACCGAGCGAGGTGATAACCATCGGGACCTGCCATTTCTCGCAGGTCTTCATGTCCGCTTCGACCCGGTCGTTGGTCTTGTGGATGATCTGGTTGACCGCGAAGGGGGCGGCGGGGCGTTCAGGGTTCTCGCGATTGTGCTTGGCCAGTTCCTCGGTGATCTGGTGAAGCCATTCGTCGAGCTGCGTCTGGGGCCTGGCGTTGAGGGCAGGAAAGCTGCCGATGATCCCGGCCTTGCACTGCGCAATGACAAGCTCAGGTCCCGAGACGATGAACAAGGGTGAACCGATAAGCGGCAGGCGCAGGCGGTCGAACGGAGCGGGCAGCGGCATCGGGTTCTCCTGTCGGGATGCTTTTCGCACGAATGCGTAAGGGGCGCGATCTATAGTGGCAAGCGGCTCAGCCGATTACATCCGCAATGCCGTAGAAGCGCGCGGCGTTGTCGGCATAGAGCGCCGCCTTCTCATCCGCGCTCGCATCGCCGGTGATGCGTTTGAAGGCGTTCCACAGCACCGGATAGCTCGCGCCCCAGCGATCGACCGGGTAGTTCGATTCGAACATCGCGCGGCTTGGGCCGAAAGCTTCGATGCAGGTCTCGATATACGGACGCCACAACCGTGCGAGCTCTCCCGATCCGCAGCCTGCGGCCGGGCCTTTCGCCGGCATGGCGCAATTGTGCATCGCGAGCCCGCCCAGCTTGACCATGACGTTCTCGCATTTCGCCAATTCGCGAATGTTCTTCGCCCAGACGTCGAACCGCTCTTCGAGCCGTCCTTCATAGCTCGCATTGCCCAGCGGCGTCCCGCAATGATCCAGGCATATCGGCGTGTCGGGACACGCGCGGGCGAGATCGATCACATCCGGGATTTGAGGTTCTAGTATCCAGGCGTCGAAGGTCATGTCGCGCTTGGAGAGTTCGGCGAAACCTTCGCGAAACTTCGCATCGCGATAGAGGCCCTCGGGCGCGTGGAATGGAGGGCCGAGCACTTCGCTATCGGCATCCCATGCGGCCGCATGGCGGATCCCACGAAACCGTTTCGGCGCTGCCGCCTTGAGCGCATCGAGCACCTCGCCAGCTGCCGCTCCACGCGCCAGGTCGGCATGTCCAACTATGCCCGCGCAGAGCCGAAGATCGCCGTAAAGCCCGCTCGCACTTTGGGCTGCGACGCCGTTGACGAATTCGACCTCGCCCACAGGCTTCAAGGCTTCGCCATAAGCGCCATTGTAGAACGCGCTGCATTCCATGAAGACGGTGGCGACGACGTTGTGTCCGCTGTTCGCGACCTCGTCGTGGAACTGATCGAAGGTGTAGTGCGTGACCGGCACCAGCGTTTCGAGGAAGCGATGGCGCGGTTCGGGGAAGGCCGGGATCAGCGCGCGCAGATCCCACAGGTGGTGATGCGGGTCGACGATCCGCAGTTCGGGCTCGAGAATGTCCTCTTGCGGTCGGTTCGTGTCGGTTGCGGCTTCGGTCATGCCGTCTCTCCTCTCCCGTGGGTTTTCCTCAGGTCCATGGTCAGTCGAACGGATTGCCTTCGCGATCGATGAATTCGCGTTCCTCGCTTGTCGATTCCCTTTCGAGCACGCCGTTGCGATAGGGGAACCGACCGAAACGATCGACGATATCGCGATGTGCACGCGCGAACCCGACGATCTTTTCAGCGCTGGTCACGAGGCTTTCGAACTTCTCAACGCCGAGAGCCTGCAACTTGCGATCCTCGGCGTGCATGAGCGGCATGTAGAGGAACTGGCGTTCGTCCAGTCCAAGTTGCTCCGTGTCCCCGCGGTCGATGGCGCGCTGCACGAGCGCCTGCGCGACTGGGTCCTGCGCATAAGCGCGCGACGTGCCGCTATGAACGTGGCGGGAGAACTGATCGAGGACGATGACGAGGGCTAGCAACCCGCGTGGCGTTTGCGCCCAGCCGTCCAGCCGGCCAGCCTCTGCTGCGGCAAGCGTGTCGCCGAACCGCTCGGTCACGATGCGATCGAGGCTATTCGATCCGCCGAACCAGTCGCCGGGGGTCAATTCGAGGAACCAGAAGCGCAGCACACGCTCCGCGCCATCGGGCAATTCCGGGTGCCCGACTTGCGAACTCATCGGTTCGCGACCGCCGAGTTCGCTGCGCTCAGCACCGCGCGCACGCTCGCCGTCGCGACGTCTTCGTCGATCCCGCAACCCCAGATGATCCCGGCCTCGCCTTCACACATCAAGTAGGCAGCCGCGCGCGCGTCGCGTCCGGTGCCAAGGGCGTGTTCGCTGTAATCGAGGATCCTAAGATCGAGGCCGAAAGCGTTCTCCAGCGTTCCGACCACGCTCGAGATTAGGCCGTTGCCACGCCCGGAGACACTCTGTTCCTGACCGTCCACCGCGATGGTACCGGCAAAGATCCGCGTGCCGTCGGGTGCGCGGGCTTCCTCGTAATCGATCAGGCGGAAATGCTCTTGCTCGCTGTCGATATGGTACGCCGCCCGGAACGCTTCCCAGATGTCGTCCGCGTTCAGTTCCCGGCCGAGTTCGTCAGCCAGGGTCTGGACGTGGCGGGAGAAATCCGCCTGCATCTTCTTGGGCAGTTTCAGGCCCTGACGCTGTTCGAGGACCCAAGCGAAACCGCCCTTTCCGCTCTGCGAATTGACCCGGATGACCGCTTCGTAATCGCGGCCGAGGTCGGCGGGGTCGATCGGCAGGTAGGGCACGCGCCATGTCTCGTCGTTCTGTTCCCGGCGCGCCTCGAACCCCTTCTTGATTGCGTCCTGGTGACTGCCGGAAAAGGCGGTGTAGACGAGTTCGCCGCCATACGGATGCCGCTGGTGCACGGGGAGGGCGTTGCAGTATTCCACCGTCTCGATCACGCGATCGATGTCGGAGAAATCGAGCCGGGGATCGATCCCTTGCGTGTACAGGTTGAGCGCCATGGTCACGAGGCAGCAATTGCCGGTGCGCTCGCCATTGCCGAACAGGCATCCCTCGACCCGATCGGCCCCTGCCATCAGGCCGAGCTCCGCAGCAGCGACGCCGGTTCCCCGGTCGTTGTGGGTGTGCAGGCTCACCACGGCATTCTCTCGGCCGGGCAGGTTCCGGCAGAAATACTCGATCTGGTCGGCGTAGATGTTCGGCGTTGCCGCTTCGACCGTGGCCGGCAGGTTGAGAATGATCGGGTTTTCGGGCGTAGGGGCGAGCACTTCCATCACCGCTTCGCACACCGCGATGCTGAAATCGACTTCGGCCGTCGAGAAGGTTTCAGGGCTGTACTGGAAATGCCAGGCGGTATCGGGGCGCTTTGCCGCCTCGTCCCGCATCACTTTCGCACCTGCTACCGCAATGTCGCGTACCTCGTCCTTGCTCATGCGGAAGACGATATCGCGCCACGCCGGGCTGACGGCGTTGTAGAGATGGACGATCGCAGCACGCGCGCCATCGAGGCTTTCGAAACTGGTGCGGATGAGGTCTTCCCGGCTTTGCGTGAGGACCTGCACGATCACGTCTTCGGGGATGTCCCCGCTGTCGACAAGGGAGCGAATGAAGTCGAACTCGGTCGCGCCTGCACTGGGGAAGCCGACCTCGATCTCCTTCACGCCGACTTCGACAAGAAGGTCGACGAAACGACGCTTCTTCATGCCGTCCATCGGATCTACGATCGCTTGGTTGCCGTCGCGCAGGTCGGTCGAAAGCCAGCGCGGAGCGGTTTCGATCTTCTGCGAGGGCCAGCGGCGGTCCGGCAGGTCGATCTGCGGAAAGGCGCGGTACTTGGTGCTTGGGTCGGTCAACATCGGCGGTGGTTCGCTTGCTCTGGCGCGTTCCGGTGAATGGCGCGGGAGGGATAGGGTCTGGCGACTTTCCCCCGAGCGCCCGCGACGCGCGCCTATTGCGCGAGCCGCCACGGCGCCCGGGGGCGCATAAGTCGTGCAAGCAGGAAATGCCGATCAGTCATCGCCGGAGCATTGTTGCGCAATTCCATTGCCCGCGCAAGCCGTGGAAAGCACGAAGACTGCTGCGATGCGCTAGCCGCAGCGTGCGTCACGTATCGTGCCGGTCCGGTCGAGCATAATGTTAAGGCGCGGATTTGTCGGGTCGGGTCTGATGTAGTCGCTACCATAGGCGACGAAGCGCACGTTGCGACCTTCGCCTGCTGCATCCATGACCGCGCGGCGCGTCGAATCATCCGCCACCTGCCCGATATAGGGACCCATCACGTTAGCACCGCATGTGGCGCTTTGCGGATCGGTGGCGGTTCCGGCGGTGAAGGGGCCCGGCGCGGCATTCTCGCGCAGCGGAGCCATGGTCGGCGCGACGGTCGCAGCGGCACTCGGCTGCGAACCGGAACCGTTGATCCGCGCGGCGAAGTCGGTGGCGACGTCATCGTTCGCATTGTCCGGTTCGCCACCGCCGCATGCCGTCAGCATCGCAAACGCGGCAATCGGCAGAAATGTCTTGCAGAGCTTCATGGTTCGATTCCGTCGATATGGGTTACGACAGCCAAGGCTCCCGTTGGTTTTCAATTTCATGACAAGAGATGGCGCGGACGAACCGCAAGTCACTGAGGACGGGCGCGCAGGCGATTGAGCGTCAGTTCATCAAGCCGTGTGACCCCCATCAGCCGCATGCCCCGCTCGATCTCGTCCTTCAGGATGCCAAGCGCCCGCTCGACGCCATCCTGTCCGGCCGCCGCGAGTGCATAGAGATAGAGCCGCCCGCCCGACGCCGCATCGGCGCCGCTGCACAGCGCCTTCAGAACATGCGTCCCGCGCCGCACGCCGCCGTCACAGATGATTTCGATTTCTCCGCCGACCGCCTCCACGATCTCGGGTAGCTGATCGAAGGGGGCACGGCTGCCGTCAAGCTGCCGCCCGCCGTGGTTGGACAGCATGATCGCGTCCGCCCCGATATCGACGGCCCGGCGCGCATCGTCCGCACTCATGATGCCTTTCAGGACGAAAGTGCCGCCCCATTGCTGGCGGATGGCCGCCGCCGTGTCCCAATCCATCGCGGTGTCGAGCATGGTGTTGAAGTATTCGGCAATGCTGACCGCCTTGCCCGACCCTTCGCGCACGTGCGTGTCGAGATTGGGGAGGCGGAACTTCTCCCGCAGCAGGTAATCGAGTGTCCAGCGCGGGCGCGTTGCATAGCTCCACAGGTTTGCGGGCGTGAAGCGGGGCGGGGTGGTGAAACCCGAGCGCAGGCATCTCTCGCGCTTGCCCGATACGATCGTATCAACCGTCAGCGCCAGGGCGTCGAAGCCGGCCGCCTGACACCGCTCGATCATGTGGTCGTTCAGGCCGCTGTCCTTGTGCACGTAGAGCTGAAACAGCTTCGGTCCGCGCGTCAGCGCCGCTATCTCCTCGATGCTGCGCGTCGCAAGGCTGGATATGCCGAACCACAGGCCGAATTTCTCCGCAGCTTTCGCGACCGCGGTTTCGCCCTGCCAGTGGAACGCACGCTGGACGGCGGTGGGCGACAGCATCAGGGGGAGGGCGCTCTTGCGGCCGAGTATCGTGCAACTGGTATCGATCTGCGCCACGCCGGCCAGAACGTCTGGGACGAGATCGACCTGATCGTAGGCGACCGTATTGCGCGCCTTCGTCAGCTCGTCATCGGCGGCGCCGTCGATATAATCGAAAACCGGGAACGGCAGCCGCGCTTTCGCGAGCTTCCGGAAGTCGTCGATGTTATGGCAGTCGGTAAGACGCATCGGCGCTATATCGATCAAGTTGCAATGGAACGTCCCGCGTCATGGCGGCACGAATAGCGCGCTCCAACGCATGGTCCACGAATTTCGCGCGAACCGTCGATACTGGATCCTCTCACTGCATCTCGAAAGCGGCGCTGATCTCCAGTTCGACTTCGTTTCCGATGAGGCCCTGGCCGTAGTTGATGCCCCATTGCGATCGGTCGAGCGTAGTGGTGGCGTGGAAGCCAACGGTCATGGTGTCGTTCATCGGGTTCTGGCCGGCGCCGGAAAGTTCGACGTCGAGGGTAACGGGGCCGCTTCGCCCGTTCATTTCCAGGGTGCCCATCACCTCGGCTGTGGTGTCGGACGTGCGCGTCACCTGTGACGATGTGAAGGTCGCCATGCCGGGTTCGGGTCCAAAGAAATCTGGACTTCCGCCATCCTCGGCAGGCCGCAGCAGGTGGTCTTTCAGATCTTCGCTCGCGACCGTCACCTGGGCGATCGGGATCATAACCTGCAGTTCGGTGGCGGACAGGTCAGACGGATCGAGCGTCATGGAACCCTCGATATCGCCGAACAGGCCGAAATAATCGTTGAAACCGAAATGATCGACTTCCCAAACGACCAGCGTGTGCGCGGGATCGAGCGCGTAGGTCCCCTCGCTGACGAGGGAGGGGTCCATCTTTCCGGGAAGGTCATCGGACTGGGCGAACAATACGGGTGCGGACAAAAGCGCGGCGGCGCCCGTGGTGGCGGCAATGGCGAAGGTCTTCATTAAATCGGTGCTCCTGGAAGGGGGTCTCAGCCGCAATAGACTTCGACGATCTCATCGTTCTCGTCGGTCCGGACGTTCAGCCGGTCGTTGACCAGATCGTCGGTAAGGACTTCCATGTCGGGTTCGACAAAACGGATCTTCACCTGGGGCTCGACCGCGTCGAGCAGGGCCTGCCGCGTTTCCAGATCCATGGATTCGCCGATGAAGGGTTCGGCAAGCGGCGCCCGGCAGGCCGAATCGATCTGGCCGACTTCCTCGGGGACGGTCTGCGACGCCGACAGGTCGCGTTCGAAGGCGGCCACGTCGACCGGCTCATCCGGCTCGGGTTCCGCCGTCGCCTCGGTCGCGTTTCCGCAGGCGAGGGCGAGGGGCGAGAGGAAGGACAACGTGACGACCGCGGCGAGCGTGTTCTTTGAAAGCATGCTCTAACAATAGTGAGACCCGGCGCCGGTTCCCGTCAGCAGATTGCAGCGCCGCCAGAAAACCGGTTTCGCAAGGTGGCGAGAGTGTATGCCTCCTCGATCCGGTCACCGACGCATGGCTCGTAACGCGGGTCCTGCGTGAGGCAACCGGCTCCACAAACCATGTGCGCTTCCCGGCGCTCATGATCGATATGCCAGAGCCGACCGCCGGGTGTAGACACATACCCGTCGAGGCCGCTGGCGATGTCGCTTTGTATATCCACGAGCGACGGGACCTCGCCATCATACTGGCGCGAATGGCGACCATGGGTGTGAAAGCTGGCGACCGGTACCATTCCGGGCTCATCGAAATAGGACAGGTCGCAGCTGGCGGCATTACCGCTGGATGGGCGCGATGCGCCCAGTTCGCCCTCGCTCGTTTCGAACACGATCCCGCACAGTTCCAGGTCTTCCGCGAAGGAGCGCGGCTGCAAGCTTTCGAGTTGCTGGCGGGCGAAGCGCTGGACTTCCGCCTGCGAAACGGTTGCGACGAGCGCTTCCGGGCCCTTGACGTTGGAAACACCGCGCCAGACGATTGCGACCCATGCGATAGCGCAAAGTGCGAAGATGATCCTCGTGGCGTTGAGGGGGGCGGGGTGGGCCTTCGCGGTCATACGACTAGGGTGGCGTTACTCGCCAAGCTTGTCGAGCGGTCGTTCAGCGAACCACGTCGCCGTTTTCCTTGAGCATGGACCAATAGGTAAGCCAGCCCTTCTCGGTGAAGCGCAAGGAGAAGTCGGCACCAAAGGCGGACCAAAGGAGAGCAGCCTCGACGTAGTAAAGAACTTCGCGATCGACCAAAGCCCTTACGAATGCAACGTTGCGTGGGCGAGGCGGTGGAAGTGCCGCATTGCGGTTGCGCCCGAAGAGTTCACGCAGGAACTGGAACTCCTCGAGACTGATTTCGACCGTTCCAGTCACCCGTCGCCTCAGTTCTTCTCCTTGTCGACCAGCTTGTTCGCGCCGATCCACGGCATCATGGCACGCAGCTCCGCACCGGTCTTCTCGATCGGATGCGCCTCGGCAGCCTTGCGAGCAGCCTTGAGCTCGGGCTGTCCGGCGCGATTGTCGAGCACGAAGTTCTTGACGAAGCGCCCGGCCTGAATGTCGGCGAGCACGCGCTTCATCTCCGCCTTGGTCTCTTCGGTAATGATGCGAGGACCGGTGGTGATGTCGCCGTATTCGGCGGTGTTGCTGATCGAATAGCGCATGTTCGCGATCCCGCCCTCATAGAGCAGGTCCACGATCAGCTTGGTTTCGTGAAGGCACTCGAAATAGGCCATTTCGGGTGCGTATCCAGCCTCGACCAGCGTTTCGAACCCGGCCTGGATCAGGTGGGTAATACCGCCGCACAGCACGGCCTGCTCGCCGAACAGGTCGGTTTCGCATTCCTCGCGGAAATTGGTTTCGATGATCCCGCTGCGACCGCCACCGACGGCGCTCGCATAGGAAAGGGCAAGCTGCTTGGCGAAACCGTTGCCGCCCGATTGGCTGCTTTCCTGGTGGACGGCGATAAGGCAAGGGACGCCGCCGCCGCGCTGGTATTCGCTGCGCACGGTGTGCCCCGGACCCTTGGGCGCGATCATGATGACGTCGATTTCGCCGGGCGGTTCGATCAGGCCGAAATGCACGTTGAGGCCGTGCGCGAAGGCGAGCGCGCTGCCTGGCTTCATGCGGCCAGCGATCTCGTCCGCGTAGATCGCAGCCTGGTGTTCGTCGGGTGCGAGGATCATCACGAGATCGGCCCATTCGGCCGCGTCAGAGACCGACTTGACGGTGAAGCCGGCATCCTGAGCCTTCTTCGCACTCGTCGATCCTTCGCGGAGCGCGATGACGACTTCGCCAACGCCGCTGTCGCGCAGGTTCAGCGCGTGGGCGTGGCCCTGGCTGCCGTAGCCGACGATCGCGACCTTGCGATCCTTGATCAGGTCCTGGTCGGCATCGGCATCGTAGTAAACTTTCATGAAGGCTCCCTCATCGATCGTGTTCGTTGGGCAAGTTTGGTCCGGCCTTTGCCGGGATGGTCCTGGATGGCAACGGGCAAATTGGGGAAGGTTCAGGTGCCCGTTGCGCCGCGCATCATGCCGACCACGCCCGACCGGCCTACGCTGACGAGCCCCAGCTCGCGCATCAGCACGATGAAGCTGTCGATCTTGTCAGGCGCGCCCGTAAGCTCGAAAACGAAGCTTTGCGTCGTGGTATCGACCACCTTGGCACGGAACAGTTCGGCAATCCGCAGGGCCTCGACCCGCGCATCGCCCTTGCCTGCGACCTTTATTAGCGCAAGCTCGCGCTCGACATGCGGTCCGGCGGCGGTGAGGTCGGTGACCTTGTGCACCGGCACCAGCCGTTCCAGCTGGGCCTCGATCTGGTCGATTACCTGCGGCGGGCCATTGGTGACGACGGTGATGCGGCTGATCGCGTGATCGTCGGAAATGTCGGCCACGGTCAGGCTGTCGATATTGTAGCCGCGCGCGGTGAACAGGCCGGTGATCTTGGCAAGGATACCCGGTTCGTTGTCGACCGTCACGGCCAGCACGTGGCGCTCGGAGGCAGCACTTTCGATTTTCATAGCCAAAGCGCCCCTAGACCAGCGCTTTCGCCGTGTCGTCCATCACGCCCTCGACCGCATCGCCATAAAGCAGCATGTCGGTATGCGCCGCGCCGCTTGGAATCATCGGCAGGCAGTTGGCGAACTTGGTGACGTGGCAATCGACCATGACCGGGCCGTCATGCGCGAGCATCGCCTCGATCCCCGCGTCGAGCTCGTCGTTCGCCTCGATCCGTATGCCCTTCCAGCCATAGGCCTCGGCCAGGGCGACGAAGTCGGGCAGGCTGTCGGAATAGCTGTTCGAATAACGGCTTTCGTAGGTCAGTTCCTGCCACTGGCGGACCATGCCCATGTACTCGTTGTTGAGGATGAAGACCTTGACCGGCAGACGGTATTGCGCCGCCGTGCCCAGTTCCTGAATGTTCATCTGGATCGATGCTTCACCTGCAATGTCGATCACCAGCGCGTCCGGATGGCCGAGCTGCGCGCCGATGGCGGCGGGCAGGCCATATCCCATCGTGCCGAGGCCACCGCTGGTAAGCCATTTGTTCGGATGCTCGAAGCCGTAATACTGCGCCGCCCACATCTGATGCTGGCCGACTTCGGTCGAGATGATCGGCGAACGGTCGCGCGTCAGTTCGAACAGCCGCTCGACCGCCTTTTGCGGCATGATCGCGTCCGGCTCCTTCTTGGAGCGTTCGGGGTAGGACAGGCACTCGCGCGCGCGCCATCCGGCGATACGCGCCTTCCATTCGCCAAGGTCCCGTCCGCGCCGATCGCCCCATGCCTCGACCATCTGTTCGAGCACGCAGCCGCAATCGCCGACAATCCCGAGATCGACGCCGACATTCTTGTTGATCGACGCGCGGTCGATATCGATGTGAATCTTGTAGGATGCGGGCGAAAAGGCATCGAGGCGCCCCGTGACCCGATCGTCGAACCGGGCGCCGATGCAGACCATCACGTCCGACTTGTTCATCGCCATGTTGGCTTCGTATGTGCCGTGCATTCCCAGCATGCCGAGCCAGTCGGGATGCGAGGCGGGAAATGCGCCCAGTCCCATCAGGGTCGAAGTCACGGGCGCGCCGGTCAGGTCCTGCAAGCGGCGCAGCATGGCGCTCGCCTCGGGTCCCGAATTGATGATGCCGCCGCCGGTGTAGAAGATCGGCCGCTCCGCATTCTCGATCGCTTCGATGGCTTCGGCGATCTGGTCGGCAGGTGCGACGGTGGGCGGGGCGTAGCGATGCGAACCGGGCGCGATGGCGGCGCGACTTTCCGAAGGGACGGCGATCTGCACGTCCTTTGGAACATCGACCACGACAGGGCCGGGCCGTCCGGTCGAAGCGATGCGAAACGCCTCGGCGATGGTCGCCTCGAGGTCGGCAGGGTCTTTGACCAGGTAATTGTGCTTCGTGCAGTGGCGCGTGATCCCGACCGTGTCCGCTTCCTGGAATGCGTCCGTCCCGATCAGCGCGGTGGGCACCTGCCCGGTGATGATGACGAGCGGAATCGAATCCATCCACGCATCGGCGATGCCGGTCACCGCATTGGTCGCGCCGGGACCGGAGGTGACGAGAACGACGCCCGGCTTTCCGGTCGCGCGGGCATACCCTTCGGCTGCATGGGCCGCGCCCGCTTCGTGGCGTACCAGGATGTGGCGAATACGCTCATCCCCGAACAATTCGTCGTAGATGGGCAGCACCGCGCCGCCGGGATAGCCGAAGACGAATTCGACCCCCTGTTCGACAAGGCTATCGACGAGCAGGGCGGCTCCCGAACGCTGCGACACTGATACTACTCCTTCAATTGAAAACGGCCCGAAGCGATTTTTGCGCTTCGAGCCGACCCTTGGCGGTATTCCGAACGATACGCCTCGGGTCAGCCCGGCTTCGCGGGTAGGCAGACTACTTCTACGGATACGATCATCATGGTTAATTTCCAGTGAGGCACGACCGATCACGCCAGCATCAAGGTATGGTTCGGAAAATGAAATAGACGCATTAAATAATGCGTCAACCGCTATTCGTGAAATAATCCTGCGAAAATTGATCGGATATCGATACTTTCGTTGCTTGAGCCGGTTTCGATGCGCGGCCAGTTCTCCGGGGCCTGGTTGCGCAGCCAGGTGAACTGCCGCTTGGCATAGCGTCGTGTTGCCTGCGCACCGGCAGCTATCATGCTCTCGCGATCGGTCTCGTCGCGAAGAAACGCCGCGATCTCCGAGACGCCAATAGCTCGCATTACGGGAAGGTCGGGGGAGAGGCCTCGCTCCAGCAACGCTTCGACCTCGGCTATCGCGCCATTTTCGACCATCGCGGCAAATCGCTCGCCGCAGCGTTTGTACAGCCACGTACGCTCCGGCATCAGCACCAACGGATGGAGCGTCACCTCCTCGGCAAGCCCGCCGGTCTTCGCCAGTTGCCAGTCGCCGAGCGTCACGCCGGTCGACCGCTTGACCTCCAGTGCGCGCGCAATTCGCTGACTGTCGCCGGGCTCCAGCATTGCGGCGCGCTGCGGATCCTCGATCTGCAAGGCGGTATAGGCGCGCTCGGTGGGCATGGCGCGGACGACCTCGCGTATTTCCAGCTCGATTTCCGGGATCGGTGCGATGCCTTCGAGAAGCACGCGCAGGTACAGGCCGGTCCCGCCGACAAGGATCGGCACTGCGCCCTGCTCGTGGCAGTCCGCAATTTCCTCTTTCGCGCGCGCCGCCCATTCGGCTGCCGAGCAAGGGTTTGCCGCGTCCCATTCGCCGTAGAGGCGATGTTCGATACCGCCCATCTCATCCTCGACAGGACGCGCTGACAGCACCGCGAGGTCGTCATAGACCTGCGCGCTGTCGGCATTGATCACCACCGCACGCACGTCGTCTTCGGCAAGCGCCTGCCCCAACGCGACGGTAAGCGCGCTCTTGCCGCTGGCGGTCGGCCCTGCAATGACGGCCAGCGGCCGCGCCTTTGCGGTGGATTGCGGAGAAGTCCCGGTGCTCATAGCGCGGCTGATAGCAGACACTTCGCGTCAGGAAACAGGCGTGCGCGAACCGGGCGCGCTGGAACGGCGGCTCGACCAAGCGGGCAAGGTGTTCGCGGCGCGCAACATGCCGCTGGCTTCGGCCACGCTTCTCGACGTCGGTGAGCCGGTGATCGAATTGCGTTTCGCGGAGGGCACACCGGCAACCGCCATCGGGGTGATCGAGCAATTCTTTGCACCCGTCGATCTGCTGGTGGCCGAGGACGACATCGTCGTACCGCGATTGTTCGTCTCCGACATGGATTCCACCATGATTGGACAGGAATGTATCGACGAACTCGCCGATTACGCCGGTTTGAAGGAACCCATCGCCGCCATCACCGAACGCGCGATGCGTGGCGAGCTCGACTTCGCGGACGCCCTGCACGAGCGCGTTGCGCTGCTGGAGGGGCTGGAGCAGAGCGCGATCGAACGCTGCCTGGAGGAGCGCATCGTCGCATCCCCGGGGGCGGCGGTGCTGGTTGCGACGCTGAAATCACTGGGCTGCCGCTGCGTCCTCGTCACCGGAGGCTTCCATCATTTTGCCGATGTAGTGGCGGAAATGCTCGGTTTCGACCGGGTCGTGGGCAACCGGCTTGCCGTCGAGGACCGCAAGCTTACCGGCAAACTCGAGGGCGATATCAGCGATGCCGGGACGAAACTCGCCACCCTGCGCTCAGAGGCGGAAGCGTTCGGCGCGAACGCGCGGACCTGCGCTGCGGGAGACGGGGCCAACGACATCCCGATGATCGAGGCGGCGGATTACGGCTTCGCCTACCGCGCCAAACCCAAGGCCCGCGCCGCGGCGAACGGGCGGATCGAGCGGGCCGAACTCACGACCATGCTCTCCCTGCTGGGCGTTCAGCGACGCGACTGGGTCGAGGGTTGAAAGGGTACCTAAGGGGTACTGAAAGGGGCCGAACGTGACTGAACGGGGTCGAAAGCGCGCCGAGATTTATCCTTCTGCGACGGAACGCACCGTGCTATTAACACTTGTGTAAGTAGGATCCGCCTACCTTTACAAATGGCCTGCCAGCACAAGAGCAACATGATGACGACCAATCCTTCCTATTCCGACCGGTTTGCGTCCGACGGTACCGTCCTGCGCCACCTCGAACGACCGACGCCGCGCTATTCGCTGCCGCGCGCAGTGAAGAATTTTCGCCTGCTGCTGAAGGACAAGGAAGACACGAGCCTCGTCTTCAAGATCTACGAATCGCTTCCTTCCAAATCCTTCATGCCCCGCGTCGAAGAGCTGACCCTGTCGGAGCGGGGCGAGTTCCTGCGCCGGACCGAGCCGAGCCTGCCGGAATTGCTGGATGACCATGACGAGCTGCGCAAGACGCCGAAGGGCAGCCTTGCCCATGCCTATTGCGATTTCATGGAGTCCGAGGGGCTGAGCGCTGCGGGACTGGTGGCCGAGTCGGAGAAGCTGGGGCGGCCCAAATACAACGACCTCGTCCAGTGGTTCGGCGATCGTTCGCGCGACACGCACGACCTGTTCCATATCCTCACCGGCTATGGCCGCGATGCTCTGGGCGAGCAGTGTGTGCTGCTGTTCACCCACGGCCAGGCACCGACGCAGGGGCACCTGCTGATCGGCTATGCGGGCGCGGCGAACATCCGCAAGATGACCTGGGGGAGCAAGGCGCCGGTCATGGGCGCGGTTCGCCAGGCGAAGCGTACCGGGCGGGGCGCGCCGAAGCTGATCGAACAACCGATCCGCGAACTGCTGCGCCAGCCGCTCGACCGGGTTCGCGAAGCGCTCAACATCCCGGAACCGACGCAGTATCGCGAATGCCACCGCATCTGGCGTAGCGAAGGCATCGACCCCTACGATCTTCTCGGCAACGAGGACGCACCGGGCGAACTCGCCTCCGCGTAAGCGCTGCTCGCCTCGCGACCGAATACCGCGCCGTCCACGCAATAATGCGTGGGCGGCGCTTTCGTCTTTGCCAACCGTGTGATGCCTATCCCACCCTCCGCAGATCCGACGTCGCCGTCGGGAACAAGGAGGTACGTTCATGGGCCAGTTCATCGAGCCGGATGCCAGTCTCGAAACCGCCGAAGCGCCGCACGAAGCGCTCGGCTTGACGATCTATTCGGGCTACCGCGCGATCACGGAGGCGCACCGTTTCACCGGGCACTTCCGCATCTTCGACGAGATCGTGGAGCGGGTGCGCAGTTTCGAGGTTCCTCACGAGGACCAGTGCTCGATCGACTATTATTTCGACGTCGTTCGCACTCTGCGCGACCTCAACGGCGAGTACGACCGCGTGGTCGAGGTCGGCACCTTCATGGGCGGTGCGTCGGTCATGCTGGCAGGGTGCAGCGGCCGCTTCGATTTCGATCTCGACCTCGTCGATATTTCACCCGATTTCCTGCGCTTCTCGTACGAGCGTATTCGTCGCACCTTTCCCGAGGCTGCCAGCCGGGTGCGCCTGTATCACGGGCAGGTCGCGGAATACGTTCGCGACGTGATGCTCTCCGATGAAAGGGGAGGCCGGACGATCGTCCACCACGACGGGGCCCACGATTTCAACCAGGTCGTGCGCGACCTTTCGGCGCTGAGCTTCGTGAAGGAGAAGGTGCATTCGATCATCGCGCAGGACACGCACCTGCGCGGGACGCTGAAGCACATGAATTTCGTCGACATGGCGCTGGCCGCGGTGTTCGGGACCGCGCTCACCTTCGTGCCCATCGGCAAGGTTTACGAAGGCCATGACACGCGCACGCAGCCGAATCCGTACCAGGGCAACTACTTCCGTCCCGGCATCGCGGAAGGCATGGTGGTGCCGATGGGGGCGAACGCGTTCCAGTATCCGCACCCCAGCGCCCGGTTCGAGGAGGTGTTCGCCGCCGCCTAGAGCCAGCTGGCGATCCGGGCGAGGGGCTTCTTCTCCACCGCACGTGCCGGGACGGTCGCGTCCTTCGCCGGGTGCCCGACCACCACGATCATCAGCGGCTTCTCCCATTCGGGTCGCTCGCAGATATCGCGCAGGAAACCCATGGGGGAGGGGGTGTGCGTCAGCGTCGCCAGCCCCGCTTCGAGCAGGGTGGCGATCAGCATGCCGCAGGCGATGCCGACGCTTTCGGTGACGTAGTAGTTCTGCGTCTCGCCGTCCTCCGCGATCCCGCCCTTGCGCTGGGCGAAGACGACGATGAGACAAGGCGCGGTTTCAAGGAACGGCTTGTCCGCATCCGTGCCGAGGTCGCGCAGCGCGCCGAGCCATTCCTCGCTTGCCTTGGGATCGGTGCCGTCCGCGCCGTAGAACCGCCGCTCTTCCGCCTCCGCTGCCTCCCGGACCGCGCGCTTGCGCTGTGGCGATTCGATAACGGCGAAGTGCCAGGGCTGGTGATTGGCCCCGTTGGGTGCGGTCCCGGCGGCCTCGATCGCGGCTTCGATGGCTTCGCGCGGGACAGCTTCGTCGGAGAAATAGCGGCATGTCCGGCGCTGGCGCAGCCTGTCGCGCATGGCGCGGGCGCGGGCGACGCTTTCATCGTGCGACAGCTTTTCGAGGGCGTAGGGCAGGGTTTCATGATCGCGCATGACTCCACGCTATCGGGATTTCGCGCATTGAATTCCAGTCTGGACGCACAACTTACATCATTGTAAGTAAGGGTATCGCATGGAGGTTTACATGACCCTGATCGATCGTCCGCTGACCGCTCCCGACCGCCGCACTTCCGGCTTTCGCCCGCGCAAGGTGCTGCACCATTTCCGCAAACTGGTGGAAAACAAGGAAGACACCGAACAGGTGTTCCAGATCATCGAGGCGACCAAGGGGAAAGCCAGTCACGCTCAGGCGCTGCAGTTCCTCCAGTCGGCCGAGGGGCAGCAGCAGCTTCGGCGCGACATAGACATTCCTGCGATGCTCGACGATCACGATCGCTGGGCCGACCTTCCCGCGGGCAGCGTCGGCCAGCATTACATGGCTTTCATGAAGCGCGAGGGGCTGACCGCCGCGGGGCTGGTTGCCGAGAGCCACAAATGGGCGCCGCCCGAGGAACTCCCCCAGGATCAGACGCAGTGGTATTACGACCGGCTGCGCGACACGCATGATCTGTTTCACATCCTTTCGGGCTATGGCCGCGATGCGCTGGGCGAGGCGAGCTTGCTCGGCTTTTCCTATTCGCAGAACCACAATAATGGGCTGCTGTTCATCGGCTATGCCGGCGCGCGCCAGATCAAGAAGGTTTCCGGGACGAAGGCGCCGCTCTACGCCTCCATTCGGGAAGGGCAGCGCAACGGCAAGGCCGCAACGAAGATCGCGCACCAGGATATCGACGCGCTGATGCGCGAGAATCTGGAAGAGGCGCGGGCGCGGCTCGGCATCCGGGAGCCCCGGATCTACCGCGAATGTCTCGCCATTCTCGAACGCGAAGGCTACCAGCGCGACGACCTGAGCCTGAACGCCGGCGCCGCCGCCGCGGCGTAGCTCCGGGCGCTAGCCTTCCATCCAGTCGCGGAAGAAGCTTTCGTGCGCCTCGCGCATCTGCGTGAGCGTGACGCCCAGCAGGCTGTCCCCGACGACCGTGCCGATGCGGTGGAAGCCGACCATCTCCGCCTCGCGCGTTTCCGGACCTTCGGCAACGATCTTGTTGAACGCCTCCGCGTGTTCGGGCGCGACGGTGAGGACGTAGCGGGCCTGGTCCTCACCGAACCACCATTGCGCGGGGGTGTAATTGTCGTTCCCCGTAACCTCCGCGCCGATCCCGCCTGACAGGGCCATTTCGGCAAGCGCGACCGCGAGGCCGCCGTCCGAGACATCGTGAACCGCGTTCAGCAATCCTTCGCCGATCAGGCGCCGCACGATCTGCCCAGCACCACGTTCGGCGGCCAGGTCGACCGGCGGCGCGCGTCCGGCATCGAGGCCTTTCACGACGTCGAGCCACAGTGACTTGCCAAGGTGCGAGCGGGTCGGGTCGGGGCGCGCCCAGAATTCCGGCGCGATGAGGTAGATCGCATCGCCTTCGGCCTTGAAGGCGGGGGTCATCATGCGCGCGGCATCGTCGATCACGCCCACGCCGCCGATCGCGGGGGTGGGCAGGATCGCGCTGCCGCCGCCGGTCGCCTTCGATTCGTTGTAGAGCGAGACGTTGCCGCTCACGATCGGGAAATCGAGCGCGCGGCAGGCATCGCCCATCCCTTCGAGCGCGTGGACGAACTGGCTCATGATCTCGGGCCGCTGCGGATTGGCGAAGTTGAGGCAGTTGGTCACCGCCAACGGCTTCGCGCCCGCCGCGCACAGGTTCCGCCATGCTTCCGCGATCGCCTGCTTGCCGCCTTCGTAGGGATCGGCATGGACATAGCGCGGGGTACAATCGGTGGTCATCGCCAGCGCCCGGTTCGTGCCGTGGATGCGCACCACTGCCGCATCGCCGCCGGTCTGGAGCGTATCGGCCATCACCTGGCTGTCGTACTGCTCTGCAATCCACCCGCGCGAGGCGAGGTTGGGGGAGGCGAGCAGCGTCAACAGGTCCGCGCCCGGGTCATCGCATGTCGGGGTGTGGTCTAGCGGCGTGATCCCCGCCCAATCGCGATAATCCTCGCGGCTTAGATAAGGACGGTCGTATTCCGGCGCATCGGCGGCGAGGGGGCCGAGCGGGATGTCGCACACGGTTTCGCCATTCCATTCAAGGACCATGTGCTGCGTATCGGTGACCTCGCCGATGATCGCGAAGTCGAGCTCCCACTTCTCGAAGATGGCGCGCGCCATGTCCTCCTTGCCGGGCTTCAGCACCATGAGCATCCGCTCCTGGCTTTCGCTCAGCATCATTTCGTAAGGGGTCATGCCCTCTTCGCGGCAGGGCACGGCGTTCATGTCGAGCCGGATGCCGGCCTTGCCATTGGTCGCCATCTCCACGCTTGAGGAGGTGAGGCCCGCTGCGCCCATGTCCTGGATCGCGACGATGGCATCGGTCGCCATGAGTTCGAGGCACGCCTCGATCAGCAGCTTTTCCGTGAACGGATCGCCGACCTGAACGGTGGGACGCTTGGCCTCGGCGTCCTCCTCGAAATCAGCGCTGGCCATGGTCGCGCCGTGGATCCCGTCGCGCCCGGTCTTGGAGCCGACATAGACGATGGGGTTCCCGACGCCCGTCGCGGCGGAATAGAAGATCTTGTCCGCATTCGCGACGCCCACCGTCATCGCGTTGACTAGGATGTTGCCATCATAGGCCGGGTTGAAGTTCGTCTCGCCCCCCACGGTCGGCACGCCCACGCAATTGCCGTAGCCGCCGATCCCCGCGACGACGCCCTGCACTAAGTGCTTCATCTTCGGATGGTCGGGACGCCCGAAACGCAGCGCGTTGAGGTTCGCCACCGGCCGCGCACCCATGGTGAAGACGTCGCGCAATATGCCGCCCACGCCCGTCGCCGCGCCCTGATAGGGTTCGATGTAGGAGGGGTGGTTGTGGCTCTCCATCTTGAAGATCGCGGCGAGTTTCTGCCCGTCCGGACCTTCGCCGATGTCGATAACGCCCGCATTCTCGCCCGGACCGCAGATCACCCAGTCCGCTTCGGTCGGGAGCTTCTTCAGGTGCAGGCGCGAGCTCTTGTAGCTGCAATGCTCCGACCACATGACCGAGAAGATGCCGAGTTCGACGAGATTCGGCTCCCGCCCGAGCGCGTGAAGGACGCGGTCGTATTCCTCGGGCGAGAAGCCGTGCTGCTCGACGATTTCGGGGGTGATGGCGGGTGTGGCTTGGGCGGCGCTGTCAGTCATGCGCGCCCCCTTAGGTCACAGGCCCGATGCCGCCAAGCCGCCTCTTCGGGGAAAGTTGCGATGCCGCGCCGTCCAGCCCGCCAGTACCGTCGCCAGCGCGAATGCGAGCAGGGCCTGGAGGTAGAACAGCGCGCCCGCTTCGACCGGGGGCGGGCCGAACCAGTCGATCGCCTGCATGGCCAGGAGAATACCCATCATTATCAGCGGCTGCCCTATCGGCCCGCGCGAACGCTGGAGGTAGAATGCGAACGCGCCGAGCGTCAGGACCAGTTCGACAGGAATGGCGACGAAAGGATAGTTCCACAGGCCAAGGCCGTAGGTCGCCTCCCCACCGGCGATGGTCAGGTCGGGCCGATGGACGACCCAGTCGAGCGCCCAGTGCGACACCACGACCAGCGCGACGACCAGCCCGCCCAGCGCATCGCGTTTCCACAGCGCGACCACCAGCCCGAAGGCAATCGCCCATATCCCGGTGCTCAGGAGGCTGTGGGTGTAGGGATAGTAATAGAGGTCCATCGCGTTCATCGCGGTGATGCCGGGCGTGATCCGCATCTCCTCGATCCCGAACAGGGCGAAGGTGAAGAACGCCCAGTCGACCAGCTGCGCGGCGACGAAATAAGTCGCCAGCCGCGGTCCGCGCGAATAGGCCGCCGCGGCGATGAATGCAGGTGCGAAATGGCCGATGAACATGTGCGCGCGAACCCCCTGAACCGGCTACCCCAATTGCGAAAGCGAGCGTTTCCCAATCGCCGGTTCGCGCTGGCCTTGACCCGGCAACGCGCCGGGGTCAATGCTCCGACGCATGAACGAGGGAACAAGTTCCAGTCAGGGACAGGACGCGATCGGCGATATGAGTTTCGAGCAGGCTCTCGCCGCGCTCGAGGATGTCGTCGAACAGCTCGAACGCGGTGACGTGCCGCTCGACCGGTCGATCACGCTGTATGAACGCGGCGAACAATTGCGTGCGGCGTGCCAGCGCAGGCTCGACCAGGCGCAGGCGCGGATCGAAAGCATCGTTACGGGTACAGACGGGGTGCCGAAAGGCACCGAACCGTTCGACAAGGAGCGCTGAAGGTCGTGCTCGTGGGGGTAGACAACGATTTGCTGTCCGGCGGGCTGAAACGCGTCCAGGCCGAAGTCGACGCGTGCTTCGAGTCATTCCTGCCCATACCCGACGACACCCGCGCCCGGCTTGTCGAGGCGATGCGCTATGCGGCTATCGGAAGCGGCAAGCGCGTGCGCCCGCTGCTGGTTGCGAGCACCGCCGACCTGTTCGGGGTCGATCGCGACGCGGCGATCCAGACCGGGACGGCGGTCGAGGCGATCCACGTCTACTCGCTGATCCACGATGATCTCCCGTGCATGGACGATGACGATCTGCGCCATGGCAAGCCGACGTTGCACCACGAATTCGACGAGGCGACGGCAGTGCTGGCAGGCGACGCCCTCCACGCGCTCGCATTCGAAATGCTTGCGGACGGCGGAACCAGTGCCGATCCCTTCGTGCGCAGCGAGCTGATCGCGACGCTCGGCACGGCGAGCGGCATGAACGGCATGGCCGGCGGGCAGATGATGGACATCGCCGCCGACGAAGCGGGGGTGAACTACGACCTTCACGCCGTCACCCGGCTCCAGCAGTTGAAGACCGGCGCGCTGCTTGCCGCAAGCGTCGAAATGGGCACGATTCTCGGCAGGGTTCCGCCCGAAGGTCGCACCCACCTGCGCGCCTATGCCCGCGATATCGGGCTTGCCTTCCAGATCGCCGACGACCTGCTCGATGTCGAAGGGGACCAGGACAAGGCCGGAAAGGCGCTGCGCAAGGACGAAGGACAGGGCAAGCAGACCTTCGTTACCCTGATGGGTGCGGACAAGGCGCGCGAACAGGCCCGCGCGCTGGTCGACCAGGCGGTGGCCCATCTCGGCAATCACGGCGGCGAGGCCGACATGCTGCGCGCAATCGCCCGCTTCATCGTCGAACGCGACCGCTGACGCCCGCTCCGCCGGCAAACTGGAGAACACGAGAATGACACGCCGCGTCGGGATCTATCCCGGAACCTTCGACCCTATCACGCTGGGCCATTCGGATATCATCCGCCGCGGGTCCAAGCTGGTCGACCGCCTGATCATCGGGGTCACCACCAACCCGTCCAAGAATCCGATGTTCTCGACCGAGGAACGCTTCGCCATGGTCGAGCGCGAGGTGGCGGCGATGGGACTCGCCAATGTCGAGGTCGTCGGGTTCAACGCGCTGCTGGTGAAGTTCGCGAACAAGCAGGGCGCAAACGTGATCATCCGGGGGCTGCGGGCCGTCGCGGACTTCGAATACGAATACCAGATGGCGGGCATGAACCAGCAGCTCGACGACGATATCGAGACGGTTTTCCTGATGGCCGACGTCTCGCTGCAACCGATTGCGTCGAAGCTGGTGAAGGAAATCGCGCTGTATGGCGGCGATATTGCCCCATTCGTCAGCGAGCGGGTGCATCGCGAGCTGACCGCCCGGGTCGAGGAAGTGGGGCCAAAGGGCGATTATTAGCGCTTTTGCTCCGCCGCCGGGCGGTCGGGGCGATCCATTCATTGAAGTGTCAGGCACGGGTCGCTAGACGCTGCGGGCCTAAACGGGACCAATCATGAAGATCGACATGCTCAAGAACACATTCGGCAGCCTTGCCGCGATGGCGCTTCTCGCCACAACGCCCACGGCCGGCTTCGCGCAAAGCGACGAAGGCGACATGGACACCAGCGGCGACGAAGACGCGATGGCAGCTCCGGTCGACCGGCGCACCTATCCCCCGATCAGCTTCGACCAGAGCGTCGAGCCCGAGGATATCTGGGTGCTCGACCTGTCGAACGGCGAACGGGTCAAGATCCGCCTGATGGATGAATGGGCGCCTTCCCATGTCGAGCGGATCAAGACGCTGACCGGCCAGGGCTTTTACGACGGTGTGATCTTCCACCGCGTGATCGATGGCTTCATGGCCCAGGGCGGCGATCCCACGGGCACCGGGCAGGGCGGGTCGCAGCTTCCCGACCTCGAAGAGGAATTCAACCCGATGCCGCACGTGCGCGGCAGCCTGGCGATGGCCCGCGCGACCGATGAGGACAGCGCCAACAGCCAGTTCTTCATCGTGTTCTACCCGCGCTTCAGCCTCGACAAGCGCTACACCAATTTCGGCCGCGTGATCGAGAACATGGATGCGGTCGACGACATAAATCGCGGCGAGCCGCCGCAGGATCCGACCCGGATCCTGCAGGCCTCCTTCGCCAGCGACAACCGTCCGCCGCCACCGCCGCCCGCACCCGCGCGCGAGCAGGACGGCGAGATCACCGCAGACCTGCTCAACCAGCCGATCGACCAGCAGTAATTGCGCACAGCGCCCCGCTACCGGTTCTCGCCCGTGCGCGAACCGGCTAACGGCCTTTCATGCGCGTCGACCTTTTCGACTTCGAGCTCCCGCCCGAGCGGATAGCCTTGCGCCCCGTGCGCCCGCGCGATGCTGCGCGCATGCTGGTGGTGCGCGGAGGCGATGCGCCGTTCGAGGACAGGGGTGTGCTCGACCTCCCGGACCTGCTCGAACCGGACGACGTTCTGGTATTCAACGACACCCGCGTCATTCCAGCCCAGCTCGAAGGGCGGCGCGAAGGCGGAGAGGCGCGGATCGGCGCGACCCTTCACAAGCGGATCGACTTACGGCGCTGGCAGGCCTTCGTGCGCAATGCGAAGCGGGTGAAGGAGGGCGACCGGATCGTTTTCGGCGGCGGCGTCACCGCAATGGCCGAGGCGCGCAACCCCGATGGCTCGATCACGTTCGCCTTCGAAGGCAGCGAGCCGGTCGAGGTGCTGCTGGACCGCGCCGGCACGATGCCGCTGCCGCCCTACATTGCCCAAAAGCGCGGCGTCGACGAGGCCGATCGCGAGGATTACCAGACGATGTTCGCTCGGGAGGATGGCGCGGTCGCCGCACCCACCGCCTCGCTCCACTTCACCGATCGCCTTGTCGAAGCGCTCGAGGCGCGCGGGGTAAAGCGCGAGATGCTGACCCTGCACGTAGGCGCGGGCACGTTCATGCCGGTCAAGGCCGAGGATACCGAAGAACACGCGATGCATGCCGAGTTCGGGCGCATCGACGCCGCCACCGCAGACCGCCTCAACGCAGCGCGGGCCTCGGGAGGAAGGGTGATCGCAGTCGGCACCACCTCGCTGCGCCTGCTGGAAAGCGCGGCGGACGAGGGTGGCACGATCCGCGAATTTGCCGGTGATACCGACATTTTCATCACGCCCGGCTATCGCTTTCGTGCCGTCGACGGGCTGATGACCAACTTCCACCTGCCCAAATCGACGCTGGTGATGCTGGTGAGCGCCCTCATGGGTCGCGAGCGGATGATGGCCGCCTACGCCCACGCGATCGCAAACGAATACCGGTTCTACTCCTACGGCGATTCCTCGCTGCTGTTGCCCTGACGTCGGCCCCCGCGCGCTTGCAATCCCGGGCAGGCGTGCCAAATGGCGTCGGTGAGCGACACCATCCTGAGCATTGCAGGCCTGACAAAGGTCTATTCCGGCGGCACGAAGGCGCTCGACAATGTCGATCTCGACATTCGCGAGGGCGAGATATTCGCGCTGCTCGGCCCCAACGGAGCGGGCAAGACCACGCTGATCGGGGCGGTCTGCGGTCTCGTGCGGCCGACCTCGGGCACGATCACCGCGTTCGGCTCCGACCTGTCGAAGAGCTGGCGCAGGGCAAGGGGCCGCATCGGCCTCGTCCCCCAGGAACTCAGCACCGACATGTTCGAAACCGTCGAGCGTGCCGTCGCATTTTCGCGGGGCCTGTTCGGCAAACCGGCGGACAAGGCGCGGATCGAGGAGGTGCTGCGCAGCCTTTCCCTGTGGGACAAGCGCAAGAGCGAAATCCGCGAACTATCCGGAGGCATGAAGCGCCGCCTGCTGATCGCCAAGGCGCTCGCCCACGAACCGGACCTGCTGTTCCTCGACGAACCGACCGCCGGGGTCGATGTCGAACTGCGCAAGGGGATGTGGGAGCAGGTATCGGCCCTGCGCGAACGCGGCGTCACCATCATCCTCACCACCCACTACATCGAGGAAGCCGAATTGATGGCCGACCGGGTCGGCATCATCCGGGGTGGGCGCATCCTGATGGTGGACGACAAGGACGCAATGATGCAGCGGCTCGGCACGACCGAGGCGAATATCGCACTGGCAACGCCGCTGAAGGAATTGCCCGCCGCCATCGCGGAGTTTCCCGTGACCCTCTCCGACAACGGGCGCATACTGTGCTATCGCGGGGGAGACGGCACCGGAAGCGGGAGCGCACAGGTCGCGGCGCTGACCAAGGCGCTGATCGCGCACGGCATCGACTACACCAGCCTCGACGTGGCCGACAGTTCGTTGGAGGACATCTTCGTCGACCTCGTCACCCGCGAGGAGGAGCCGGCATGATGGGCTTCAACGCACGGGGCGCCTGGTCGATCTACCAGCGCGAGCTGATGCGCGCGATGCGCACGGTGTTCCAGTCGATCATCTCGCCGGTCATCACGACCTCGCTCTATTTCGTCGTGTTCGGATCGGTGATCGGCGCGCGCATGGAGCCGATCGACGGCGTACCCTACGGCGCCTTCATCATTCCCGGCCTGCTGATGCTGACACTGCTGGGGGAGACGACCAGCAATTCGAGCTTCGGCATCTACATGCCGCGCTTTACCGGCACGATCTATGAACTGCTGTCAGCGCCCGTGGGCGTTGCCGAAACGCTGATCGGCTTCGTCGGAGCAGCCGCGACCAAGGGGTTGATCCTTGCCGCCATCATCCTCGGCACCGCGACCCTGTTCGTCGATTACGAGATCGCCCATCCGCTGGCGGCGGTAGGCTACATCATCCTCGTCGCAGCGAGCTTCTCGCTGTTCGGCTTCATCCTCGGCGTCTGGGCCGACAGTTTCGAGAAGCTGGGGATCATCCCGCTTCTGATCGTCACGCCGCTGACCTTCCTTGGCGGTACGTTCTATTCGATCGACGACCTGCCCGAACCGTGGAACACCGTGGCCTTCGCGAACCCCATCGCGTTCCTCGTCAGCGGGCTTCGCTGGACGTTCTACGGTACGTCGGACGTGTCGATCTGGATATCGCTCGGCCTGACGCTCGGCTTCCTCGCGCTGTGCGTCGCGATCATCGCAATCATCTTCCGGACCGGATGGCGGCTGCGCGAGTGAGACCCCGCTTCGCCTTCGAACTGTCGGCGACGGACGGGCGCGCGCGCACGGGCACGATCCGCATGCAGCGCGGAGACATCCGCACGCCCGCCTTCATGCCGGTCGGCACCGCCGCCACGGTCAAGGCAATGAAGCCCGAAGCGGTGCGGACAGGCGGCGCCGACATCATCCTTGGCAACACCTATCACCTGATGCTGCGTCCCGGCGCGGAACGGATGGACCGGCTTGGCGGGCTGCACCAGTTCATGAACTGGGACCGCCCGATCCTGACCGATAGTGGCGGCTACCAGGTGATGAGCCTTTCCGACCTCAACAAGCTGACCGAGGATGGCGTCGAATTTCGCAGCCATATCGACGGGTCGAAGCACATGCTGACCCCCGAACGCTCGATGGAAATCCAGCGCCTGCTCGGCTCCGACATCGTCATGGCCTTCGACGAATGCCCCCGGGCCGATCGCCCGCGCGACGAGATCGCGGCGAGCATGGAGATGTCGATGCGCTGGGCGAAGCGCAGCCGTGAGGCGTTCGATACAGGCGGGGAACACGCAAGCCGCGCGGCCTTGTTCGGCATCCAGCAGGGCGCGCTCGACGGGGAACTTCGCCGGGCCAGTGCAGACGCCCTGATCGACATCGGCTTCGATGGGTATGCCGTGGGCGGCCTAGCCGTGGGGGAGGGGCAGGAGGCAATGTTCGGCGTGCTCGACTACGCGCCCGGCCAATTGCCCACAGACCGCCCGCGCTATCTCATGGGCGTGGGCAAGCCCGACGACCTTGTAGGCGCGGTCGAGCGCGGGATCGACATGTTCGACTGCGTGTTGCCGACCCGCTCGGGCCGCAACGGTCAGGCGTTCACCTGGAACGGTCCGCTGAACCTGCGCAATGCCCGCTTTGCCGAGGATGACGGCCCGCTCGACGCACGCTGCGATTGCCCTACCTGCACGACCTATTCGCGCGCCTATCTCCACCATTTGCAGAAAAGCGGGGAGATGTTGGGCGCGATGCTGACAACCGAGCACAACCTCGCCTTCTACCAGTCGCTGATGCAGGCGATGCGCGATGCGATCGGCCAAGGCACGTTCGATGCGTTCGCAAACGCATTCCGGGGTGATTACTTGCGCCCCTGAGACTTGATCGCGCGGTCTTTCGCCATATGATCGTGCGAGGGAACGCCTGGGGGACAATTCAATGCAGTCGTATTTTCCGCGCCGGTTCGGCGTGCTCGCTGCGGGTGCGGCGCTTTCGGCGCTAGCCTTCGTCGCATCGCCTATGGCGCGTGGGCAGGATGCCGTAGCGGGCGATGACGTGCGCGCCGTTGCCGAACGCTTCGGCATTCGCGCTTCCGTCCTCGATATTAGCCTTTCACCTTCGGGTACGAAGATCGCTTGGGTTGCGCCCGGTTCCAACCACACGGAGATCGTGAATGTGGTGGACCTCGCCGGCGATCCTGAAATTAGGCAAATCGCCGCAAACAGCGAGATTCATGCCGATCTCGACCGCTGTCGCTGGGCTACCGATACGCGATTGGTTTGCGAGATCCACGGCATGGCGAAAGGCGGGAGCGGAACCCTGCTGCCTTTTACCCGCCTGTTCGCGATCGACGATGACGGTTCGGATGTCGAATTACTGACCGAACGCCAGTCGTTTCGCGCAATGAGTTTCAAACAGGATGGCGGCGATATCGTCTCGCTCGACGTCGCGGGCGAAGAAGGTCAGATCCTGATGACGCGCGAATGGATCGAGGAAAACTCGATGGGCACGCGGCTTGCCAACAGCAAGGCCGGCTTGGGTGTCGATCGGGTCGATATCGAGAGCGGGCGCCGCCGCATCGAAGAGCAGCCTGACGAAAAGGCTGGCTACTACCTGGCCGATCAAAACGGTGAACTGCGCTTCAAGTCCCGCTATCTGACGGATGGACGCGGATACCTGACCGGCGAGGAAATGCTGATGGTCCGCGCGCCCGGCCGGTCGAATTGGGAGACATTCGAAGGCGTCACGCTGGGCGGTCGGCCGATCGAGGATTTCCAGCCGATCGCGGTGGACGCGCAGCGCGACGCCTTGTTCGCCTATCATGCGATCAACGGTTACCGCGCGGTGATCGAGATTCCGCTCGGCGATAGTCGCGAGGCGAAGGTTCTGGCGAGCCGCAACGATGCCGACGCGGATGGACTGCTGCGCATCGGGCGCCAACGCCGCGTGATCGGCGTGAGCTTCGCCACCGAGAAACGGGCGATCGAGTTCTTCGACGAAGAGCTCGCCGGTCTCTCAAGCGCCCTGGGCAAGGCTTTACCGAACCAGCCGCTTATTGATTTTGCAGGCGCGAGTTCGGATGAAAACCGTCTGCTGATCGCCGCATCGGCCGACACCGACCCGGGCACGGTCTATCTTTATGACAAGCAAAGCCGCCAGCTCGAGGAATTGCTGCCGATGCGTAAGTTCCTCGTCGGTCAGTCGATGGGAGCGATGCAGCCGGTTTCCTATCCGGCCGCCGATGGTACGCAGATCCCCGCCTACCTGACCCTGCCACCCGGCGCGGCCGGCGAAGACCTGCCTGCCATCGTCCTTCCCCATGGCGGCCCGGCGGCCCGCGATTATTGGGGCTTCGACTGGTTGGTGCAGTTCTTCACGGCGCGCGGATATGCGGTGCTTCAGCCCAATTACCGCGGATCAGCCGGCTATGGTGAGGCATGGTTCGGGCGCAACGGATACCAGGCATGGGACGTGGCGATCGACGATGTCAGCGATGCCGGGCGATGGCTCGTGTCGGAGGGTATCGCCGATCCGGACCGGCTCGCCATCGCGGGATGGTCCTATGGGGGCTATGCCGCACTGCAGTCGCAGGTGGTCGATCCCGATCTGTTCAAGGCGGTTGTCGCCATCGCGCCGGTCACCGACCTTGAGCTTTTGCGCGACACGGCGCGGCGCTACACCAACTTCCGTATGCGCGACCGGCAGCTCGGCTCAGGTCCGCACATCGCCGCGGGTAGTCCCCGCCGCCATGCTGAGGCGTTCCGCGCGCCCGTTGCGCTGTTCCACGGTACGCTCGACCTCAATGTCGACGTTCGTCATTCGCGAATGATGGCCGACGCGCTGAAGGATGCCGGGCGGCCAGTCGAATATCTCGAGTTCGAGGACCTTCAGCATGGCCTCGGCGACAGCAAGGCGCGGGTCGAAATGCTGGAAACAATCGACCGTTTTCTGGCCGATGCGTTCTCGGGATAGAGCGCCCTCGACAAAAGCGGCGCTGCGGGCCACATGCGCAGCCGATGAAAACGATGCAGAATAGCAGCAAGGCGCCGCAGCCCGACGATTGCAAAACCATGGCCGAAGTGCGCGAAGGCGTCGATGCGACCGACCGCGAACTCGTCGCACTGCTGGCGCGGCGGTTCGGCTACATGCGGGCGGCGGCGCGCATCAAGCCTGACCGCGAGGCCGTGCGTGACGAGG
>JBARZK010000151.1:0-14339 GCA_049649965.1 Erythrobacter sp.
GTATTCGAGCGATCGCGCGTAGGCTTCCTGTCGCGATACCAAGTCCTGGACCGCCTCCTTGTCGAACCCGTGATCGAGACCTTCGCGAGCCCTGATCCAGCGCAGACCCAACGGCAACGGGGCATCCTTTGCCGAGCGAGTAGAGGCCAAAGCGACCAGTATCGCACGGCCTTCCGGGCTGAGAGGTCCCTCGAGAGATACGGAGTTATTGCTGCGCTGATCGATCAGTCCCAGCGAAGAAAGCCAGAGCGTATAGAAGCGACTGCCACCCCAATCATGCGAAAAAACGTCATACGCCCTTTCTTCGATGCCGATGATCCTGCGATCGAGGATCGCGAGGACCGATGAGAGGAATTCAAGCGATTCATTCATGGTGACAACATGGACGGGCGGCATACCCAGCCGGCCGACCCAGAGAGCCTCACGAACTGACGACCAAACCCTTCCGTCCTCGTCCAGAAACTCCCTTCCATCATATTCCTCGGTGGAGATGAGCCAATATCCCCAAGGCAAATGCGGATTTCTGACGCTCTCATAGGGGGGCTCAGCACTCATTGCCTTCACTCCCTTCATTGAAGTGCGTGAGGCGCTTGACCGGCAAAGCAATCTTGAGATCGCCGAGCGCTTCAACCCCTCCTTCGATGGCAGAGAGCTGCGAAGCGAGCTTCACGACCTCTGCGTAGACGTAGGCCAGGTCCCGATAGACTTCGATCCCATCGGACCGGTTTGCTGACGATGCGCCGGGAATGAAGTCACCAGGATGATCGGTCGAAAAACCAAACCACCAAAGGTCAACGTGCTCAAACATGTCGTTCGTGCCACCACGCCCGCGGGTTGCGTTGGACCGGCGACGGTCATCGGCGGAGAGAACGTGGCAAACGGAGATCATTTCCGGGACGTTGGCTTCGCAATGCCTTCCGTAGTTCAGGCACCCGTGAACGCTAATGCCCATGGCACTCGGGACTGCATCTGCGGCAAAGCCGAACAGAGCATGGTCGGGAGTTACGCCAGCATAGCCGGACAGCGTGCCATCCGGTTCGCGCAGGATGATGCAGTGCCGGCCAGTCTGCTGGTCAACCCAGCCAATTTTGTCAGGCTCCCCCATCCACGGACCTTCTCCTTTGGGATGGCGATCTCGCACCCGAAAATACTGGAGCGGTTCGATACGTTCGCTGGCGATCATCAGGCACTCAGGGACAACCTTCGTGAGAGCGGTCGAAGCCTTTGCGTTGCGTTTGGTCATGTTTTGTTCCTTGCATAACTGGTGTTTAGAGAAAGCGGTCTTCGTGCCGGATCTGTGAAATGAGCGGCCCCATCGCTTTGGGACGGTTCCCAGAGGAGTAGATATTCTGGGCAAGCCACGTCTCTTCGGCGATGCACCGGTCCTCGAAGATTTCACGCTGCCAAACACGTTTGACCTGGTTCCAACGATAGCCCCTCGTCTTGAGAATGCCCTTCGCTTCGAACTCCGCACCCACTGCTTCGACGAGAAGGCGGGGGCGCCGGACATTCTCGACGAGTTCCGCGAGGATCGTCCGATTATTCAGAGCGGGGTGCCGCAGCAGAGTGATCGCGGCATCGACATCCGCCAGCGCGCGATGGCCATCGAAGAACCAACCGGCCTGAGCACACAGCCAGCCCAATGCCCGACCCTCGAAGCCGTTGTGCGCCCAGTCGATATCGACGCAGCTGCATCCCCAGACCATGTCAGCGATCGGCGTAATCCGCTTGGCGAGGAACGGCTTATCGAATGCCGCGAAATGAGCGATCAGCAAATCGCTGCCGCCCAAGAGGCTCAGCACCTCATCCTCATCGATACGCTGGCCTTTGACATGATCGTCGGTCAGACCAGTCAGCCGAGTGACTTCCGCAGGGATCGGGCAGCCAGGATCTTCGCGCCAAACATGAGCCGGCTCGATATTCGTCACGATGCCGTCACCATCGAAATGAATGCGCCTCAGGGCGAACTCGATGATGGAATCAGATCCGAGCGAGAGCCCGGTAGTCTCGACATCCACAACGGCCGCAATGGTTTGCGGAATTTCGGTAACACCTTCGCCGGTCGGGCCTTCATCAAGCGCAACGCGGCGCAAGATTCTCCGGTCGAAGATCGAGCCTGTGGCACTACCGCACAGGCCATTGAGCTGGGTGCTCATAATGCTTCTCCTTCACAAGCCGCTGGAAGTTGGCGGCAAACGAAGGATGGAAGGCTTGGGAGGAAAATTTGACAGAAAGTTCAGGCAGATAGAGTGCTAAATTTGGTCGCACTAGCTTTGACCGATTTTCTATCCGTGTGAACAAGAGATTGTAAAGCCGAGATAATCCCGAGATGCAGGGGCTAGCAAATCTTCGGAGTATTCGCACTAGCTCCTGATATTCGCACTAACTTGCGAGTTTCACATCCTTCGCGCTCACCGCGGCGACTTCGACATGACAATCGATCCGGTCGAGCAGGGGGCCGGAAAGCCGCGCCTGGTAGTCGCCGACGCAGCGTGGATAGCGGTTACAGTTCTGTATCGGATCACCGGCATAGCCGCAGCGGCACGGGTTCATCGCGGCGATCAGCTGGACGCGCGCCGGAAAGGTGACGTGCTCGTTCGCGCGCGCGACATCGACCTTTCCGGTCTCCAGCGGCTGTCGCAGCGAATCGAGGACGGGGCGCTGGAATTCGGGCAATTCGTCGAGGAACAGGACGCCCAGATGCGCCAGGCTGACTTCGCCCGGACGCACTTTCAGCCCGCCGCCGGTCAGGGCCGCCATGCTGGCGGAATGGTGCGGCGCGCGAAATGGGCGGGCGCGGCTGATCCGGCCGGCTTCCAGCGTTCCCGCGACCGATTGCACCATCGAGACCTCGAGCGCTTCGGCCGGCGCCAGATCGGGCAGGATCCCGGGCAGGCAGCTCGCCAGCAAACTCTTTCCCGATCCCGGCGGGCCGGACATCAGCAGGTTGTGGCCACCCGCCGCCGCGATCTCCAGCGCGCGTTTGGCCGTTTCCTGTCCCTTGACCTGCTTGAGGTCGGGCGCGGGTGGCGCTTCGGCGATCGCGCCGCGTTCGGGTTCGGGAAGGGTCTGCGAACCTTTCAGGTGCGCGAGCAGCCCGGCAAGATCGCGCGGGGCGAGCACGGGCACCCCGCTTGCCCACTTCGCCTCCGATCCCTGTTCGGCCGGGCAGATCAGGCCGCAATCCTCGGTGCTGGCATGAAGCGCGGCGATCAGCACGCCGGGCGAGGCAACGACGCGTCCGTCGAGCGAGAGTTCGCCGACCGCGATCCAGTCGCCCATCTGTTCGGCGTCGGTTACGCCCATCGCGCACAGCAGCGCGAGCGCGATCGGCAGGTCGTAATGCGATCCGTCCTTCGGCAGGGCGGCGGGCGACAGGTTTATCGTGATCCGCTTGGGCGGCAGGGCGAGGCCCATGGCGGAAAGCGCGGCCTGCACGCGTTCGCGGCTTTCGCTCACCGCCTTGTCGGGCAGCCCGACGATGGAAAAGCGAGGCAGGCCGGGCGCGACCTGGCACTGCACCTCCACCCCGCGCGCTTCGAGCCCGAGATAGGCAACCGTTCTGACCAGCGCGACCACTTGCGCCCCCTTCTTCGCGCATGTTCGCGCGACCCCGTTTGGGCATGCGTATAGGAAGGGCGCGCGCCCATTGTCGAGCGGCAATCGGTGGCCGATCCGCAGGCGTTTGGCCGCGGGCGGGCCTTGACTTGGAAAGGATCGTGACTTAGTAGCGCGCGCCTGATTGGACCGGGTTTTCGCCCGGCATGCATTTCCGGTCGCCCGGCCAAAGGCAGCCATCGCGCCGCCAAGGGCACCGAACCAGATATTCGAGGACGATATGAAGCGGACTTTTCAGCCCAGCAATCTCGTGCGTGCCCGTCGGCACGGTTTCTTCGCTCGCAAGAAGACCGTGGGCGGCCGCAAGGTCCTGCGCGCGCGTCGCAAGCGTGGCCGCAAGAAGCTCTGCGCGTAATCTTCTGGCGCCCTCAGGCGCCGGGCGCGGCCCATCCGGTCCGCTTGGCTTCGCCGCGATAGCGGCGACGCGCAGTCGCGCTTGCGGGCTCCCATCGGGAGCCCGTTTGCATTCTCGGTCAGTCATGTCTCCCGGCGGCATCTAGCCATCGAGTCGCGGAGCCCGGCCCGAAGGGCCGCAAGCGCGAGCGTGCGCCCGCAGCGTCGGAGGCGCGAGGTCATCGCGCGCCGGATGGCGTGCGAACAACAAGGACTCGGTAAGCCGCTGCAGTTGGTCTAGACGAAGGGTCCGGGCCGAAACCTCAGACCGAAACCATGCCAACCGTCCTCACCAAGCGCGCCGATTTTCTCGCGGCCAATCGCGGGCTTCGCAATGCATGCTCGGGCTTCGTGCTGCTGACGCGGCCCAATGGCAGTGAGGGCATGCGCTATGGCATCACCGTGACGAAGAAAATCGGCAATGCCGTGGTACGCAACCGGATGAAGCGGCGGTTTCGCGAGTTGCTGCGCGCGGCGTTGCCCGAACATGGCCTTGCCGATCACGATCACGTCCTGATCGGGCGCGCGGGCGGTGTGGAGCGCGATTTCCACCTGATGGCCGGCGAACTCGAAAAGGCTCTTGCCCGCGCGAGCGGAGGGAAGGGCGATCCGGCACGCGGTCGTCGTCCCAGACGTGGCGGGGGGCGCGGCACGCAGGGCGGGAAACGGGCCGCGTGAAGCAGGTCCTCATCCTCATCGCGCGCGGCTGGCAGCTTGGCCCCTCGCGCATTATTCCGCCCACGTGCCGCTATTCTCCCTCATGCAGCCAGTACGCGATCGAAGCGCTGGAGCGGCATGGTGTTCTCAAGGGTGGATGGCTGGCGCTAAAGCGGGTAGGGCGCTGCCATCCGTGGGGAGGGCACGGCCACGATCCGGTTCCTTGACACCGAATCGGCGGCATCGACGCCCCGCACACCTGTAATACACCTGAGATGACGATTTAGGGCACGATCTTGGACAACCAGCGCAATCTCCTGCTCGCCGTGGTGCTTTCCGGCCTGCTGATCCTCGGCTGGGATCTTGGCATGCGGTACTTCTATCCCGAAGCTTCCGTCACCGCTCCTGTGGCGCAGACCGATCCGGTCGCGCAGCCCAGTGCGCAAGGGGCGGCTGGAACGACGGTCGTCGCCACCGATGTCTCCGAAGCCGCAGGGGGCGCGGTGCCCGGCGACCTTTCCGGCATCGCCGCGGCGCCTGCCGGACCGATCGACCTGAGCGGTGCGCTGGCCGATCCGCGCCGAGTGGTGATCGACACGCCTGCGGTCGCAGGCTCGATCAACCTCGTCGGCGCGCGGATCGACGACCTGGTGCTCAAGAACCATCGCGAGAGCGTGGACGAGGACAGCGGCCCCGTCCGCCTGTTCGCGCCAGAGCGTACCGACGCACAGTATTTTGCCGAGTTCGGATTCATCCTGGGCGGGGAACGCGTGTCGAGCCGCGCCTTGTGGCAAGCCGATGGCGAAGTGCTTTCGCCCGGCAATCCCGTCACGCTGACGCGCGCGGGCGCCAATGGCGTCACGCTCGCCATCGAACTGTCGATCGACGACAACTACATGATCACCGCGCGTCAGATGGCGCGCAATGGCGGCGGCGGGGCAACGATCGTGCAGCCTTTCGCGCTGGTCAACCGCACCGCGCGCACCGCGACGCCCGACCAGTTCATCGCCCATGCCGGACCCGTCGGCGTGTTCGGCGACACGCTCTATGATCCCAATTCCTACGAGGAACTGGCCGAAATCGGCCGCGACCTGCCGCAGGGTCGCGCATCGTGGCTGGGCTTCACCGACAATTACTGGCTTTCGGCGCTGATCCCCGGGTCGAGCGACACGGCCAGCGTGGGCTTCCGGTCGCTCGGCAACCAGCTGTTCCGTTCCGACCTCATCTACGAGCCGCAGACCGTGCCCGCGGGCGGCACGCTGAGCGAGACGACGCGGCTCTATGCAGGCGCGAAGGAAAGCGAGATCCTCGACGCTTACGAGGAAAGCGGGATCACCCTGTTCGGCAAGGCGATCAGCTGGGGCTGGTTCCAGGTGATCGAAAAGCCGCTCCTGTGGCTGCTGCGCCAGCTCGACGAACTGGCCGGCAATTTCGGCGTGGCGATCATCCTGCTGACTGTCGTCATCCGCGCGCTGCTGTTCCCGATCGCGCAGAAGCAGTTCTCCTCGATGGCGCAGATGAAGGCCGTCCAGCCCAAGATGAAGGCGATCCAGGAACGCTACAAGGACGACAAACAGCGCCAGCAGCAGGAGATCATGAAGCTGTACAAGGAGGAGAAGGTCAATCCGCTCGCCGGTTGCCTTCCGCTGGTGATCCAGATCCCGATCTTCTTCGCGCTCTACAAGGTGCTGATCCTGTCGATCGAGATGCGGCACGAGCCGTTCATCGAATTCTGGATCAAGGACCTGTCCGCGCCCGATCCGGCGAAGATCCTCAACCTGTTCGGCATCCTGCCCTACGACGTACCCGGATTCCTGGGCATCGGTATCCTCGCCATCTTGCTGGGCGTGACGATGTGGCTGACCTTCAAGCTAAACCCGAGCGCGATGGACCCGATGCAGCAGCAGATCTTCAACATCATGCCGTGGATCCTGATGTTCATCATGGCGCCCTTCGCTGCCGGGCTGCTGCTTTACTGGGTGACGTCGAACCTGCTGACGCTGGCGCAGCAGAGCTACCTCTATTCCCGGCACCCGCAATTGCGGGCGGCGGCGGACAAGGAGAAGGCGGAGCGCGAGCAGAAGAAAGCGCGCGAAGCCGAGGAGAAAGCGAAGGCCTAGCGCCGCCGCTATTGCCATGTCCGATACCAATGCTTCCGAGCGCGAGCAGCGCGAGCAGGCGCACCGCGAAGCGACGGCATCGCGGCTGTTCTCCGGCCGGGTCGAGTTCCTGCTGTCGGCTCCGCAGCTCAAGTTCCTGCCCGATGGCACCGTTCCCGAAATCGCGTTTTGCGGGCGCTCGAACGTCGGCAAGTCTTCGCTGCTCAATGCGCTGACGAACCGCCGCGCGATCGCGCGCACCTCGGTCACGCCGGGGCGCACGCAGGAACTCAATTTCTTCGAGGTCGGCGATCCGCTGCGCTTCCGGCTGGTGGACATGCCCGGCTACGGCTTTGCCAAGGCGCCGGTGAAGGTCGTCGAACGGTGGAAGAGCCTGGTGAAGACCTATCTGCGCGGACGGCAGGTGCTGGCGCGCACGCTGGTCCTCGTCGATAGCCGTCATGGCCTGAAGGAAAGCGACCGGGAGATGATGACGATGCTGGACGAAGCGGCCGTCGGCTACCGCATCGTCCTCACCAAGACCGACAAGGTGAAGGCGAGCGCGCTCGAAAAGACCGCCGCAGCCATCGCCGACGAGGCGCGCAAGCATCCCGCCGCCTTTCCCGAATTGCACCTGACCAGCAGCGAAAAGGGCATGGGCATTGCCGCCCTTCGCGCCGCTATCGTCCGGGATGCCCTCGGCGAAGAGGGCTGAGGCGCGTCACACCACGGCGAGGTGCCGGTTGGTCAGTCTTCCGCTGTAATTCTTCGCAAGCCGGACCTTGCGTTCCAGATCGTCCAGGATCGCCCCGCAGAAATCGACGCCCGAAAGGTCCTCGATATAGTTGAGCGCGCCGGGCGTATCAACGTTCACTTCGATCATCTTGTCGCCCACCACGTCGAGCCCGGCGAGATACATGCCGTCGTCGATCAGCTTGGGCGCGCACATTTCCGCTGCGCGCAATGCCGCTTCGTCCGGCTGTTCGAGGTCGGCCTGTCCGCCTGCCGAAATGTTGGAGCGGTGATCGTCGCTGCTGTTCGAGCGACGCAGAGAGGCGTACTGCCCGTCGACCTGCAACGGCCGGCCGTTCATGGTGATGATCCGCAGATCGCCATCGGCTGCTGCCGGGAGGTATTCCTGCACGATCGCGTAACCATCGCGCGTCACCGATTCGATGATCTGGTTGAGGTTCTGGCGGTTGTCCTGCGTGACGATGAAGACGCCTTGGCCGCCGGAACCCTGTAGCGGCTTGAGCACGCCCTTGCCGCCGTGTTCCTTCAGGAAGGTCTCGACCTCGTCGGCATCGCGGGTGATGCAAGTGGAGGGGCGGACCTCTTCGGGGAAGTGCTGGAAATAGGTCTTGTTCTGCGCGTGGGTCAGGTGGCCCGGATCGTTCAGCACGATGGTGCCGTGTGCAGCGGCGAGCTGAGCGAACAGCAGCGAGGAGGGCGGGGCCCACGGGCGCGAGGCGAGTTCGTCAGCCGGGTCGCTGCGCAGCATGACGATATCGTAATCCTCGACGACGATGCGCTGCGTTTCCGCTTCCTGTTGCAGGTGGTGGAGATAGGCCGGGTCGTCCTCGTACTCGCCGACCTTCGGAAGGGTCGCGATCGCGCAGATCCGTCCGTCGGAGGCGTAGATGAAATCGCCGAGGCTGATGAAGGCAATTTCGTGCCCGCGCGCCGCGGCTTTGCGAGCCAGGCGGATGGTTGTGTAGTCGTCCTTTTCGGTTTCGACCCGGTTGACGACGAATGCGAGTTTCATGCGCTGATACTTTCACGATAGAGTTGTTCGACCTTGAGGCGACGCAGGTCGGCGATGCGCTGTCGACCATCGGGGCCGGTGAAGATTTCCGGCATCAGGGCCGGGGGCTTTAGAAATCCTGCATCGAGCAGGTGCTTGAGCACGGCACGCTGCTTGAATGCGAACTTCCCGATGAACAGGAAATCGATGTCTCCCCCTGCGCGCAGGTAGGCGAGCACGTCGATCAGTCCGTCGAGATAGAGCGCGTCCTTCGTCATCCCCCCGCCGCGCAGCGCGCGCACGGTGGTGTCGAAGGCGCTGTCTTCCTCCAGCTTGTGCTCCTCGTACATGGCCGCGAAAATATCCGCCGCGCTGTGGCCATCGATCGCCATGCGCGCGGCCACGACGCGCGCGGCCAGCACCCTTAGGCGCGAGGGCGGCATGTCGCCGCACAGGTATTCGGCCAGCACCGCCAGCCCTTCCTGCAGGTCGTCGTAATCGGCGAGCCCGCCCTCCAGCATGGCAAGCGGTTGCTGGCTGCCGTTGAAACGGGTGACACTGTGAACGCCGATCTCGTGCTGGATCAGCGGGTAGACGCGCGTTTCCGGGCAGCGGTAATCGAAGGCGACGTGCAGGTTTCCGGCGGAGGTAAACAGGTGCGTGCCCGGCGTCTTCTCCTCGACTACCTTGAAATCGAAGCGTTCGTCGCGTTCGCGATAGAGCGCCATTTCCTTTTCGGCAGCGCGCATGAATTGTTTTGCGTCGACGCGCGGGGCCTTCACCCGGTCCTGGTCGGGCACGGTGCTGAGCACCTTTTGCGCAGCTTCGAGCAGGCTCGCATCGACGTTCCCGAACATGTCGATTGCGGCCATGGTGAAGCCCGATCGCCCGCGCAGCCGCACCAGCTGGATCTGGCGGTCGAGCTCGCGCTGCTTCTCCAGCACGAGTGCCTCGATATCGGTGTTTTCCAGGGCCCGGACCTTCAGCGACAGCAAGCGGTCGCGCAAGGTGCCGAAGTCGTCGGGCAGGTCGGGATAGAGAAGTTCGGGCATCGTGCGCCAACCCGATTCGCGAAAGCCCGCCTCGACCTCGTCGAGATTGGTCGGCGTCAGCCAGGTCAGCCAGTCGATCTGCGCATCGATCTCGGCCAACGTGCGATCGGTTTCGCGCGCCGCGTCGGAAAAAATGACCCCTTCGCTCATGCGTTCAGCCTGTCCAGTTGTTCGCGCGCCGCGCCCAGCGCGTGCATCAGGCCGGTGCGCAGGTCCTGCGCCGCGCCGATGTCGAGCGAGCCAGTCCATTCGTCCATGAACACCTTCTTGTATTCGAGCGTCACGACGCAGGCGCGGTCGGGATAAATCTCGTGCAGCCATTCGGGGAAATTGCCGCCGTCGGGATAGCGGATGTTCTCCCCGATCTCGGGCCTGCGCCCCTTAACCGGCACCCGCGAAAGCCCGACGGACAGAGCCGACAGGACGTCGCTGAAGACACCCTTGTCCAGCGTGGTCGCGCCGATGTCGATATCCGGATTGTCCTTCGCCGGGGCAGGCGCCGCGTCGGGCCCGTCGCGCATGTGGTTGTAGCTATGCAGATCGAGCACGAGGACATGCCGGTGCCTGTCCAGCAGCCCGTCCATCATCGCGCGCATTTCGGCGTAGAATTCGTCGTGCTGCGTGCGCGACTTTTCCTTCACCTCTTCGGGCAGGTGGTCCTTCCATATCTGGAGGCCCCAGGTGTCTTCCGGATCATCGCTGATGCAGCGCTCGCGCGAGCGGTTCATGTCGCATTCGAAGCGCGAGCGGTTCACCCGCACGGCGTTGTCGGCAAGCGTGAGGAAATAGTCCGTCAGCGGATCCTCCTCGCGGCGTCGACCGTCGGGGTCGATCGCAAGGTGAGTCTCGAGGTCGGGGCGGACGACATGGCCGGCATGGATAGCGGTGGCCACGACCGGACCGCCCGATACGATGGTATTCCACGCCGGACCGGTGGTTTTGAGAGTCTGTTCGATTTCGTGCATATCAGCATCAATGCCCGGACGCCGCGAAAGTTCATCCGCAAACGGGATAAACCGGGCTCGGGGGCCGCTGGTGCCGATCGAAGGGAGAAGCGAGCGATGGGCGGGTCGCCAGCGCGGCCAGATGCCGCGCGCCGTTTGGACCCGCCCCGTTCGCTAAAAAAATGCGCGCTTACGCGGCGGCGCGGATTTCGCGCAGGGTGACGTCGAAGGTCAGGTCTTCGCCCGCCAGCGGGTGGTTGGCGTCGGCCTTCACTGCTTCCTCGTTGACGTCGAGAACGTAGAGCGTGACGCTCGACCCGTCCTGCTGCTGTGCCTGTAGCGCCATGCCGGGTTCGGGCGCGGGTTCGGCGGGCAGGTTCTGCCGGGGAATGTCGATGACCATGTCATCGCGCCGGGGGCCGAAGGCGTTGTCCGAAGCGATCTCGACCTTTTGCTGGTCGCCGACCTTCATTTCGGTGAGCTTTTCCTCGATCTTCGGGAAGATCGCGCCTTCGCCGATGGTGATCGGCTGCGGGCCTGCCTCGCTGGTGTCGCCCACCAGCGTGCCATCGCTTTTGTGGATCTTGTAATCGATAAGTACGGTGTCGCCTTGCTGTGCCTGTGTCATGCGGTTCCTTGATGATGGTAGTTTCGGATGGGACGGTCTTGAACCGCCGCGAGCGATGCGCGAATATTTCGCGCGCTTCATCACGATTGTCGCAAGCCTGGGGCAATCAGTCAAACGCAGCCGCCGCGCCTGATGCCCGATCCAGCCGGTGCGCGGCCGGTTTCAGTCCCGCGCGAACAGTTTTCCGGGATCGGCGAACGCCTTGAACTCAAGGGCGTTGCCCGCAGGATCGCGCAGGAACATCGTCGCCTGTTCACCGGGCTTGCCCTTGAAACGGACGGTGGGTGCCATGACGAATTCCGTGCTGGCGGCCTCCAGCCGGTCGGCCAGCGCGCGCCATTCTTCCATTCCCATTACGAGGCCGAAATGCGGTACCGGCACACCGTGCCCGTCCACGTGATTGGTAGCCCGATCGGCCGCTTCACCGGCCCTTTCGCCGGGGGCAAGGTGGGCGACGATCTGGTGGCCGTGGAAGTCGAAGTCGATCCATTCTTCGCTGCTGCGCCCTTCCGCGCATCCCAGGATTTCGCCGTAGAACACGCGCGCGGCGGCAAGGTCGTCGACCGGGAAGGCGAGGTGGAAAGGTGGCAGGCTCATGCTCGCAATCCCTACGCTCGCAAGCGCGATTGCGCCAGCATTTGCCCGGTATACGTTCTGCGCCCTCGTTCAGCCTCGACAGCCCCGGCGTGAACACCTAGGCCGCTGGCGAATCGATACGCCAGGTGGAGCGGGCAGAGCCATGAAACTGATCATCGGCAACAAGAACTATTCGAGCTGGTCGCTGCGCGGCTGGCTCGCGGCGAAGCAATCGGGACTCGCGTTCGAGGAGATCACCGTTCCGATCCTCGGCGAGCACTGGGATCGTCGCAAGCAGGAGATCGACGACGTCCAGCCCTCCAGCGGCAAGGTTCCTATCCTGTGGGACGGCGATGCGGTCATCTGGGATTCGGTCGCGATCATGGAATACCTCGCCGACAAGGTCGGGCGCGACCGGTTCTGGCCCAAGGACGAGGTCGCGCGCGGCATGGCGCGGGCGATGGTGGCCGAAATGCATTCCTCCTATTCTTCGCTGCGTGCGGAAATGCCGATGAACGTGCGCCGCCGCGCCCCGCTCGAGGACGTGTCCGACCGCACCCGCGCCGATGTCGTACGCATCCTGCAATTGTGGGCCGAGGCGCGTGCGCGACACGGTCGCGCCGGGCCGTTCCTGTTCGGCACGTTCGGCGCGGCGGATATCTTCTATGCGCCGGTGGTCTCGCGCTTCGTTACCTACGGGATCGGGGTGCCCGGTTTCGCGCAAAGTTACATGCAGGCGATCTGGGAGCATGACTGGATGCAGCAATGGATCACCGCATCGGAAAACGAGGAATGGGTGATCGAACAATACGAGCCGGAACAATGACGAGACTAGCCGCCTTCTTTTGCGTTCTCGCGCTGATCCTGCCCGCCCCCGCGCACGCGTGGGGTTTCTACGCGCATCGCAAGACCGCCGAGATTGCAGAGGCGAACGTTTCGGACGAAACCCGAGCGAAGATCCGGCGACTGGTGCGTTCCGCAGCCGATCTCGGCACGCCCGACTGCGATCTTGCCAATATCGAGGATGCGAGCGTGTGGCCCGATTGCGTGCGCCGCACCCGCTGGCGCTGGGGCTACACCGCCGCGTGGCATTATCGCACCGCGCCGATCTGCGAAGCTTACGAACCGCGCGCAAACTGCCCCGGCGGCAATTGCGTCACCGCGCAGATAGAGCGCAGCCACCGCATCCTCGCCGACGAGAGCCTGCCCGATCATGTCCGGCTGGAGGCGCTGGCCTTCATGGTCCATTTCGCCGGCGACGTTCACATGCCGCTTCATTCGGGCGACAAGGACGATCGCGGCGGCAACGATCGGGAAGCGGATTACGGCATCGTGCCGGGCCTCAACCTGCACTGGATCTGGGACGGGCCGCTCGCCGAACGCGCGATCAGCGACCCCGCCGACCCGGTGGCGCGGCGCTATTCGCAGCAGGAGCGCGCGCAGCTCGGGGTCTCGGCGGACAGGGGCGATCCGGCCCAATGGGGCCGCGAAAGCTGGCAGATCAGCCGCGATTTCATCTACCCCACCGCCTTCGATACAGGCGACGTGTGCGGGCAGGAGCTGCCGGACAGCACGGCGCTGACCCAGGAGGATATCGAACGCGGCGCGCCGATCGCGCGACGACGGGTGCAACAGGCGGGCCTGCGGATCGCGCAACTGCTCGAAAGCGCCTTCGCCCCGGGGCCGCTGGAGGACCCGGAAGCGCCCCGGCCCTAGCCCGCGTCGCGATCGCCGCGAACGGTCAGGGGACGCGTTCGGCAGCGTATCGGCGGCCGTCCTTCCGCGCATAGCCTTGCGCGTCGAACACCATGTCGATGTCGGGATATTCGCCGCTATCCTTCTCCCGGTCGCCTGCGCTGATGGCAACGAAAACACATGGTGTCTTCGCGCGGTTGTGAAGCCGGTGCCCGTTTTCCTCGCCTGCGGGAAAGGCCAGCACGTCGCCGGGGCCGATGCGGGTTTCGCCGTCATCGTCGATCAGGATCGCCTCGCCTTCGAGCATGACGACCAGCTCGTCCTGCCCGCGATGCCAGTGCCGCTGTGAGGAATATGCACCCGGTTCCAGCGTGACGTGGCTTGCGCCCATCAGCGAGAGCCCGGCGACCGGCGCGAGCCGGCGATACCAGCGACCGCGAACGTCGTCGTCGAAGGGCGCGGGATAGCCCGTCGCATCGGTTTGGGGGATGGCTTCCAGATCGAGCTTGGGCATTGTCGCACACTCCTGCTAGCGCAGGCACGATGAGCGAAACTCTCGACCACGCCAAGCGCTTGATTGCGGCGCCCAGCGTCACCCCGGCGACTGGCGGGGTGTTCGACGCGCTCGAGACGATGTTGGAGCCGCACGGCTTCGAAATTCATCGCTTCACCCGCGGAGAGGGCGAGACGGGGACCGACGAGGCCCCGGTCGAGAATCTCTTCGCGATCCGGCGTGGGCCGGAAGGCTCGCGGCACTTTGCGTTCGCCGGCCATCTCGACGTGGTGCCGCCGGGCGACAACTGGACGAGCGACCCGTTCGAGCCTGCGATACGCGGCGAACTGCTCTACGGGCGCGGCGCGGTCGACATGAAGAGCGCGATCGCCGCCATGGCCGCCGCCGTCGCCGACGTGCCGCGCGATGCGGGAACGATC
>JBARZK010000152.1:0-22258 GCA_049649965.1 Erythrobacter sp.
GGCTTCATCCTGGACAATCGTGTGCGCACCGCGCTGCCTCATGGTCAGCATTCCGCGCGCTCCGTCGCAGCCCATGCCGGTGAGGAGGATGCCGAGCGCGCCCGGTCCGGTGGTCTCGGCGACCGAGCGGAACAGCACGTCGACGCTGGGCAGATGGCCGCTCACGGGGTCGCCGCTGCGCAGGATAGTGCGCAGTCCCTTGCCGCCCGCCGATGCAAGGAGCAGGTGGCGGTCCCCTCCGGGCGCGAAATAGACGTGCCCCGGCCTGATCACGGTATCGCTCTCGGCGATGACCAGGCGCGGCTTGATCGCGTCGTCGAGCGACTGGGCAATAGCGGGCGCGAAGCGAGCGTTGACGTGCTGGACGATCACGGTTGGGGGGCAGTTGGCTGGAAAACCGGACAGGAGTACGCGCAACGCCTCGACTCCCCCGGTGGAAGAGCCGATCGCGATTGCCTTGATCGCTTCGCTGTTTGGCGCCGAACCGGTTGGCGGTTTCGACCGTCCGCACTGTTCGACAGATCTTCCACGGTTGCCGACAGCTTCGCGCACCATGTTTGCGAGGCGACCGCTATCACCGAGCGGAAATGACGCATCATGATCCGTCTTGGCATAGCAGCCGACGGCTCCAAGCTGGAGTGCGCGCGTGGTCAAGGGATTGCCGACCTGCGCTGCACCCGAAACGATAATGACCGGCGTCGGACGCAGCGTCATGATCTTCTCGAGAAAGGACAGACCATCCATTCCCGGCATTTCGATATCGAGCGTGATGACGTCCGGATCGAGCGCCTTGATAAGCGAGCGAGCTTCCTTTGCGTCGCAGGCACAACCGACGACTTCGATGTCGTCCTCGCGCTCCAGCCGGGCCTCCAGCAATTTGCGCATTAATGCGGAGTCATCGACAATCAGGACACGGATCGGCATCACACTCTCCGCCGATATATCGTCGGACCCACAGGCTCGACCATTGCGGACGCATCACCCGACACCCTTTCGGAGTGCCCGATGTAGAGATAGCCGCGCGGCTGCAACTGATCGACCAGACGCGACACCAGACGCTCCTTTGTCGGATGGTCGAAGTAGATCATCACGTTGCGGCAGAAGATGACGTCGAACTTCGTGCGAACGGGCCAGTCGCCGAGAAGATTGAGTTGCCGGAACCGCACCAGCGCGCGCAGTTCCTCCCCGATTTCGGTCTGTTGTCCGCTCTGACGGCACCACGTCCGCCGCAGCGCTTCGGGTACCGCTTCGAGTGCCTTGGTATCGTAGCGCCCGCCAGCGCCCGCCTCGATCGCGTGGGGGGCAAGATCGCTGGCGAGGGCGATGATGTCGTGCTGAAGCAGGCTCTTCCCGGCTGTGCGATCAGCGCCCAGCAGCACCATCATCAATGTCCAGATTTCCTCGCCGCTGGAACTGCCGGCCGACCAGATCCGCACCTTCTCGCCGCGCCGCGCCTTTGCGAGAAGGTCCTCCCGGACCACCGCGTCGAAGTGTTCGAAATGATGCGGCTCGCGATTGAAATAGGTGTGGTTGGTGGTGAGCGCGGCGATGGTCTTGGCAGCCAGGTCGGGTTCGGCATCCACCAGCTCGAGATACTCGGCGAACGTTGCGCACCGGTGCTTGCGCAGCAGCGGCGCGAGACGCGAATAGGCGAGCATCTTCTTGCTTTTGGAAAGCACGATACCGGCCTTGCCATGGACAAGGCGGGCGATCCGCTCGAAATCGGTCTGTGAATAGACCTGCGGGCTGACGCCCGGGACGACCGCAGCATCCTTTGCCTCTCGTGTCGGCATCGTCGCTTCCACGATCAGGCCGCCGCTGCAAGCTGGGAACGCGCACCGGCCACGGGGACCATGCGATCGACGTCCACGATCAGCGCGACGCGACCATTGCCGAGGATCGTCGCCCCCGCGATGCCCTCCACGGATCGGAAATTGGTATCGAGGCTCTTGATCACGAACTGCCGCTGATCCGTGATCTCATCCACAAGCAGCGCCGCCTGACCCGAGCTTTCCGTTTCGACGATGACGAGCACGCCGTTGCATGGGTCGCGCGTCGCTCCGGCGCCCGCACCGATGCTGCTGAGCGGAATGACCGGCAGGAACTGCCCGCGAACCTGCAGCATCTGGCACGCGGTGCCGACGCCCTTCAGGTCCTGGGGTCGTGGCCGCAGGCTTTCGACGACATGCGCCAGCGGTATGACGAGAGACTGCTCGCCAACCTGCACGATCATCCCGTCCGAAATCGCAAGCGTCAGCGGGAGGGTGAGCACGAACGCGGTACCGTTGCCGGGTTCGGATTCGATCGCTATCCGGCCGCCCAGTTCCTTCACGTTCTGGCGCACGACATCCATGCCGACGCCGCGCCCCGAAATATTCGAAACCTCGGCCGCAGTCGAGAAACCGGGCGCGAAGATCAGCGCGTTCGTTTCGTCCTCGCTCAGCTGCGTTTCGGGAGAGATAAGCCCGTTGGCAATCGCTTTCGCACGCACCTTGTCGGCGTCGATGCCGCGCCCGTCGTCGGCGATGCGGATGACTATGCGCCCCGCTTTCTGCTCGGCCGAAAGGGTCAGGGTGCCTTCCGGGTCCTTCCCGACCTTTGCCCGCTCTTCCGCGTCCTCGATACCGTGGTCGATGGCGTTGCGGATCAGGTGGGTCATGGGCTCGCCGAGCCGCTCGATAACTGTCTTGTCGAGTTCGGTCGTCTCCCCTGAGATGTTCAGTTTCACGTGCTTGCCCGTCGACCCGGCAAGCTCGCGCAACAGGCGCGGGACCCGGTTGAAGACCGAGGAAATCGGCTGCGCCCGGAACGCCATTGCGCGCTCCTGCACATCGCGCACCAGGGCCTCGAGCATCGCCAGCTCTTCGATATGCGCAAGGTTCTCGTTGGTCAGCCGCTGCGCCAGCATGGCTTGGGCGATAACCAGTTCCCCGACCCCATCGATCAGCGTGTCGAGTTTGCTCAGGTCGATGCGGATCGACTGAGAGGCTGCAGACGCAGCCGAGCTCGGAGGTGGCGCGGGCGCTTCGTCCGCGTCTTTCGGTTCGGCGGGAGATGTCGCAACGGGAACGTGCGCTGGCGATCGAGCCGGCGGGATACTCGCATCCGGCCCATAGGCAATCGCGCAATCGTCGCCCGCAAAATCGAAAATTTCGGCAACCTGATCGCGGCTGACCGTGTCGGGCATCCGGAACGTGAAGCCGAGATAACCTTCGCCCGGGACGAAATCTTCGAGCGGGGGGACGTCCGACGTGTCGCACTTGATACATGTTCCGCCGAGCGTCGACAGTTCGCGCAACCAAAGCAGAGGTTCGCTGCCGTTAATCATCGATCCGGCGTGAGGTCGCAGATGGACCAGCCAACCCTTGTCCTCGCTCTTCGTATCGGCCTCGGACGGAGCGAGAAGGTCGTCGAGCAGAGAATCCAGATCGGTATCCTGCTCCGGCGTTTCACCCGCGCTTTCCGCGCCTTCATGTGCGGCGGAAAGGCGTGCCATTATGTCCGCATCGTCGGGCGGCGTTCCGCCGGACCGTGCCGCCTCGACATGGTCGCGCAGGCAATCGAGCGCGAGGAGCATGGTGTCCACCAGTTCCTCCTCGAGCGCGACGTTGCCCTCGCGCACTTCGGCGAGAAGGGTTTCGAAGCAGTGCGTAAAGGCCTGCAGCTTCGCATAGCCGAACGCGCCCGCGCCGCCCTTGATCGAATGGACCCCGCGAAAGATCGCGTTGACGGTCTCGCCATCTTGCGTGCCCGCCTTGCAGGCATCCAGTCCGAGTTCCGCAGCTTCGAGCGATTCCTCGCATTCGACGAAGAATATGCTCTGAATATCGTCACTGTTCATGTCTGCGCTCCCTCGCTTAACAGCGTCTCGATACCGGCGAGTTCCGCAGCTTCTCGAAACTGCGCAGAGGGGTCGACAATCTTCAGCCCGGCGGGACTGGTGGCGGCGGAGGCGAGCAGCTGGAGCAGCGCCAGCCCAGGCCTTTCAACCTTGCTGGCATCGATGCGGATCGTCTCGCTCGCCACCGAAAATTCGGGGTGAAGCTCGGCGACCGCGCTACGATCGCAATGCGTCGGCAATTGTATTGTAGGCACCTTCTGTCTCCCGTTGTGTCGCGCTCAGAACTCGCTCCAGTCCTGGTCGTCGGCGCTTTCCTTGAGCGCGAGGTTGCCGCTGGTGCGGGGTACGACGCGGGAGATCGACTTGTGACGTACCGGTTCGGACGCGGGCGACTTCCGCTCGTGCGGTGTGTCGCCATTGGCGCTTCTGAACTGATCCACCAGCCGGCCAAGCTCGCTCGCCTCGTCTGCGAGGCTACGGGCGGCCGCGGTGGACTGCTCGACCATCGCGGCGTTCTGCTGGGTCATGCGATCCATGTCGCCGACGGAAGAGTTGACCTGTTCGAGGCTGGAGGCCTGGCTTGCTGCCATCTCGGCAATGTCGGCGACCTGCGTGCTCACCCCGCCGACCCGGTCCACGATCGCTTCGAGCAAGGTTCCCGTTTCGCCCACGAGGCTGACTCCATCGCTGACCTGCTGCGTACTGGCATTGATCAATTCCTTGATGTCGCGCGCTGCATCGGCGCTGCGCTGGGCAAGAGCGCGAACTTCGTTGGCGACGACTGCAAAGCCCTTGCCCGCATCGCCGGCACGGGCGGCCTCGACCCCGGCATTGAGAGCCAGAAGGTTGGTCTGGAACGCGATCCCGTCGATCACATCGATGATCTGTGTGATTTCCTGCGCGGACTTTTCGATGGAGGCCATCGCCGCAACGGCTTTCGTCACGACCTCGCCCCCGTTCGTCGCTTCCCGATGAGCGTCGTTCATCGAATTCTGTGCCTCGGCAGCGTTGCCCGCCGATTTTTTTACGAGGTCGGTGACCTGGCTCATAGCGGCGGCCGTCTCCTCGAGGCTGGCCGCCTGCTGTTCGTTGCGCATGGCCAGATCGTCCGAGGCGGCGCGGATCTCGTTGGCACCGGTGTTCACGCTACCGGCGGAACTGCGGACCTGGTCGATCATGTCTGCGAGGCGTGCGACCGAGGAATTGAAGGATTCGCGCAAAGCTTCGTATTCCGGGTCCATCCGCTCGTTGATCGCGACGGTCAGGTCTCCGTCTGCAAGCCGGACGAGGCCATCGGAAAGTTTCTCGACCACCCGTTGCTGGGCCGCGCCTGACCGCTCGACCTTTTCGGCATTGTCGCGGAAAACCGACATGGCGGTGGTCATGCGACCGACGCAGTCCTTGTAATCGGTATAGTCGATATGGGTTTCGGTATCGCCGCGGGCGAGACCTTCCATGCGCACGACCGTATTGACGTACGGACGACAGATGCGGTCCTTCGCCACGACGATCATAGCGATAAGCAGGATGCCGGTGATCGCGATTGTGGCGGTGGCGGCGAACGGTTCGATCACGCCGTATTGGACGGCTACGCCTGCGAAAAGGTTCGCAAGGGCAGCGCCGGTAACGATAGCGGTCAGTACGCTGAATTTCTGACGGATCGGCGCCTCTTTTTCAAACCAATCGAGCATCTCGGATTCCTATCGGTCGTTTGCATATTTCGTTGAGTGAGGTCTCCGCAGTGAGGCAGGAATTTGGAAATTGGATGCATCCGCCGATAGGTATTAACCCCGGGTAGCTGGTTCTCGCGCAGTCCGAGGCGGATAGGGACTAAACCGTAGCATCTGTTTTCAAATGCGTTCCGTTTGCCCGCCTAAGCAGCGGAAAGGCAAAAGCGTTTCGGCCGTTCACGGTCCGGCAAACAAGTGGAACCATCTCAAATGTCCAATCCCGTTCGCGTCCTCGTCACCGATGATTCCGCAGCCATGCGCGCACTCTTTTGCGACATACTCGATCAGGCCAAGGGGATCGAAGTGGTCGGCACAGCCAGCAATGCCGATCAGGCCCGCGACAAGATCGCGGAACTGAAACCCGACGTACTGACGCTCGACGTGGAAATGCCGGGAATGACCGGGATGGAATTTCTCGCCGAAATCATGGCGAACGATCCGATGCCGGTGGTCATGCTCTCCAGCGTTACCCAGCACGGGACCGGCACGGAACAGAAGGCGCTCGAACTCGGAGCAGTCGATTGCTTCCCGAAACCGCTGCATACATCGCAGGACGAGTTCCTCGCCACGGTGGCAAAGCTCGGTGAGATCGTGCGCACGGCCGCCGTCACCTGCGTCGGCCCAGATAACGGCGCGGGTGGGGAAGGGGCGGACAATTCGGAAGGCTACGAACCGGACAACACCTTGGTCGCCATCGCAGGAGCGACCGGCAGCGTCGAGGCGGTGCGCCAGGTCATTGCCGCCTATCCGGTCAATTGCCCCGCGACTGTCGTGCTGCTCGATGCCGATCCCGGTGTGGCGGAGGCCGCGGTCGATCGTCTTCGTCCCTCGGTGGCGTGCCAGATAGCCGACGCAGCGGATGGGGCCGCCCTGGTGCCGGGTACGGTCCACCTGGCTTATCGGCGCAGCCATCATGTCGTGGTCGAGAACGAGGGTGCCCCGGTGCTGCGTGTCGTCGATCGAGACCCGGTCTCCGGCCACCGTCCTTCCGCCGATATGCTGCTGGCCAGCCTGGCACGGACGGGCTTGCGTGCGGTCGGGGGCCTGCTGGCTGCCGATCATGTCGATGGAGTGCGCGGGCTGGAGGCACTGGCGAAGGGCGGTGGACGTACGTTCGCACAGGAAGCCGATGCAGTCGGACCGAACGCCCGATGCGAGGCCACGCAAAAGGCTTCGATCGAGGCCGAGTTCGTGTCGCAGGGCGGCATCGCCAGATGGATATTGAACAACACCCGGGCCGAGGCGGCCGGACTAGCGGCGTGACGGGATCGGCAAACCGGCGATCATAACCGGTCGGACCGCCGCTTGCGTGTTATTGCTTATGGGATTGCCACAATAGTCTTGCAAACCAATAGCTAAACAACGCGATCTAACATCGAGTCATGGGCGCAACACGGGAAACTTCTGCGCAAGTGGAAAGCGCACGGTTGGCGGCCTTGGCCGATCTGGCGATCCTGGATACTCAAGCCGAGCGAGAGTTCGATGCGATCACCAGGATCGCGGCATCCATGCTCGGTGTGCGCAGTGCAGCTGTCAGCCTCATCGACAGTCACAGACAGTGGTTCAAGTCGCGCCATCGCATCGACCTGACCGAAACGCCTCGTGATGTTGCTTTCTGCGATCGTGTCGTCACCCGTCGCGGCCCGCTGGTGGTTCGCGATACCCTCGACAACGAAGCATTCTGCAGAAACCCGCTGGTCCTGCATGGGCCGCGCATCAGGTTTTACGCGGGCGTCCCGCTCTACCTCCCGTCGGGAGATTGTATCGGCAGCCTTTGCGTTCTCGACCCGCAGCCGCGTCCCGATTTCGCCGCAGAGAACATCGACTTGCTTTCGCAACTCGCCTCGGTCGTCGAAGAACTGATCGCAGCGCGCAAGGATCGCGCGCAATCCGACATCGCGGCCAAGGTTGTCGCATCCACGCCCGATGCAGTCCTCGCCACCAACCGGTCAGCCGAGATCGTCTACTGGAATCAGGCGGCGGAACGCATGTTCGATTGGCCTATCGAAAAAGCGTTCGGCCAGAACGTCGAGCACATCATCCCGCAGCGTTTCCACGAAGAATATCAGGATTTTTTCGCCACGGCTGCGGAGGCTGGGCCGCGGAAACCGGCCGGGCAATTCATCGAATCGAAGGCGCGCCGGCATGACGGCTCGGAATTTCCGGTCGAAGTCTCGCTCGCGCGGTGGGGCAATGATGCGAATGAGGGTTTCGCGGCCGTCGTGCGCGACATCACCGAGCGAAGGGCGCTGCAAGCCGAACGGGACAGCAGCAGGAAGTTCCTCGATGAAGTGGTCAACAACCTTCCATCGATGCTCTTCGTCAAGGATGCGGAGACCTGCCGCTATCTTCTGTTGAACCGGAAGGCCGAACAGATGATCGGTCGCACGGCGGAAAGCATGATCGGCAAGCGCGATAGCGAGCTTTTCCCCTCACAGGGCGCCTGGTTCACCCGGAACGACCTCAGAGTGATCGCCAGCAAGGGGCCCGAACGCACGGAATCGGCGTTCGAGCGCGACGACGGGACACTCGTCAATATCAGAACGACGCGCGTCCTCGTCGATGGCCCGGAGCGAACCGGACAATACCTGCTCGGCCTGTCCGAGGACGTGACCGAAATTCGCCGAGCCGAGGCAGAGCGCTGGAAACTCACGCGCTACGACCTGCTGACAGGCTTGCTGAACCGGACAAGCTTTCTCGAACAGGTGAACCAGTTGATCGCCGACGGTGCCCGGTTTGCGATCCTCAACATCGATCTCGACCGGTTCAGGTCGGTGAACGATCAGTTCGGCCATTTCGCCGGAGACGAAGTTCTGACCGAGTTGGGTAAACGGCTGGGCGCTCTATCCGACAGCGAAACGCTCGTGGCACGGACCGAGGGCGACAAGTTCGTCTGTCTCCTGATTGGAGACGACGTTCGGGATCGTGCGCGTCGCATATCCGCGCAATTGTTCCAGTCCATTCACGAACCGGTATTCGCACGCGGAATCACCGCGCATATCGGCGCTTCGATCGGCGTCGTCGTGCACCCGGACGATGGCGACAATTTCGAAACGCTGCGCCAGCACGCGGACCTGGCAATGTATCGGGCGCGGCTGGAAAAGAAGGGGGAGCCCTGCTTCTTCGACGCCCAGATGGATGCTGCCGAGCGCGATCGCCGATTGCTCGAGACGCATTTGCGCGCCGCTGTCGAAAGTGAGTCGATCGAAGTCGCCTTTCAGCCGATCGTGGAGGTATCGACTGACGCGGTCACGAGCATGGAGGCGCTGGCGCGCTGGACGGATCCTGATCGTGGGCCGGTTTCCCCTGACGTCTTCATTTCGCTGGCCGAAGATTGCGGCCTGATCGACGCGGTGGGAGAGCAGGTGCTGCGGCGCGCCTGCCGCGAAGCGGTAAACTGGCCAGAAGAGATCCGCCTGGCGGTCAACCTGTCCCCGCGCCAGTTCTTCTCAGGAAAACTCGTCCACACGGTTTTGTCGGTTCTGCAAGAGACAGGACTCCCGGCTAGCCGGCTGCTGCTGGAAGTGACGGAAAACCTCGTCATCCAGAACGCGGAAGAAGCTTTTTCACAGCTGGAACGGCTCAAGGAAGAGGGGATTCAAATCTCGATCGACGATTTCGGCATTGGCTATTCGTCTCTCAGCTATTTCCAGAATTTCAATTTCGACAAGGTGAAGATCGACAAGTCTTTCATCGCGGAGATCGAAGGGTCGCGCGCGGCCAAGGCGATCGTCACGGCAGTCGTCGGTCTCGCCGACCAGCTGTCGCTGAGCGTGGTGGCCGAAGGGGTCGAAACCGTTGCGCAGCAGGAACTCTTGCGCAGTCTGGGGGTGACGCATCTCCAAGGCTACCTCTTCAGTCCGCCAATTCCCGCTGCGCAATTGCGCAGCCGCTTCTCGGCATTTGCGGAGTATAAGGGTACGCCACCATTGCGGATGCCATGCCCGCAGTTGGCATCCTGATCTCAATCAGCCGACAAGCGGTTTTCCCCTGTCCTCGGTACCATCGCCGCGCTATTCGCGCCCGAATGAGCGTGAAGTCAGCAATACCGCCGCAAAAAGGTCCTCGAAACCTGTCGTTCTCGAACCCGGTTGACGACGGATGCCGGCCGTGAGCGCGCGCGTCTATCTCCACCCCATCGGCCTTGCTTCCGGCCCCCAGGTCGAAGGCGGCGATCAAGGGCCAGGCGCGATCCGGCTGGCAGGCAGCATGGCTTACGCGAGCCGCTTCGCCCTTGTCGTACGCGATGGCGAGGCTGTCACGCATCGGAGCGTTTTCGGCATTGGCGAGGCCGCAGGGGCGCTGGCCGAACCGGGCGGCGACCTTGCCGCGGAAGCGGAGCGCCAATGGGCGAACCTCAACCGCGTTCACCCGCCGCTGCAACTGGGTGAGCGCACCGTCCGCCTCGACCAGCCACAGATCATGGGCGTGCTCAACGTCACGCCCGACAGCTTCAGTGATGGCGGCGAGTTCCTCGAAAAGCCCGAAGCAGGGCGCGAACATGCTGCCGCCATGCTGGAAGCCGGCGCCGCCATCATCGACATTGGCGGTGAGAGCACGCGGCCCGGCGCAGCCGCGACCTGGGAAGGCGACGAAATTGCGCGGGTCGGACCCGCCGTCGAATATTGCGCTGCGATGGGCGCCGCCATCAGTGTCGATACCCGCCGCGCGGGCGTTCTGGAGGACGCGTTGCAGAAAGGCGCGCACATGGCCAACGATGTCAGCGCGCTGCGATACGACCCGCGAATGGCGGAACTGGTTGCTGCGACGGGCTGCCCGGTCGTCCTGATGCATTCGCCGGGAAAAGGCGACAATCCGCACGAGGGCGGCGATTACGGCGACGTGGTAAGCGAGGTGTTCGACATGCTGCGGACCGCGCGAGCGGACGCGGTGGAAGCGGGCATCGCGGAAGACCGCATCGTCATCGATCCGGGCATCGGCTTCGGCAAGTCGGTGGCGGAAAACCTCGCTTTGCTCAACGCCTTGCCGCTGCTCCACGCCCTGGGATCGCCGCTGTTGCTGGGCGTCAGTCGCAAGCGGATGATCGGCGCGCTTTCGAACGAGGAAGCGCCGCATGAAAGGCTGGGCGGCTCCATCGCGCTGGCGGTGAAGGGGATGGAGGCAGGCGTCCACCTGCTTCGCGTCCACGACGTCGCCGCGACGGTACAGGCCCGTAACGTCTGGCGGGGACTGCGCGATGCGGCCCTGACCGATTTCAGCCAGCGACCCGCCTGATCGCCCGCGAAGGCGTAGCAATACCGTCATGCATGCCCGCCAGAGCGGGTACTGAAAGGGACACAAGAGGACCAATACGATGCGCAAACTCACTTTCGCGACGCTTGCCGGCGTCTCGGCCGTACTTGCAGCGACCCCGCTGCTCGCCAATCAGCACACTGACGATGCGAGCGTCGATCGCGCCCCGAAAGAAGTGATGATCGCGCCCGACGAATTGCTCGCGCCTTACTACGAAGCTTTGCGCAAAACGGTCGAGCTGCCTGTTGCCGGACCCAATCCCGAACTTGTCGCCGATACCGTGCTGACCCGCTTCGCGGTCGGCAGCTGCAACCACCAGTCGGCCGAGCAGCACATGTGGGACCAGATCGCTAGCCAGGACCCGCAGGCGTTTTTAATGATCGGCGACAATGTCTATGGCGACAACGCCTGGGACGCCGATGCCGGGCTCGAATCGCTGCGGGTCGCCTATGACGAGCAGGCCTACCATCCCGAGTTCAGGACCTTCCGCGCCCGCTTCCCGATGATGGCGACGTGGGACGATCACGATTACGGCCTCAACGATGCGGGCGGGGCGTTTCCGATGCGTCGCTGGGCCGAGACGATCTTCGAAACCTTCTGGAATTCGAGCGAGGCCGTGCGGTCGCGCCCCGGCATCTACGACAGCACCATCGTCGGCCCCGAAGGGCAGCGCGTGCAGTTCATCCTGCTCGACACCCGCTTCTTCCGTTCGGACATGAAGCGCATGGAATGGACGCGCAATCGACCGCAGCCCTATCTGGGAAGCTACCTGCCGAACGACGATCCGGCGGCGACCGTGCTCGGCCCCGATCAGTGGGATTGGCTCGAGGCGGAGTTGGCGAAGCCTGCGGACATGCGCGTGGTGGTGTCCTCGATCCAGCTGCTGACCGAAGCGCACAATTTCGAAAGCTGGGCCAACTTCCCGCTCGAACGCGCCAGGTTGCTCGATATGCTGGCCGCGCGCGCGGATAGTGGGCTGCTGATCCTTACCGGCGATCGTCATGCGGGCGGCATTTATCGCATCGACCATGGGGGCGAGGCGATGTGGGAACTGACAAGCTCATCGCTCAACCTCGCCTGGCCGACCCCTGATGCAAGCGAGCGCGAACCCGATGCGAAGCGCGTCTCGCCCTTCATCAGCGACGAGAATTACGGCGTGGTTGATATCGATTGGCCCGCCCGCGAAGTGACGATGACGCTGAGAGGGGCCGAAAGCGAGACGCTGGCCGAGCACAGCTACACTTGGTGAGATCGATGCGGCGGCGCGCCCGCTACAAGGTGTAGCCGCCGTCCGACACGAGCACGTGCCCGGTCAGGTTCGACCCCGTCGCCGAGAGCATGAACAGGATCGTGTCGGCGATTTCGTCCGGGGAGGCGAACCGGCCTGACGGCGTCGTCTTGGCCATCGCCGCCAGCGTCGCCTCGCGTCCGTGTGTCTCGACCGAGCCGCGAAACTCCTCCGAGCTTTCCCAGATCGCCGTGTCGACGCCGCCCGGTGCGATCGCATTGACCCTGATCCCGTGTTCCGCGCCTTCGAGCGCGGCAATGCGGGCCATGTGCGACACCGCGGCCTTCGAAACGCCATAGGGGCCGATCCCCGCGACAGGCTTCAGCCCGGTGGTGGAAGATGTGAGGACGATGCTCCGGTCGCCTTCGCCCGGCTTCATCGCCCGCAAGGCGCTGCGCAGGGTGAGGAAGGCGCCATCGAGATTGACCGCCATCACGCGCTGCCATTCGGACAGGGCGAGGTCGGACAAAAGGCCGCCCGATCCGATCCCGGCATTGACGATGGCGTGGTCCAGCCCGGTCAGGCGGTCTTCCATGCCGTCCCACAAATCCTCATCGGCGACGCTGCCCGCGACCGCCTCGACGTCGCAATCGAGCTGGTGCGCCAGCGCGTCCAGGCGGCCCCTATCAGTGTCGACGAGAACGAGCCGCGCCGCTCCGCGTTTGGCGAGGGCCGCCGCGCAGGCCGCGCCGATGCCAGAGGCCGCGCCTGTCACGAGCGCCGTGCGCCCTTCGAAATCCTGTGGTGTGCTCATGAACCGCAGCGCTAGGCGCACAATGCGCGTGCATCAAGCGACCCGAAGGTATTGGTCGATCAGGCTGCGTTGTCGATGCCGAGGTCGGATAGCTTGCGATACAGGGTCGAGCGCCCGATCCCGAGCCGGCGGGCGACCTCCGTCATACGGCCGCGATAATGGCCGATGGCGAGGCGAATGACGTCGGCCTCGATCTCTTCGAGCGGGCGAAGGTGCCCGTCGGGCCCGTAGAGCGTGACGCCCGCGCCTTCGTGAGAGATCGACTGTTCGACCGCTTCCAGTTCGCCCAGGAGTTCCGACAATTGCGGGAAGCTTTCGGCGGTGAGCGTCTCGCCATCGCAATAGACCGCGGCACGGAACAGCACCGATTGCAGCTGGCGGACATTGCCCGGCCAGTCATAGGCGGCGAGCAGCGCCAGCGCCGCATCGGAAATGCTCAGGTGGCGCAGGCCCGGCTGCTCCCCGATGCGCGCTAGGAAGTGCCGGGTGAGGGCGCGAACGTCCTCGGCCCGCTCGCGCAGCGGCGGCATGACGATGCGGGTCGCGCTGAGGCGTTCGGCGAGCTCGGCGTCGAACAGACTGCCCCGCGCCAGTTCGGCAAGGGGTGCGGTCGCCGAACACAGCAGTCGCACGTCGATGCGAAAGCCGTGCTTGGCTCCCAGCGGCCTGACCACGCCGCTCTCCAGTGCTTCGAGCAGACGCACCTGCGTTTCCGGCGGCAGGCGATCGACATCGTCGAGCACGACCGTTCCGCCGTCGCATTGCTGCAACGCGCCGACCTGGCGGTCGAACGCCCCGGCGAACGCGCCCGGTTCATGGCCGAACAGCGCGGATTCGATGGCATTGGCTGGCGTGCTGCCGACCGCGACCACCCGCATGGGTTCACGCGCGCGCGGACTGGCTGCCTGCATCGCGCGGATCAGCATTTCCTTGCCCGTGCCGCTTTCGCCTTCGATCAGGACGTGCCCGTGCCCGCGAGCGGCCTTCGCCGCTTGGGCGAGGGCGGTGCGGAACGTCGGCACCTTCCCGATCATCGCATCGAAATCGAGATCCGCGGACATCTTCTCGCTCAATGGGGCGAGTTCGTCGCGCGGTGCCTCGCGCGTGGTGACGGCGCGCAGCGCCTCCATCAGCGCCTCGGGTGCGACGGGCTTGACCAGGTAATCGCTTGCGCCTGCGCGCATAGCCTCGACCGCGAGGATCGGCGATGCGCTGGTGGTCAGCATCAGGACCGGAAGCGAGGGGCGGCGTTCCTTGAACTCTGCAATCAGCGCGCAGGTGTCGTCACCCGGAACCCATTGGTCGAGCAGGATCGCCGACAGCTTGAGCCCCTCGCGCGAGCCGATGATCGACAGCGCGGCCTCCGCATCGCCCGCCACCAGCGTGCGCCACCCGTCGCGTGCGGCGATCGCGGAAATCAGGCGCGACTGGGCCGGTTCGTCGTCGATCAGCAGGATCGTACGGCCATCGCCCACAGCGCCATCCGCGCTATCCTGCCCCTCGGCGGCGCGGGCGCGGCTGCGCGAATGCATTTCGCTGCCTGGCGTGGTGTCCAGCTTCGACATAGGTTCGGTTTCGTCGCCCTTGCATCGGCATCCGGCACGATAGCCGGATAAAAGCCCGTTCGAGGTGCGATAGGCGAAATGGGTAAAAACCGGATTAAGCCTGTCCCATGGCCGTTTCGCTAGGGTTCCACACGATGGCGCCAAGGTGGCTTGAGCAAAGTCCGGCGCTTCGATACGAGGGATCCCATCCACGACCTGCGGGGCGCCCGGCGCGCTGGCAGGCATTGCTGCGCAAACGACAAGGGAATTGCACGATGGCAACACACGACATTAAGGCATCGCGATCGACCTACGACCGCTTCATGGGCACGCTTAAATGGGCAGTGCCGGTGATCGCGATGATCACGCTGTTCGTCGTCGTTCTGATCGCCGACTGAGCGGGGCGCGCGGGGGTGAAGATCGCGGTAGCGAAAGAGCGCGCCGAGGGCGAAACCCGCGTTGCGGCGACGCCCGAAACGGTGAAGAAGTTCATCGGTCTGGGCGCCGATGTCGCTGTCGAGAGCGGGGCGGGCGAAACCGCCTCGATCCCCGATGCCGCATTTGCAGATGCCGGCGCGAGTGTCGGCGATCTCGCCGCTACGATGAAGGACGCCGACATCGTCCTTGGCGTGCAGGCCCCCGAAATCGCCGTGCTAGACGGGGCGAAGCCGGGCGCGTGGGTCGCGGCGCTGTTTGCGCCGTTCCAGAACGCCGCGCTGGTCGATGCCTATGCAAATGCCGGGTTCGAGGCGCTGTCCATGGAATTCATGCCGCGCATCACTCGCGCGCAGAGCATGGACGTCCTCTCCAGCCAGTCCAACCTCGCCGGGTACAAGGCGGTGCTGGCCGCCGCGGACACCTATGGCCGCGCCTTCCCGATGATGATGACCGCCGCAGGCACGGTGCAGGCGGCAAAGCTGTTCGTGATGGGCGTCGGCGTCGCGGGTCTTCAGGCGATCGCCACGGGCCGCCGCCTCGGCGCTCAGGTTTCAGCAACCGACGTGCGCTCCGCCACGCGCGAGCAGATTGAAAGCCTCGGCGCCAAGGCGATCTTCGTCGAAGAGGTCGAGGGGATCGAGGGCGAAGGCTCGGGCGGCTACGCCACCGAGATGAGCGACGAATACAAGGCCGCGCAGGCGAAGCTCGTATCCGAACACATCGCCAAGCAGGACATCGTCATCACCACCGCGCTGATCCCCGGACGTGCGGCTCCGCGGCTCATCACCGACGAACAGATCGCCACGATGAAGCCGGGCAGCGTGATCTTCGACCTCGCTGCGCCGCAAGGCGGTAATGTCGAGGGCACGGTGGCGGATCAGGCGGTGGCGAAGCACGGTGTCACCATCGTCGGCTATTCGAACACGCCGGCGCACTTGCCGGCCGATGCGAGCGCCCTGTTCGCGCGCAACCACTTCAACTTCCTCAACGCCTTCTGGGACGCGGAGACCGGCAAGCCCGAGCTTGACGAGGAAATCGGCGACGCCGTGCGGCTGACGAAAAGCGGCGCGGTCGTGAACGAACGGTTAAAGGGGAAGTAGCGTCCGCCCGTACAGCGCTGCGCAGGGCCTGTCTTGCCGTCGCGCCGACGCTCTTGAACGGCTGCGTCGTGGTGACTTGCACTGCGCGCAACCCCCGCTTTTCCTAGGTTTTTTGGAACCGGCCCCGCTCCGTTCCCATTGATAGGGCACATCCCCTGTCGAAAGAACACTGGAGCCCCCGATATGAAAACCACTGCCATCACGATGACCCTCGCCGCCGCGCTCGCGACCTCTGCCTGTGCGAGCTATGGCGACGACACGTCCTACAACGACGACACCACCTACGCCGCCAGCAGCACCATGGACAACGACATGTCCGCCGATGCGCGCGCGGTCGGCGTGAATATCGTGCAAACGATCGTCGACAGCCCCAATCACACCACGCTCGAACAGCTCGTTACCGCCGCGGGCCTTGCCGATACGTTGCGGGGCGACGGACCGTTCACCGTGTTCGCGCCGACCGACAACGCGTTCTCGCAGGTGCCGCAGCAGACGCGCACCGCGCTGATGCAGCCCTCCAACCGCGAGATGCTGCAGGGCGTGCTGGCCTATCATGCCGTCCAGGGCCGCGTGAGCGCCGATGACCTGGCGAACCGGATCCGCACCGGCGGGGGCAGCGCGACACTGACTACCGTGCAGGGCACGCAGCTGACCGCGACGATGGAAGGCGATTACGTCAAGCTGACCGATGCGACCGGTGGCAGCGCCTATGTCGAAAACGCCGACATCATGAATTCGAACGGCATCGTCCATTCGATCAATGGCGTTCTCATGCCGCGTAGCTGATCCAGTCGATCCGACACGATGAGAGGCCGCGTCCTACCGGGCGCGGCCTCTTTCTTTTGCCTAGAGCGCAAAACTCGACAGGCCCGGCGAAGCGTAATAAGGCCGCGGGGCACAACAGGGGGCGCGCTTGAATTCGAAATCCATGGCCCGGCAGTCCGGCACCATCCTCACCATGCTCGTACCACTCCTCGCGCTGTCCGCCTGCGCGAGCCTCGGGTTCGGGGAGGATCGCCCCTATGACGACCTCGAAGGCGAATGGACGGCCGACCTGCGCCCGTCGCTGGACGACGATCCCTACACGCAAGACCTCGAAATCGTGGTGGACCGCGATGGGGAAGTAAGCGGCCGGTTCTACGACAGCGCGATCCTCTCAGGCCGCGCGGGTCGTGGGCAGGACCGGCTGTGCCTGTCCTTCAGGACGTCCGATAATAGCGGCCCCTACAATCACGCCGCCTGCCTCGAAGACGAAGACCTGCTGGTCGGCCAGACCTGGAGCGAGGGTCGCGATTTCGTCCTCCCCTGGACCGCAACGCGCTAAAGATAACGGAGCGACCCAAAGGAGCGACATGGACTTCATCAGCATCCTCTCGATCTTCGTGCTGGCGTGTTTCGTCGGCTATTACGTGGTCTGGTCGGTCACGCCCGCGCTGCACACGCCGCTGATGGCGGTGACCAATGCGATCTCGTCCGTGATCATCGTCGGCGCACTGATCGCGGCGGCGGAGGCGGACAACGACTTCGCCAAGTATCTCGGCCTGTTCGGGGTGGTGCTCGCGAGCATCAACATCTTCGGAGGCTTTGCCGTGACCGAGCGGATGCTGGCCATGTACAAGAAGAAGGAGAAGTGAGGATGGGCCTTCGCTTCTTCGCTGCCACCGGTGCCGCCGCGCTTCTGGCGACCCCGGCCCATGCCGCCACCGGCGACACGGGCACGCCCGCCTGGGCGATGCTCGCCTACCTGATTGCGGGGGTGTTCTTCATCCTCGCGCTGCGTGGCCTTTCAAGCCCCGCCAGCAGTCGCACGGGCAATCGCAACGGCATGATCGGCATGGTGATCGCCGTTGTGACGACACTCGTCACACACGACATCGCCAATATCGTCGAGATCGGGATCGCGATCCTGATCGGCGCGCTGATCGGCGTGACCATCGCGCGGCGCATCGCGATGACCGCGATGCCGGAGCTGGTGGCGGGCTTCCACAGCCTTGTCGGCCTCGCCGCCGTGGTGGTGGGATTCGCCGCATGGCTAAATCCGGGCGCGTTCGGCATTCTGAACGACACCGGCGTGATCCTGCCGATCAGTCGGATCGAGCTTGGCCTTGGCATCGCCATCGGTGCGATCACGTTCAGCGGTTCCGTCATCGCCTTCCTGAAGCTTTCGGGGCGGATGAGCGGGTCTCCGATCCTGCTGCCCGCGCGCCACGTCATCAATCTCGGCACGCTCGCCGCGATCCTGGTCCTGATCGGCGTCTATGCCGTTTCGCCCGATGGCGGTGCAGGCGAGGGGTGGTTCGTAATCGCCATTGCCGTGCTCGCCTTCATCATCGGCTTCCTGCTGATCATTCCCATCGGCGGTGCGGACATGCCGGTCGTGGTCTCGATGCTGAACAGCTATTCGGGCTGGGCGGCGGCGGCGATGGGCTTCACGCTCGGCAATAGCGCGATGATCATCACCGGCGCGCTGGTCGGGTCGTCCGGCGCGATCCTCAGCTACATCATGTGCCGAGCGATGAACCGCTCCTTCCTTTCCGTGATCGCAGGCGGCTTCGGCGCCGATTCCAGCGGTGGCGGCAACGGCGAGCCGCGCGAACAGCGGCCCTACAAGCAGGGCAGCGCGGCCGATGCGGCCTTCATGCTCGAACAGGCGGAGAAGGTCATCATCATCCCCGGCTACGGCATGGCGGTGGCGCAGGCGCAGCACGCGCTTCGCGAAATGGCCGACATGCTGGAAGAAAAGGGCGTGGAGGTGAAATACGCCATCCATCCCGTCGCAGGCCGCATGCCGGGTCATATGAACGTGCTGCTGGCCGAAGCGCAGGTGCCTTACGAAAACGTGTTCGAACTGGAGGACATCAACTCCGAGTTCGCGCAGGCCGACGTCGCGTTCATCATTGGGGCGAACGACGTGGTTAACCCCGCGGCCAAGACCGACAAGTCCTCGCCGATCTACGGCATGCCTGTGTTCGACGTGGAGAAGGCCAAGCAGGTTTTCTTCATCAAGCGGTCGATGGGCGGGGTAGGCTATGCCGGGGTCGACAACGACGTCTTCTACATGGACCAGACGATGATGCTGCTGTCCGATGCGAAGAAGATGGTCGAGGAAATCGTCAAGGCGCTGGACTGAGGCGGGGGTCGACATGCGCAACATCGTCATCCTCATCCTGGTCCTCCTGCTCGGCATCGGCGCGTGGCTGTTCCTGCGCGAGGACGGCCTCGCCGAACAGGTGACCGAAGCGCGCGTGGCCGAGGCGCTGCTCGACAACGGCGTGCCGCCTGCGATGACGCAGTGCATGGCCCCGCGCCTCGTCGACCGGCTGAGCGTCGATCAGCTGCGCCAGCTCGAACGGCTGGCCCCTGCCGATGGCGAGGACGCGGTGCCCGCGTCCACGGGCGACGCGCTGGACCGCATTCGCCGGGTCGAGGACGAACAGGCAGTCGAGCAGCTGGCGATAGTCGCCGGGCGCTGCGGTGTGCAGGTTGGGCTGGACATCTTCGGCCAATAACCGCGCTTGCCAAGCGGCCTCGCATTGCGGCACAATGTTGTCCGGACAAAAGGAGGATTCCCCCCATGATCCGTTCCGCACTGGCTGCCGCTTTCCTGATCACCGCCGCGCCCGTCTTCGCTCAGGACACCGCGATCCCCGATTCAGCCGGGGAGCAGGTGGGGACCGAGCACATGGTGTTCGACACAGGGGTGGAAGGCGAGGCGAATGCCCGGTTCCTTCGGGGTATCGCGCTGCTCCACAACTTCGAATACGACCGCGCCGCCGCCGCTTTCCGCGAGGCCCAGGCGGCCGCGCCCGATTTTGCCATGGCATACTGGGGCGAGGCGATGACGCACAATCACCCGCTGTGGGAGGAACAGGACCGCGAGGCGGCGCAGGCCGCGCTGGCGAAGCTTGGCGCCACGCCGGAGGAACGCCGAGCGAAGGTGCGCAGCCCGCGCGAAGCGATGTGGCTCGACGCGGTCGAGACGCTCTACGGGGAGGGTACAAAGGAGGAGCGCGACCACCTCTACCTTGCGAAGATGCGGGTGCTGCACGATGCCGACCCGGACGATATCGACGCACGCGCGTTCACCGGCCTTGCGATCCTCGGCACTTCGCATGGCGGGCGACAGGTCCCGATCTACATGGAGGCGGCTGGCCTGCTCGAACCCGGTTTCATGACGCATGAGCGCCACCCCGGCATTCTCCATTACCTGATCCACAGCTATGACGATCCGGTCCACGCCCCGCTCGGCGAACGGCAGGCGGCGCGCTACGCGGTGGTAGCGCCCGATGCTGGTCACGCGCAGCACATGGTCAGCCACATCTACCACGCGCTCGCCGACTGGCAGGCGTCCGAAGCCGCCAACGTCAAGGCCGACGCCGTGGTCGACCGCCAGCGCGCGGCGGCGGGTCGCGAACCGACCGATTGCGGACACTACAACGAATGGCTGGTCTATGCCCGCCTGCAACAGGGCAAGGATGCGAGCGAGATCGTCTCGGCTTGCCGCGCGCAGGCGGAAGCGCAGATCGCCGCCGGCGCACCGAACCGGCTCGGCTTCGGCAGCGCGTCGAGCTATGGCGCGATCGCGGCGTGGCAGGGTGTCGATACCGGTGAATGGCCCGAACCGCTGGATGGGACCGGCGACGGTTTCATCCTCGCACGCATGATGCTCGCCCATGCACGGGCGCTGAAGAATTTCGATAACGAGGCCGAGGTCGCCGCCGCGCTTGCCGATCTTCAAACGCTGGCGGAGGATTTCGCGGTGGTCCTGCCGCAGGTCGCGCCCGATGATCGTACCAGCATGAACTGGCTGAACCGCGCGATCGCGCAGGTCGAGGCGATCACGCTGCTTTCGCAGGGCGATACGCGAGAGGGGCTGGCCGCGCTCAAAGCCGCTGCCGAGCAGGAGAGCGCGCTGCCGGTGGTGTTCGGCCCGCCGGCGATCGCAAAGCCAAGCTGGGAATTGCTGGGCGAGCAGCTGCTCGCAGCCGGTCGACAGGACGAAGCCGCCGAGGCATTCCGCCGGTCGCTCGAATTCGCGCCCGGGCGGCGGCTGTCGATGCGTGGGCTGGAATTGTCGCAGTCGGGCCGCTGAACGGGTCTTGTCTTGCAACCTTTTGGCTTGCATCATGTAGGCAGGAGAGGGAGTGAGTAAACATGATCAAATTCTCGATTGCCGCCGCGCTCTTGGCCTCGGCCGCGCCTACGCTGGCTGAAACACACACGGTAAGCCCAGGCGAAGGCGCGCAGGAACGCCTTCAGGAAGCGCTGATCCTGGCCGAGCCGGGCGACGAGATCGTCCTCGAGGCCGGGCGCTACACCCTGACCGACGGGCTCAGCCTCGACGTCGACGATGTCGTCGTGCGCGGCAGCGGAATGGACGGCACGGTGCTCGACTTCACGACGCAGGCCGGATCGGGCGAGGGGCTGCTCGTCACCGGCGACGGCGTGACCCTTCGCGACTTCGCGCTAGAGAACCCGAAGGGCGACGGCATCAAGTCCAAGGGCGCGGATAACATCGTCTATCACCGCATCCGCGTGACGTGGACCAACGGGCCGGACCCGCAGAACGGCGCCTATGGCATCTACCCGGTCGAAAGCACCGGCGTGCTGGTGGACGGGGTCAAGGTCACCGGCGCGAGCGATGCGGGGATCTATGTCGGCCAGTCGGACCGAATTACCGTGCGCAATTCCATCGCCGAGGCGAACGTCGCCGGGATCGAGATCGAGAACAGCCGCAACGCGCTGGTCGAACACAACGTCGCCACCCGCAACACCGGCGGCATACTGGTGTTCGACCTGCCCGGACTGCCAGTCATGGGCGGGGGGAACGTGGTGGTGGCGAACAACCTCGTTGTCGCCAACGACACGCCCAATTTCGCCCCGCCGGGCAACATCGTCGCGGGCGTGCGACGCGGCACCGGGATCATGGTGATGGCGAACGAGGGCGTGCTGATCGAGAACAACATCCTCGAACGCAATCCGACCGCGCCCATCATGGTGATCGCCTACACCCAAGAATTCGACGACGAACGCTACGACCCGCTGCCGCGCGACGTGCGGGTGGGCTACAACACCTATGGCCTTGGCGGCAACGATCCGCAGCTCGACGGGGCCGAGCAATTGCTGGCAGCGTTCGGCGGAGCCTTACCGCCCGTCATGTGGGATGGCCTCGGCAGCCTCTACACCGCGCCGGGCACGGAAGGGTGGACGCTCAACCTTTCCGAACCGGGCAACGGGCTCGCCGGCGCGCGTCCCGCGCCGCTCGACGCGCCGGCGCCGGAAAGCGACTTCGCGCGCGAAGGCATCGGCG
>JBARZK010000153.1:0-5059 GCA_049649965.1 Erythrobacter sp.
CCCCCGGTCTGCGGCTCCGACCCGGCGCGGCCCTGGCCGCCCGAGCGCATCCGTACATCATCTTCCGACGTTGCCGGACCGGCGCGTTTGCCGGGCGCGGTTTCCTGGCCGGGCCGGGGTGGCGAGGGTTCGCCAACGCTCGGCGCGACCGAAACGCCCGCTTCGGCGTCGGCATCCTCGCCCGCCATGGCAATCTCGTCCGCATTGGCGTTCGCCGAGGTCGTGCCGTATGAAATCTCGCCCGCCTTGGGCGCATCTATCAGGGCCTGGTTTCGGGTCGGCTTGCCGTCCGTATCCTCGACCGCGTCGGGTCCGCTGCTCTCGTCGTCGATGACCGTGGTCTTGCGGTTGGAACGCGCGACCAGCCATATGACGAGCAGTAACAGCGCCAGCCCGATCAGGACGAAGGGCAAGGCAGTGGCGAATTCAGGAGACATGGGCGGACCTCGTGCGAATGGATCGTATCGCGCAGCGTCCTAGCAAGGACGCGCGTGACTATCCAAGCGCGCGCGCCGCTCCGTTGTTCCGCGAACCCCCTTCGGGAATGGAGCGATCGGCTGCCTGCAACGCCGCGGGGGCTCAGCCGCCTCCGCGCATCGAGCCTGCCAGCGCGTTCAGTTCGACGAATTCCTGCCGCAGGAAATTGCTCTGCCGTCCGGCGAGCTCACCGACATCGACATGAGTGAAGTCCTTCATCAGTTCGTCGCCGCGCAGCAATTGCCCGTAGGCTGCGACCGCGGCGGCGAAGGCGAAGTCCCCTCGCGGAGCCTGCGCGTCCATCAGCGCATCGCTGGCCACGACCCGGTCGACCAGACGCGAAGTCTCGCCATCGGGAAGCTTGAAGCGCAGTTTGACATGCGCGGCCTCGGCCATCCGACGCTCCGCCTCGGACGTCGGCCGGTCTTCGTACCGGCGCGGCGCGATCCAGCCGCGCGTGCCGGTGGGGACCACCTCGTAGATCGCCGTCACCTGGTGGCCTGCGCCGATATCGCCCGCATCAACCGCGTCGTTGTCGAAATCCTCCTCGCGAAGCGCACGGTTCTCGTATCCCACGAGCCGGTATTGCGAGATGACGGCGGGATTGAATTCGACCTGGATCTTCACGTCCTTGGCGATGGTGAAAAGGGTCGAGCTCATCTCGTCGCCGAGCACCTTCTTCGCTTCGAGAGCGCTGTCGATATAGGCGTAATTGCCGTTACCGTGATTGGCGATCTGCTCCATCATCGCTTCGTTGTAATTGCCGGTGCCAAAGCCAAGCGTGGTGAGCGTGATCCCGCTGTCGCGCTTTTGCTCGATCATCTCGATCAGCGCATCGCGGTCGGAAACGCCGACGTTGAAATCGCCATCGGTGGCGAGGATCACGCGGTTCACCCCGCCCTCGATGAAGTTGTCTTCGGCGATGTTGTAGGCAAGCTCCAGCCCGGCGCCCCCGGCGGTCGAACCCCCGGCGGAAAGCTGCGACAGCGCGCGGCGGATCTGCGCGGTGCTGTTGGTGGGTTCGAGTACAAGGCCCGCGGCGCCCGCATAGACGACGATGGACACCGTGTCTTGCGGGCCAAGCTCACCGGCAAGGCCCGATAGCGCGGTCTTTACCAGCGGCAGCTTGTCAGGTGAGTTCATTGAGCCCGACACGTCCATCAGGAAGACGAGATTGGCGCTAGGGCGCTCGGCGCGATCGATATCGTAGCCGCGCAGCCCGATGCGCATCAGGTAGGTGTCCTCGTTCCACGGCGTTGTCGCGACATCGGTGGTGATGGAGAACGGCACGTCGCGGCTTTGCGGGCGCGGATAATCGTAGCGGAAATAGTTGATCATTTCCTCGGTCCGCACCGCGGCCTGCGGCGGCAATTGCCCGGCGGAAACGAAGCGGCGCATATTGGCATAGGCGCCGGTATCGACGTCGACGCTGAAGGTGCTGACCGGTTCCGCGCTGGCAAGCTTGACCGGCGAAACCTTCTCGCCCTCGTAGCGCTCCCGGCCGGGATCGGTGGCGACGACGACAGGCGGAGCATAGGCGCGCGCTTGTTTGCTGGGAAGCATGGCCGCAGGTGGCGGGGGAGGAGGCGGCGGAGCGGATGCAACATCGGCTGCCGCTTCATTCGAGGTCCGGCGAGTTCCCGTCACAACCACTTCGTCGCCTTGTTCTCCCGCCCGCGCGAGTTCGGCGTCGGAAGCGGAGCCTGCCATGTCGTCCGTCGGCGCGGTGCTGCATGCAGCGAGCAGCGCGACGTGACCAAGCGCTATTGCGCCGAGGATCAGGTGTTTGCGGGGGGTGTCACGATCCTCTCGAAACTCGGTATCCGGCATCTTCGTCCTCCATCTCTGACACCGGCAAACCTCCTGCACCGTCGATGAACGGTGCATGAGTTTCGATTAAAGACCGCCATATTTCCGCCGCATTTACCATCGCAACCGTCGAAAAGGCAGGATTTCTCAGGCTTTTCCGGTCGCCTGCTCTGCGGGAACGGGGGCGACGTTCTTGCGGAACAGGACCTTGTCCTCTTCCCCGAATCCGCGCTTCCAGATGACCCAGAGATAGACCGCGAGGATGGCCGGACCGCCGATCAGCAGCTCGGCCCATTCGGGCAATTGCGTGGCGAGAAAGCCGACGATGACGGCAGGCCCGGCCGCCCAGACCAGCGCCCAGCGCCAGTTGCTTACCGGCGCTTTCAGCAACGTCTTGAGCACGATGGCCTTGACGAGGCTCGACAGGCCGAGCGCGACGAACAGCGCGCCCGCAGCGCTGGCCGCCTGGAAGCCTTCGTTGAGACCATAGGCCTTGGCTAGCAGGATCAGCCCGACCGTCAGCACCGCCTGCAACGTGATCACCCCGATGCTGATCGCGAGGTTCCGCTTGCGCGCGATGTAGACCAGCACGCCTTCGGACACGACCGCCATCGACGCGACGACTTCCGCGGCAAGCAGGAGGGTCAGTGCCCCCGTCCCGCCGACCACTTCCGGTCCGCCCAGCCCCATGACCGCTTCGCCCGGTATCGCCAGCATCAGCGCGATGCCCAGTTGCAGCGCGATGATCCAGAACCCAACCTGCCGCACCTGCTGGGCGATCGCCGCCATGTTCCCGCTCTTCAGGTTCTTGGTGATGACGGGCGAGAGGATCGGCTCGAAACTGGTCTTCAGCTTTTGCGGCAGGCTCGCGATCTGCTGCGCGAAGAAATAGGTGCCGACCGTGACGGGCGAGACGAAAAAGCCCAGGATGATGACGTCGAGGAGGCGCGTGCCCCGCTCGATCACGTCCGCCCCGACGAGCGGCAGCGCGCGAGTGATGAGCCGGTATTGATGCGCCGGGTTCGGGCGCCATCCGCGCGGCCCGCCATAGGTACGCGCGAACGACCACGCGGCGGTGGCAAGCCCCGCATAGATCGAGATGATGAACGCGAGCGCCAGCCCTCCGTCCCCGATACCCGGCACCAGCAGGAACGCGCCCGCCGCGATGGAGATCGCCCAAGGCTCGACGATCGCCCGCGCCCGCACGGTCGTCGCGATGTCGTAGCGATAGGCCTGCGCGGCGAGCAGGATCTCGGTCAGCGCGTAACCGGGCAGCGCGGCGATCATCCAGATGTCGAGCGGGGAGTTGGTGCCGTTGGGGAACATCACCGCCGGAAATGCGAGCAGCAGCGCCGAGACTACGCCGGTCACCAGCAGCGAGCCGAGCATCCCGTCGAAGACGAGGTTGGTCTTGATCCTCTCGCTATCGGGACCGTGTTCCTCCGCCCCTTCGGTCAGGCGCTGGGCCAGCCCGCGCTTTTCACCCAGCGCGCAGAGGAGAGCGAGGATTTCGATGATGACGAAGGCGGAGGCGAACCGCCCCATTTCCTCCACGCCGTAGAGCCGGTAGCCGATGAACAGGAACGGCACGCGCGCGATAAGCCTGATGACGAAGCCGAGCGCATTGGTCCGCCCGCCTTTTGCGAGCGTGGCCATGTCGTCCCCGCCGCGCGCGGGTTCGGGTTGACCCGGGGGCTGCCCGGGGGGCTGGCCTGGTGGTTGCGCCGGAGGCTGGCCGGACGCGGTAACGGGCGGCAGGCTCATCCGCGAATGTCCGTGCGCTCCGCCTTCAGCGGGCGTGCGAGCAGTTCGGCGACCGTTTCACGCGGCGGCTTGCCTTGCAGGATCGCTTCGACGGCGGCGGTGATCGGCATGGCGATGTCGCGCTTGCGCGCAAGGTCGGCGAGGACGGGCGCGGTATGCGCGCCTTCGGCAACGGTCGTGCGGTCGGACAGCAGATCGGCGGCGCTGCGCCCCGCGCCAAGATCCTTGCCGAGCGAGAAATTGCGGCTCGACGTGGAAGAGCAGGTCAGCACCAGATCGCCGAGCCCGCACAGGCCGCTGAGGGTCTCGGTGCGCGCGCCCATCGCTTCCCCGAACCGCAGGATTTCGGAGAAGCCCCGCGCGACGAGGGCGGCCCGCGCGTTCTGACCCAGCGCCAGCCCGTCGACCACGCCGCAGGCGATGGCGAGCACGTTCTTGATCGCTCCGCCGACTTCGGCACCGGTGACATCGTCGCTGTAATAGGGGCGGAACGTGCGCCGCGCGATAGCCGGGGACAGCCGGTTCCACTGCTCCCGTCCGCCTTCGCAGGCGAGCGTTACGGCGGTGGGCAGGCCGCTGGCGACTTCGTGGGCGAAGGTCGGGCCGGAGAGCACCGCGATCGTGCTGCCGGGACAGGCGGCTCTCGCCACATCGTTCATCAGCCGTCCGCTGCCCGCCTCGATCCCCTTAGAGCACAGGACGAGGTCGCGCGGTGCCGCCGCGAGGCCGGAGAGAACCTTGCCGAGCACCTGCGCGGGTGTCACCGCAAGGACGATGTCGAGCGCAGCGAAATCGGCGAGCTCGCCGGTCGCGCCGATAGTGTCGGAAAGCTCGGCATCCGGCAGGAATACGGGGTTTTTGTGGCGGGTGTTGATCGCCTCGACAGTCTCGGGCTCATAGGCCCACAGCACCACGTCGCGCCCGTCGAGGCTCAGCATCTGGGCAAGCGCCGTCCCCCACGCGCCCGCGCCGATCACGCCGACGGTTTCGCCGCCGCTCACGCCTTCAC
>JBARZK010000154.1:0-5730 GCA_049649965.1 Erythrobacter sp.
GGCGAGTGCCTCGCGCTCCCGGCTCGCCGCGCTCGGCAGCGAGCGGGCGCGCATAGTCGGCAGGCTGGTGGTACTGACGGGCGAAGGCGCGCAGGAGGTGACGACGATCCTTGCCGCGACCACCCCCGAACCCGGCCTGCCACCCGCGACTGTCGGCCTGCCTTCCACCCTGCTCGCCAATCGCCCGGACATTCTTGCCGCCGGGGCCGAACTCGCCGCCACCGATCAGGAACTGGCTGCAGCGGCACGCTCTCGGTTTCCCGACCTCACCCTCTCGGCGGTGGTCGGGCTGCTTGCCTTCGATCCGGGCGATATTTTCGACGAGGATTCGATCGTCGGCACCCTGACCGCCGGTCTTGCCGGGCCGCTTCTCGACTTCGGACGGATAGAAGCGGAGATCGACGCTGCCGCCGCGAACAAGCGCATCGCCTTCCAGTCCTATCGTCGCGAAGTCTTCGAGGCGCTGGGCGAAGCGGAAGAAGCCTACGCATTGATCGCGGCCGCCGATGAAGAAGCGCGGCTGGCTATCCGCGAGCGCGACGAGCTGGCTCGGGCCGCGATGCTCGCCGACGTGCGCTTCCGCGCCGGATTGTCCAACTTCCTCGAAGTGCTCGAAGCGCGCCGCGCTGCCGATACCAGCGGTGCCAATGCCGCGGCGGCGCGCGGTCGGGCCGAGCGGGCACGGATATTGCTGTGGCAGGCACTTGGCGGGGATCCACTCGACCGGATCGTCCCGGTCGTGGCGGAGGCGTCAGAAGAACAGGAAACCGCCCCCGTCGCCCCCTGAACCGCCCGAACCGCCGGTGCCGAAGAAGTAATAGAGTCCCCCGGTCGTCGCGAGGATTGCGACGATATAGGCTATCAGCATCACCAGACCGTCTCGCACCATCAAGCCGAGACTGATGATAGCGATCGCCGTCATCGGCGCAGCGGAGGCCCACGGCAGCAGTTCGAGCGGTGCGACGGCGATGCACAGGAGCAGGATGACGGCTGCTGCCACCTTGCCGCTCGTCATGAATGACAGGCGGTTGCTGGCAATCGAATCAAGCTTGTCGGCGATCCCGCTCATCTTGTCGGTGGCCGTGGACATCTTGTCGTTCGAGATCGAGCGGTTCTCGATCCAGCCAGGCACCCATATGTGTTCGCGCCCAATCAGGAGCTGGACCGCGACGATGGCAATGCACACCGCGAGGAATGTCGGCACGCCCGGGATCGCGCCTATCGGCGACAGTTCGATCAGCGCGAACACCATCATCAACGGCGCGAAGCTACGCGACCCGAACTTGTCGAGAACGTCGCCGAAGCAGACTTCGTCGTTGTCCTCCTTCGCGAGTTCGTCAAGTCCTTCGACGACGTCGCCGACCCCCTCGGGATTTTTCTGTTCGCGTTCGGTCATGACACGACAACAATGCGCGAGATCGAAGGATTATCCGTAAGCTATTCGCTTTTTTGCAAGAGTGCGGATCGCTCGCATCGGCAGACCACTTCATCGCGTTGATTAAGCAGCTCGTGCGTGAAGGTGACGATGCCCGCTTCGGGGCGCGACTTGCTGGCCCGCAATTCCCTCACTTCGCTGACCGCGCGCAGTGTGTCGCCGATGAACACCGGCTTGGGCGTCACGACCTTGTCGAAGCCGAGATTGGCGACCAGCGTGCCTAGCGTCGTATCGCCGACCGACAGCCCGACCAGCAGGGCGAAGGTGAAGGTCGAATTCACCAGGATCTGCCCGAACCCGCTTTCCTTCGCCGCCTCGACATCGAGATGCAGCGGCTGCGGGTTATGGGTCATGGTGGAGAACAGCAGGTTGTCGGTCTCGGTCACGGTGCGGCGGATTTCGTGCTCGATCCGGTCGCCCACGGTCCACTGGTCGAAATAGCGTCCAGCCATCGTTTCAGTCCTTGCCCCATGTCGCCACGACGTCGGCCCCGTCCTCTGAGCTTGCGCGGACCGAACCGGGCGTGCGCGAGAAGCGCGGGGCGGGCGCGGTGTGCCACTCGCCTTCGTGCTCGATATAAGCGCCGCGCGCTTTCATATGCGGGTGATCGCGCGCCTCGTCGAGTTCGAGCACCGGCGCGAAACACGCATCCGACCCTTCGAGCAGTTCGACCCATTCGGCCCGCGGCTTCGTCCTGAACAGGTCGGCCAACTTGACCGCGTAGTCGTCCCAGTTCGCGGGGTTCATCTGCCCTTCGCGCAATTCCTGTGGCGCGTCCGCCTTCTCAAGCAACTCGGCATAGAATTGCGGCTCGATCGCGCCGACTGAGATTTCCTTTCCGTCCGCGCATTCGAAGCAGCGGTAGAAATGCGCCGCCCCGCCTAGCATTCCCTTGCCCCGTTCGGTGCTAAGGAAGGGACGACCGGACGCGCCGGCGAAAAAGCTCATAAGGCTGGTCGCGCCATCGACGATCGCGGCATCGACGACCTGGCCCTTGCCCGAACGCTCGCGTTCGTAGAGCGCCGCCATGATGCCGAACGCGCAATACATCGACCCGCCGCCGAAATCGCCGACGAGGTTCTGCGGCGGCACCGCCGGCTCGCCTGCGCGCCCCACCGCCGAAAGCGCGCCGGTGATTGCGATGTAATTGATGTCGTGCCCGGCCGCCTGGGCAAGCGGCCCGTCCTGTCCCCAGCCCGTCATCCGGGCGTAGACGAGGCGCGGATTGGCGGCGAGCAGGTCGTCCGGGCCCAGCCCCAGCCGCTCCATCACGCCGGGACGGTACCCCTCGATCAGTACGTCGGCCCTCGCCGCTGCGTCGCGGCAGAACGCCTTGCCCTCGTCCGACTTGAGATCGACAGTGGCACGATGGCGCGCGCGCTCTACGACGGGGTTTGCAGTCGCGGTTCCGGGCCGTTCGATGCGGACCACCTGCGCCCCGAGATCCGCCAGCAGCATGGCAACGTGAGGTCCGGGACCGATCCCTGCAAATTCGACCACCTTCAGACCCGTCAGCGGGCCGCCTGTCTCGCTCATGTGCTTCGCTCTCCCTTGTTCAGCGGGCGAGGAGTAGGCACGCGCCGCGCGATACACAAGCGGTCAGGACCCGCGCCGCCCAGCATCGGGGGGTGGCGCCGAAGCGGTGCGGCAATTGACCGGTGGCGGCTTGATCCATAGGGGTTTCACCCTATTTCCCGCGCCCATCCCCGACCAGGCTAGACACCATGACGAAAAGCAAGAGGACCGTCCTCGCGGTCGCATCCGGCGGGGGCCACTGGGAACAGCTCATGCTGCTGCGCTCCACGCTGGAAGAGTACGACGTGCGCTTCGCGACGACCGATCCGGCAGTTGCGCGGCAACGCGGCATCGAGGCGGTCGACGTCCTTCCCGATTGCAACAAGGACAGGCCGGTGCGCTCCATCCTGTGCGGGCTCGCGGCGCTGCGGGTGGTGGCGCGGCACCGGCCCGACATCGTCGTGTCCACCGGGGCGGCACCCGGTCTCATGTGCATCATCGCCGGACGGCTGATGGGCGCGCGCACGGCATGGATCGATTCGGTCGCCAATGGCGAGCAACTGTCCATGTGCGGCAAGCTGTCGCGCTGGCTGGCGCATGAATGCCTCTCGCAATGGGAGCATCTCGCCCGCGATCCCCGCGTGAGCTATCACGGATCGGTGCTGTGATTCTCGTCACGGTCGGAATGCAGCTGGGGTTCGACCGCCTGATCGCGGCGATGGATGCGCTGGCGCGCGACCTCGATGACGAGGTCATCGCCCAGACCGGCAAGGGGACCTACACGCCGCGCCACATGGAGGCCCGGGCCAGCATCGCGCCGGTCGAGTTCGAACAGCTCGTCACGCGCAGCAAGGTGATCGTGAGCCATGCCGGCATCGGCACGGTGCTGACCGCCCAGCGCATGTCGCGCCCGATCGTGCTGATGCCGCGCCGCGCGGACCTCGGCGAGCATCGCAACGACCACCAGCTTGCCACCGTCGACAAGCTTGCGATGCGCAGCGGGATCTTCGTCGCGATGGACGAAAGCGAATTGGCCGTGCGTATTGCAGACGGGCTTGCGGCCAGTGACACGGCATCCCATCCCTCGCCCAGCGTCGAACGGCTGCACCGCTCTCTCGCCCGGTTCATCGAGACCGGACGGCTCTGACACGCGTATGGCGGGTGCGCCGCAAGCGGATGGGGGCGAGGGACGCGCACGCATCCTCGCGGTGTTCGGCACCCGGCCCGAAGCGATCAAGATGGCGCCCGTCATCGCGGCGCTGCGCGAGAGCGACCGCATCTCCGTGCGCGTCGCAGTCACCGGGCAGCATCGCACGATGCTCGACCAGGTGCTGACCGCGTTCGATATCGCGCCCGATATCGACCTTGATCTCATGGAAGAAAACCAATCGCTCGATGCGACCGCCGGGCGGATCGTAACCGGGTTCGGAAAGGTGCTCGAACGCGAAAGGCCCGACCGGGTGCTGGTCCACGGCGACACGCTGAGTTCGACGATGGCGAGCCTGGCCGCGATGCTGCACCGGGTGCCGGTCGCGCATGTCGAGGCGGGGCTGCGCAGCGGCGACATGCAGTCCCCCTGGCCCGAGGAGGCGCTGCGCCGGGTGACCGGCGTGCTCGCGGACCTGCATTTCGCCCCCACAAAGGCCGCAGCCGCTGCCCTGCGCGCCGAGAACGTGGCCGAAGACGCGATCACGGTCACCGGCAATACCGTCATCGACGCGCTGCTGTGGGCGCGGTCGCGGATCGCTGCCGATCCCGCACTGGCGCCGCTCGCTTCCGAACTAGGGGCGCGTTTTGCAGGGAAGCGGCTGATCGTCGTGACGGCCCACCGGCGCGAGAGCTTCGGGCCGGGGTTCGAAGCCGTGGCCCGCGCACTGCGCCGCCTCGCCACGCGCGAGGATGTCGGCATCGTGTTTCCGCTCCATCCGAACCCGCAGGTCGCGCGGGTCATGCGACCGGCTCTTTCGGGAATAGAGAACGTCGCGCTGACGCAGCCGTTGGACTATCACGATTTCGTCGCCCTGCTCGACCGGGCAACGCTGGTGCTGACCGATTCCGGCGGCGTCCAGGAAGAGGCGCCGAGCCTCGACACCCCGGTGCTCGTGATGCGCGAGACGACCGAGCGGCCCGAAGGCATAGAAGCGGGCACGGCGAAACTGGTGGGCACCGACGAGGACGCGATCCTCGCAGCCGCGAACCTTCTGCTCGACGATGCTGCCGCGCATGCCGCCATGGCCTCGGCCCGCAACCCGTTCGGCGACGGGCAGGCAGCGGCGCGCATCGCGAAGGTGTTGGAGGCGCGCCATTCTCCAGACGCGAACAGCTGACATTCAGCGCGCGCTGCGCACCCGCCAGGTGTAATAGAGGGCCGCCCCCGCAACGAATAGGCTGGCCCCGATATCGGCGAACCAGTTGAGCTTGAGCGGACCATAAAGAAGCGCATCGATCGCGTGCAGCGATATGAGCCGCAGGCCAAGCAGCGCCACCAGCGCTGCGCCCGCAACACTTGCTGCCGAAACGGCGCGGTTTCGCCGACCGCGCAGCCACGGCCCCCGACGCTGCCGGAACGCGAAGATACCTGCCGCGATCGCGATGGCCGAAATAGCGATCGCCGCCGCGATCTCCTGCATTCTGCGGCGATTGGAATAGCTGCCGTCCTGCCGCATCGCCTCGCGGATCAGGTCGCGAAACCCCTCCTCCAGGGCAAGGAAGCGCAGCAGGGCGAGCGCGACGAACAGCAAGGCCAGCGCGATCCACGCGCGCCGATGCCATGGCGGCGC
>JBARZK010000155.1:0-14643 GCA_049649965.1 Erythrobacter sp.
GTCATCGAGAGCTTTCGTGTTCCCGGTAGGTAATGGCGCTGGGCGTAGGCGCCCACGAGCAAGGTCAGGCGATCCTTCGGCAACATCGCGAGGAGCCGATCGTGCCATGCGGGTGCGCATTCGCGACGGGGCGGGGCATCGCCGCCGCTTGCCTTGCCAGGATAGCAGAAGCCCATCGGCATCAGCGCGACGAGATCGGGATCGTAGAAAGAGGGCTTGTCCATTCCCAGCCAGCCGCGCAGCCGGTCTCCGCTGTCATCGTCCCAGGGAATGCCGCTTTCATGCACCTTCGTCCCCGGCGCTTGCCCGATAATGAGGATGCGCGAACGGGGGGAGAACTGGACCACCGGTCGCGGGCCGAGCGGGAGATGCTCGACGCACAGCGTGCACGCGGCGATCTCGCGGTGAAGTTGCACGGCAGCGTTTTCAGGCACTCGCCTCGACCCGCTCGGCAAGGTCCAGCCAGCGCTCTTCCGCCGCGTCCTTCTCGCTGCGCGCGTTCTCCAGTCCTTTCGAGATCGTCGCAAATCGCTGCGGATCGGACTGGAACAGGTCGGGGTCGGAAAGGATGTCCTGCGCCTTGGCCATTGCAGCTTCGAGCTCCTCGATGCGTTGCGGCAGAAGCTCGTAATCGCGTTGATCCTTGTAGGAGAGCTTGTCGGATTTCGGTGGCGGTGGTGGGGGCGGAGGCAGCGCCGCGCCATCGTCCTTTTGAGCGCGCGTCTTGCCGATATGGCGCTTCTGCCGCTTCGCCTCCCAGTCCTCGTATCCACCGGCGACGATATCGACCGTTCCCGATCCGTCGAGCCCCAGGGTTACGGTAACCGTCTTGTCGAGAAAGTCGCGATCGTGACTGACGATCAGCACCGTGCCTTCGAAATCCGCGATGACTTCCTGCAGGAGATCGAGTGTTTCGAGGTCGAGGTCGTTGGTCGGCTCGTCGAGCACCAACAGGTTCGCGGTGCGGGCGAATTCGCGGGCAAGGAGCAGGCGTGAGCGTTCGCCACCAGAAAGGATGCCGACCTTGGTATCGACGATCTTGGGATCGAACAGAAAGTCCTTGAGATAGGCCTGAACGTGCTTGCGCGTGCCCCGAACATCGATCCAGTCGCCACCTTGCGCAAGGATCTGGCGCACGGTCGCATCGGGTTCGAGCAGCTTGCGCTGCTGGTCGATCATGACGCCGCTCAACGTCTTTGCACGCGTTATCGTCCCGCTGTCGGGCTCTATCTCGCCCGTGAGCATTTTGAGAAGCGTCGTCTTGCCCGCGCCGTTCGCCCCTACGATGCCGATGCGGTCGCCGTTCTGGATTCGCAGGGAGAAAGGCTTGATGACCGTTCGGCCATCGTATGACTTGGTGATGTCCTCCGCGACGATGACGGATTTCGACTTGAACTCCTCGTCGTTCGCCAGCTTCAGCTTTGCAGCGCCGCTGTCGGAAATCATGGCCGCACGCTGGGCGCGCATCTGGTGGAGTTTCTCCAGCCGGCCCTGGTTGCGCTTGCGCCGGGCGGTCACGCCGCGCTCGAGCCAGTGCGCTTCGATCTTCAGTTTCGCGTCGAGCCGTTCGGCTGCGCGTGCCTCCTCGGCGTAGACCTGCTCCTCCCACGCTTCGTAGCCGCCGAAACCGACTTCCTTGCGCCGCATCGTCCCGCGGTCGAGCCACAGGGTGGCGCGCGTCAGGCGCTTGAGGAACGTGCGGTCGTGGCTGATCGTGATGAAGGCGCCCTTGTAGCGCGAAAGCCAGTCCTCCAACCAGTCGATGGCGGAAAGGTCGAGATGGTTGGTCGGCTCATCCAGCAACAGCAGGTCCGGGTCCTGTGCCAAGGCGCGGGCAATCGCGGCGCGGCGACGCTCGCCCCCGCTGGCGCTGTCCGCATCGGTCGACATGTCGATGCCCAACTGCCCCGCAATCGCCTCTACCTCGTGCGGGGCAGGGGCGTGATCGCCCGCAAGCGCGAAGTCCATAAGCGTGTTGAATGGCCGAAAATCGGGTTCCTGTTCGAGGAAGACGATGCGCATGTTCGGCTTCACCCGGCGTAAACCACGATCGGCCTCGATCCGGTCGTCGATGAGGCGTAGCAGCGTGGTCTTTCCGGCACCGTTGCGCCCTATCAGCGCCAGCCGGTCGCCAGGAAGCACGTGCAGGTCGATCGGCTCGGCACCCTCGTTGGGCTGCGGGCCGCCGAACAACCAGCGTCCGCCCTGTTGAAGACATAGCCCTTCGAGGCTGAGGATCGGGGGTTGCGCCATAGCCCGCGCGACGTAGGGGCTTGCGATCCGGCTGCCAAGGCGGTTCAGTGCGCCGAAAGGCACGGCACACCATCCCTGCTGCCGAAGGAGATTGCCATGAACCGTTCGTTGTTGTCCGCATCCACTGCTCTCGGCCTTGCCGTCGCGCTCGCTTTGCCCGGGGCTCTCAGCGCCCAGCAGATCGAGATCGAGGCCGAGGGTCCCGTCATCGAACTGTCGGTGTTCGAGACCGTCGATGCCGAACCCGACATTGTCACCATCGGCGCGGGCGTTTCCACGCAAGCTCCGACTGCCGTGGAAGCGTTGCGTCAGAATTCGACCGAGATGCGCCGCGTGATCGACCGTATCATTGCGCTCGGGATCGCAGAGGAGGACATCCAGACCACCGGGATCAACCTCAACGCGCAATACGATTACGACCGCGAGAACCAGCGGCAGGTATTCCGCGGATACCAGGTGTCGAACCGTGTGAGCGTGAAACTCCGCGAAGTGGACGAGACCGGCGAGGTTCTGGATGCGCTGGTCCAGGCCGGGGCAACCGATCTTTCCGGCCCTGACTTTGGCATAGAGGACGATGCGGCTGCCAAGGACATGGCGCGCGAACGGGCCATCGAACGCGCACAGCGCCGGGCGATGGCCTATGCCGGGATGGTTGGCTACGACGACGTGCGCGTGCTTTCCATAAGCGAGGCCATTCGCGGCAACGGTCCGCAGCCGATCGTCCAGACTGCGGCCCGCTCCATGGATGCGGTCGAACAGTCCGCGCCTGTTCAGCCCGGCCGCGTAAGCACCGGTGTCAGCATCACGATCAAGTATGAAATGGTCGGCGGCGCAAGGGCCGTTTCGGGCGGATCGTGAACCGGGGGAAGGTACTGTATTCACACATCGTTCAATGCAACCGGTCTAGTTCGGTCGGCACCATGAAACTCTCGCGTTCCCTAGTGCCCGGACTTGCTGCGGCTTTCGTCGTGGCGGGGTCCGGCACCCTTCCGGTGACGGTCGTCGCAGCGGACACCGCGTCCGTGCAATCCCAGTCGCGTCTCGACCAGGGCGAGGCCCGCCGTGAAATGCGTGCGGGCAATCAGCTTTCGCTGAGGGAAATCGAACGCCGTATCCTGCCGCAAATGGGCGGCAGTGAGTATCTGGGGCCGTCCTATGACAGCCGGGCGCGAGCCTACAGGCTGAAGTTCATTCGCGACGGCCGCGTGACCTATATCGACGTCGATGCGCGAACCGGGCGGATCATCAACCGCTCGAACTGATGGCGAAGCCGCTCGCTTGACGTTGGAGGCCCAAACGCGCAAGCGCCGCAAGACGTATTCGCAACATTCTTGCTTCGCAGCACTCTTGCAAAACTACGGTGGACCATGCGCATCCTGATCGTCGAAGACGAACCAACACTGGGCCAGCAGCTCAAGACGACCCTCGAACAGAACGGCTACGCGGTCGATCTTTCGACCGACGGTGAGGACGGCCACTTCCTCGGCAGCACCGAGGATTACGATGCCTGCATCCTCGACCTCGGCCTGCCCGAGATCGACGGTCTCTCGGTGCTCGGCATGTGGCGCAAGGAAGGTCGCGATTTCCCGGTGCTGGTCCTCACGGCGCGCGACAGCTGGTCGGACAAGGTCGCCGGGCTTGACGCAGGCGCCGACGACTATCTTGCCAAGCCGTTCCAGACAGAAGAGCTCATCGCACGTCTTCGCGCCCTGATCCGCCGGGCATCGGGCAACACCTCCTCGGAACTGACCGCCGGCGACGTGCGGCTGGACACCCGATCGGGCCGGGTAACGCTGAACGGCGAGCCGGTGAAACTGACCGCGCAGGAATACAAATTGCTGTCCTACCTCATGCATCACAAGGGCAAGGTGGTCAGCCGCACCGAGCTGATCGAGCACATCTACGATCAGGATTTCGACAGGGATTCGAACACGATCGAGGTGTTCGTCACCCGCATCCGCAAGAAGCTAGGCGCAGAGGTAATCACTACGATCCGTGGCCTCGGTTACAGCCTCGACGACCCCGCAGACGCCCCGCGCGCCTGATCCCGGCCAGCCGCGACCGGATGGTAGCGCGGACATTCCGGAGACTGACGGTCCCGCGATAGTCCTGGCGCGTCCGCGCAGCGACAAGGCGAGCCTTGCCCGGCGCATGGGCCTGATCGCCACGGTGTGGATCATTGTCCTGCTGCTGGGCGGCGGGATCGCGCTCGAACGCACGCTTACCAACCAGGTCGAGGCCAATTTCGACGAACAGCTCGATTACCAGCTGACCGCGATGATCACGTCGGCCGAGATCGATCCGATGGGAGAGGTCTGGTTCGAGCGGAGCCTTGGCAATCAGCGCTTCTTCGAACCCAACAGCGGCCTTTACTGGCAGATTAGCGGAGAAAGTTACGAACCCTATCCTTCACGCAGCCTTTGGGACCGCACGCTGACACTTCGGGGGCCCGAGGATGCCGGCGGCGACAATTTCGACAGCGGCGTGCGGCTGTACGATTCGAACCAGTTTGCGGGAGAACCCCTTCGCATCGCCGAACGGACGCTGATCCTGCCGGGCAGCGACGTACGCTGGACGTTCGCGGTCGCTAGCGACACGCGCGAACGCGATGCCCAGATCCAGCGGGTGCGATCGATCCTGATCTGGAGCTTCGCTGTCCTTGGTCTTGGCCTTATTGTCATGGCGCTGCTGCAGATCCGCTACGGCCTCTCGCCGCTCCGCCGCGTTCGGGCGGCGATCCAGAAGCTGCGGACCACGGGCGAGAACCGGATCACCGAACCGCTCCCGGCCGAAGTGCAGCCGCTGGTGGAGGAGGTGAACGCTTTGCTTTCTCATACCGAGCGGCAGGCCGAGGAAGCGCGCCGCCACGCCGGCAATCTCGCGCACGCGCTCAAGACCCCGCTAACGGTGCTTACCAATGCCGCGACGGCGAGGGCGACCGATCTGTCCGACACCGTGTTCCGGGAAACCCGTACGATGCAGCGTCATGTCGATCACCATCTGGCCCGCGCCCGCGCCGTCGGTCGTCGCGCGGCTGGGCAGGCCCGAACCGATGTCTGCGAAAGTGCAGAAGCCGTACGTCGCGCGGTCGAGCGGCTCTATCCCGATGGGCGGCTGGACATTGCCGGGAACCGCGACGCTGTCGTCGCGATCGAGCGGCAGGACCTGGACGAGATCCTCGGCAACCTGATCGAGAACGCGGCGAAATATGGCGGCGGCAGCGTCTTCGTCACGGTGGATCATCAGCCGGGCAGCCCACTGTGCCGTATCTGGGTGGAAGATGACGGCCAGGGCATTCCCGAAAGCGAGCGCAGCCGTATCTTCGATCGCGGTGCGCGGCTGGATACCGACAAGCCGGGCACGGGCCTGGGCCTTGCGATCGTGCGCGATGTGGCGGAAATCTACGGCGGATCGGTCGAACTGGACGAGAGCGAAGATCTCGGCGGCTTGCTGGTCGAACTGAGACTGCCGCGCGCCTAGCCCCTTCAGTCCTCGCGCGCCTTTTCGTGGTGGCGGATGACCTCGTCGATGATGAAGCGCAGGAACTTCTCGCTGAATTCCGGATCGAGGTCGGCTTCCTCGCTCAACCCCCGCAGCCGCGCGATCTGGCGCTGTTCACGCGCGGGATCGGCGGGCGGCAGCGTCACGCGCGCCTTGTATTCACCGACCGCCTGTGTGATCCGGAACCGTTCGGCGAGCATGTGGATGATGGCCGCATCGATATTGTCGATGCTCTTGCGAAAAGTCGCCAGGACGGGGTCGTCAGTTGCGGGCTTGGCCGCTTCGGCTTGCGTATCATGCGCCATGGCCCGCGAAACTAGCAGCAAATGCACGCTTGCCAAGCGCGCGAAGAGGTCCGTAAGGCATCGTGCATGACAGCCGATGTCGTTCCCCTCCCGCGCCAGACGCCGACACTCGAACCGATGCTGTCGCTTACCGCCAGCGGAATGAATTCGGTCAACGCCGTAATCCTCGAGCGGATGCAGAGCGAGATCCCTCTGATCCCCCGCCTTGCCGGGCACCTGATTTCGGGTGGTGGCAAGCGGCTCCGCCCGATGCTGACTCTCGCCGGGGCGGAACTCGTCGGATATCAGGGCACTCGTCACCACAAACTCGCCGCGGCGGTTGAGTTCATCCACACCGCGACCCTGTTACACGACGATGTGGTCGATGGCAGTGAACTGCGGCGTGGCAAGGCTGCGGCGAACATCATCTTCGGCAATCCGGCGACGGTGCTGGTCGGCGATTTCCTGTTCAGCCGTGCGTTCGAACTGATGACGGAGGATGGCTCGCTCCGTGTTCTCAAGATCCTCAGCCATGCGAGCGCGGTGATTGCCGAGGGCGAGGTCTCGCAGCTGACCGCACAACGGCAGATCGAGACTAGCGAAGAACGCTATCTCCACATCATTGGAGCAAAGACCGCTGCCCTGTTCGCCGCTGCCAGCCAGATCAGCGCGGTCGTCGCCGAGTGCGGGGACGAGCAAGAGCGCGCCTTAGAGGATTACGGGCGCAATCTCGGCGTCGCGTTCCAGTTGGTCGACGATGCGATCGATTATGATTCTGATGCTGCCAAGATGGGCAAGGATCGCGGGGACGATTTCCGCGAAGGCAAAATGACCTTGCCTGTCATTCTCGCCTATGCGCGCGGCGACGAGGGTGAACGCCGTTTCTGGAAGGATGCGATCATGGGTCGGCGCACGTCGGATGACGACTTCGCCGAAGCGGTTTCCTTGATCGAAAAGCACGATGCGCTCGAAGATACGCGGGAACGCGCCCGCCACTTTGCCCACCGTGCGATCGACGCGATCTCGATCTTTCCCGATGGGAAAGCGCGCGCGGCGATGGCCGAGGCGGCGCAGTTCGCCGTCGCGCGAGGATACTGATTGCGTCACGATGAAGGTGGCTGGCAACGGCGCCCGGTGAGAATGGTTTGAGCCTGCAGCTTCCCGTTCACGACGTTCTGCCGGAATTGCGAAACGCTCTTCGCGCAACCGGCGCGGCCGTGCTGATTGCGCCGCCGGGGGCCGGAAAGACCACGGCGGTCGCGCCGGATCTGCTTGATGAGGAATGGTGTTCGGGCACGGTCATTCTTACCTCCCCCCGGCGCGTCGCGGCGCGCGCTGCGGCGGAGCGGATGGCCGAACTGATCGGGCAGAAGCCCGGCGAGACGATCGGCTACATGACCCGGCTCGACACGAAGGTTTCCGAACGCACGCGAGTGCTGATCGTCACCGAAGCCATCCTGGTCAATCGGCTGGTCGACGATCCCGAGCTTGCGGGCGTCAGCGCGATCCTGTTCGATGAGGCGCACGAACGCCATCTCGATAGCGACCTCGCTCTCGCACTGGCACTGGAAACGCGCGACGTCTTGCGTGACGATTTGCGCGTGCTGGTCATGTCCGCGACAATCGACGGCGCCCGGTTCGCGCGTTTGCTGGGTGAAGATACGCCGGTGATCGAAAGCGAGGGGCGCAGCTACCCGCTCGCTATCCGCTATCTTGGCAACGACCCGGCGCGGCGAATCGAGGACCGGGTCGCCGATGGCGTCATGGCGGCATGGCGCGATGGTGAAGGCGACATTCTGGCGTTCCTTCCCGGGGTTGGCGAGATCGAGAGGACATTGGAGCGCTTGCGCGCGCGCCTCCCGGATACGCCGACCCTGCCCCTTCACGGGCAAGTCGATCCTTCTTCCCAGCGCGCCGCTATACGCCGCGATCCGGACGGGCGGCGACGGATCGTGCTGGCGAGCGCGATTGCGGAGACCTCGCTGACGCTGGACGGTGTGTCGGCGGTCGTGGATAGCGGGCTCGCCCGCTTTGCCGAGCATGACAGGGCGGCGGGGACGACCCACCTCGTCACGCGCGCCGCCAGCAGGGCCGCCTCGGATCAGCGCGCGGGTCGTGCCGCGCGGCAGGGCCCCGGAACCGCTTATCGCCTTTGGGAAGAGGGCGGCCATCTCGGACGGCCCGAATTCGCTCCGCCGGAAATCGAGACCGCGAATCTTGCCGACCTCACTCTGACGCTCGCACGGCGCGGAACGAGCGATCCGGGCGATCTGCGCTGGCTCGATCCTCCGCCGCCCGCCTCGCGTGCCGCGGCGCGCTCCTCCCTCCAATCGATAGGGGCGATCGACGGGGAAGGGCGGATTACGGCGTGGGGCGAAGCACTCGCGCAATTGCCTATGGCACCCGACCACGCCGCCGCCGTCCTGCATGGGGCGAGGGCTGACCGGGCTGTTGATGTTGCGCGCCTCATCATGCTTTTGCAGTAGCGCGGTCTTGGCGGAAGAAGCGAGGATCTGGCGCATCGGTTGCAGCAATGGCGAACCGACCGCTCGCAGCGTGCGAAAGGGGCTACGCGCTTGGCGGAACACTGGGCGCGGCAAGCGGAGCGGCTCGTCTCCGATACCCATTCGCTCGATCCTTCGGCCGCGGAATGCCTCGCGCTCGCCCGTCCGGCTTTTGTCGCGCGGCGACGAGAAACCGACGGCGAGTATTGGCTGAGCGCTGGCGGGCGCGGCTTCCAGCTGGATCCCGCGTCACCTCTCGCACGGGCCGAGTGGATCGTGATCGGCGACGCACAAGGTCAGGCTGGCGGCGCGCGTATTACGGCGGGCATAGAGATCGACCCTGCCCGCATCGAAACGCTCTTCGCCGATCGGGTTGAACAACGCTCGACCGTTCGATGGGCCGTTCGCGATAATAGGATCGAGGCGCGACGGGAAAGGCGCCTTGGCGCGATAACGTTGGCGACCGGACCCGACCCGGATCCCGATCCCGATGCCATTGTGGACATCATTGTGGAAAAGGTTCTGGAAAACCTGTCGAGCCACCTTGCGCCGGGGCTGATCGAGCGGGCCCGGTTCGCCGGCATACCTACACTTTCGCCAGAGAATCTTCGCGCCCAGGCGGCATTGTGGCTCGCACCACTACTCCACGGTCGGCGCGATGCCGAGCTTGCGGCCCGTCGCTTTTCCGAGGCTGCTCTCGGTCTGCTCGACTATCCCACCCGGCAGCGGCTCGACGAAGTGGCGCCGTTCGAATTCACTTCGCCAGCCGGAACGCGGCACGAGATCGACTATGCCGGGGACGACGGGCCGAGCGTGGAGGTTCGCGTCCAGGCCCTTTTCGGCCTCGACCGGCATCCGATGATCGGCAGCGGATCGACGGCGAAGCCCTTGCTGCTGAAGCTTACCAGCCCCGCCGGACGCCCGATCCAGTCAACCCGCGACCTGCCCGGGTTTTGGCGGGGATCGTGGCGTGATGTCGCCAAGGAGATGAAGGGTCGCTATCCCAAGCATAGGTGGCCCGAAGAGCCGTGGGTTGAAAAGCCGAGCCTCAAGACCAAAAACGCCTTCAACAGGCACTGAAAAGGGCCTAACCGGTACATATGGCGCGCAAGGGCGCGTTCAACGGGACGAGAAACGACGATGAGCGCACGAATCTACCAGCTACCCAAGAGCGCGATGCAATCGGGCAAGGCGAAGATCGATACCTGGGTGCTCGAGTTCGAGCAGAGCGAGGCGCGCCGCCCCGATCCGCTGATGGGCTGGACCGGCAGCGGGGATACGCAGTCGCAGGTGCGGCTCAACTTCCCGAGCAAGGACGCGGCGAAGGCCTATGCCGAGAAATACGGCATCGCGGCCCGGGTACATGCTACACCGCCGAAGTCGCTCAAGATCCAGGCCTATGCGGACAACTTCAAATAGGTTGATTCGCGCGCGGTCCGCCGCCATATCGCGAACCGGGAGTCGGGTGGACGTTTGCGTTCGCTCACCGGGTCAGGTCCGGAAGGAAGCAGCCCAGGTGGATTGCGACGGGTCGCTCGGCTCCTTTTTCCTCTCATCACTGCCATGACAAGCGGGCCGCGAGCGCCTAGCTTGGTCGCATGAGCGATTCCGAACCCGATCTGCCCGACATCGACGCCGAGGAAAAGCCGAGTGCGGCCGAACTGGAAGCGGCGGGCCAGGACTCGATGTTCGGCGATGCGCCTGAGCCTCTGCCCACTCCCGCGCCAGAACCCACAGCGGAACCCTCGACCAGATCAGCCGCTCCCGCGCCCGAGGCCAAGCAGCCCTATCGCGTGCTGGCCCGCAAATACCGCCCGCAGACGTTTTCTCAGCTGATCGGTCAGGAGCCGATGGTCCGCACGCTCGCGAATGCGATCGAGCGCGACCGGCTGGCCCATGCCTTTCTGATGACCGGGGTGAGGGGGGTCGGCAAGACCTCCACCGCTCGGCTGATCGCCAAGGCGCTCAACTGCGTCGGACCCGATGGCAATGGCGGTCCGACCATCGATCCGTGCGGGCAGTGCGAGCCTTGCAAGGCAATTGCCGAAGGCCGCCATATCGACGTGATCGAGATGGACGCGGCCTCCAACACCGGCGTCGACAACGTGCGCGAGATTATCGAGCAGGTACGCTACGCCGCGGTTTCGGCGCGATACAAGATCTACATCGTGGACGAGGTCCACATGCTGTCTAACAGCGCCTTCAACGCGTTGCTCAAAACGCTGGAAGAACCGCCCGCGCACGTGAAGTTCCTGTTTGCCACGACCGAGGTCGACAAGCTTCCGGTGACGGTGCTCAGTCGTACCCAGCGTTTCGACCTGCGCCGCATTCCTTCCGACCTGCTGGCCGAGCATTTCGCCTGGGTGTGCGAACAGGAAGGCGTGGGTGCCGAGGAAGAGGCGCTGCGAATCATCGCAGCCGCGGCCGAAGGATCGGTGCGCGACGGGCTCTCCATCCTCGACCAGGCAATCGCTCATGCCGATATGGATGCAGATGGCGCCGTCGCGGCCGGGCGGGTGCGCGACATGCTCGGCCTTGCCGACAAGAGCGCCCAGCGGCGGTTGTTGGGGCATGTCCTTGCCGGCGATGCCGAAAAGCTGCTGGCCGGCGTCGATGAACAATACGCGCTCGGCGTCGAGCCGCTTGCCCTGATGCGATCGTTGATGGACCTCGTCCACCGGATCACGCTTGCGCAAGTTTCGGGCGGAGAGCCGGATGCGCCAAGTGCCGAAGAGCGCGAGGCGCTGGCCGATTTTGCGCAGCGCCTCAGCGCCTCGCAACTGCATCGCCTTTGGCAATTGCTCCTTAAGGGCCATGACGAGGTGCGTCTTGCGCCCGACCCGCTGGTTTCGCTGCAGATGGCGCTGCTGCGGGTGCTGCACGCTGCCGAGCTGCCAGATCCCGGCCAATTTGCGAAGCGGATCGAGGATCTTGCGAACGCCCGTCCCACTGCGCCTGCTTCCGACACGGCTGGATCGCCGGGCGACGCGCCGCCCAGCGCCGAGCACGGCGAGTCATCGCCTGGATGGGCCGATATCGTCGAACAGGTCGAGAATGCCGGACAGTTGCGCGTCGCCCAGATGATGCGCGATCGCATTCGCGTGATCGCGCTGGAGCCCGGTCGGCTGGTGTTCGAACAGGCCGACGATTATCGCGACGATCCGATGCCGGATGTTCGCGAGGCGCTGTTCAAGCTCACCGGCAAGCGCTGGCAGGTCGAACGGGGCAAGGGCGAAGCGCAGCCATCCCTTAGGGAGGCCGAAGAGGCGCTCGCCAAGGCCGAGAGCGAGCGGATCCGTGCCCATCCGCTGGTAAAGGCGGCTTTCGAGGCGTTCCCCGATGCCGAATTGGTCGAGCCGCAAGGCAATGTCGCACGGACTTCGCAAGCCGGCGGACGATGGAATTGAACTGAGAAGGAAACCCTACCCATGAAATCGATGGAAGAAATGATGGCCGCCGCGCAGAAGGCCGCCGAGACGATCCAGAGCCAGATGAACGACATGCAGGTCAAGCTCGACAATATCGAGGTCGAGGGAAAGGCCGGCGGCGGGCTGGTCACCGTGCGGGCGACGGCCAAAGGCCGCATCATCGGCGTCAGCATCGACGACAGCCTGTTGAAGGCTGAGGAAAAGAACATCCTCGAAGACCTCGTGACCGCCGCTTTCAACGACGCGCGCGACAAGGCCGATCGCGTGTCCGAGGAACAGATGAAGGAAATGCAGGGCGGCATGGGCCTGCCACCGGGCTTCAACCTTCCGGGCATGGGATAACGACAGGTCCGGGACCACGACTCGCGACATCCACAGCTAGTTGGGAAACCGGCGTTGCGAGGCGGGCTCCGCGTTCCCATATTCGCGTGTGAAGGCGCGCCCAAATGGCGGCCGCGGATATCTTTGAATGACCGAGAAATTTCCCCTCCTCCCCCTTCGCGACATCGTCGTCTTTCCCGGCATGGTCGTGCCGCTCTTCGTCGGGCGGGACCAGTCGGTCGCCGCACTCGAAGCGGCGATGGAAGCGAGCAAGGACATCGTCCTGCTCGCCCAGCTCGACCCCGCCTGCGATGAACCGGGGGTCGAAGACCTCTACGACACCGGTGTCGTCGCGCAGGTCCTGCAATTGCTCAAGCTGCCCGATGGCACGGTGCGCGTGCTGGTCGAAGGGACCGCGCGGGCGCAGCGGGTCGCGCTTGTCGAACAGGGCGACCACATCGTTGCGGAGATCGACCTGCTGGAACCCGAAACGGTCGGGGGCAGCGAGGTCACCGCATTGATGCGACAGGTGACAGAGCAGTTCGGTGAATATGCCAAGCTAAACAAGAAGATGGGCGAGGATACCGACGTCGACCTGTCGGATATCGACGACGCCGGCGAACTGGCCGACACGATCGGTGCCGCGATCAGCGCCAACGTCTCCGACAAGCAGGCGATGCTGAGCGAGGCGAACCCGCTCAAGCGGCTCGAACTCGTCATGTCGTTCATGGAAGGCGAGCTTTCGGTCCTGCAGGTCGAGCGCAAGATCCGCGGGCGCGTGAAGCGCCAGATGGAAAAGACGCAGCGCGAATATTACCTCAACGAACAGCTCAAGGCGATCCAGAACGAGCTTGGCGGACGCGAAGGCGAGGAGGGCGACGAGCTTTCCGAACTGGCCGAGACGATCGAGAAGACCAAGCTGTCGAAGGAAGCACGCGCCAAGGCGACCAGCGAGCTCAAGAAGCTGAAAGCCATGCAGCCGATGAGCGCCGAGGCGACCGTCATCCGCAACTATCTCGACGTGCTGCTGGGCCTGCCCTGGGGCAAGAAAAGCCGCGTAAAAAAGGATATCGGCAAGGCGCAGGAAGTGCTCGATGCCGACCACTACGCGTTGGAGAAGGTCAAGGACCGGATCATCGAATACCTCGCCGTGCAGGCGCGCACCAACAAGCTGAAAGGCCCGATCCTGTGCCTCGTCGGCCCGCCGGGCGTGGGCAAGACGTCGCTTGGCAAGTCGATCGCCAAGGCGACCGGCCGCCAGTTCGTGCGCCAGTCGCTGGGCGGCGTGCGCGACGAAGCCGAAATCCGCGGCCACCGGCGGACCTATATCGGTTCGATGCCGGGCAAGATCGTCAACAACCTGAAGAAGGCGGGGACCAACAATCCGCTGTTCCTGCTCGACGAAATCGACAAGCTGGGCCAGGATTTCCGCGGCGATCCGGCTTCGGCACTGCTCGAGGTCCTCGATCCCGAACAGAACAGCAAGTTCCAGGATCACTACCTGGAGCTCGACATCGACCTGTCGAACGTCATGTTCGTGACCACGGCCAACAGCCTCGACCTGCCGCAGCCGCTTCTCGATCGGATGGAGATCATCCGGCTGGAGGGCTATACCGAGGACGAGAAGGTCGAGATCGCCCAGCGTCACCTGATCGCCAAGCAGGTCGAACAGCACGGTTTGCAGGACGGCGAATTCGAGCTGACCGAAGAGGGCCTGCGCGACCTGATCCGCTATTACACGCGTGAGGCCGGTGTCCGCACGCTGGAGCGCGAGATCGCCCGGTTGGCGCGCAAGACCCTGCGCAAGATCCTGGAAAAGGAAACGAAGTCCGTCCGGATCACGCCTGAAAACTTGGGCGACTTCGCCGGCGTGCGCAAGTTCAAGCACGGCATGGGCGAGGAGGACGCGCAGGTCGGCGCCGTGACCGGTCTCGCCTGGACGCAGGTGGGCGGCGAACTGCTCACCATCGAAAGCGTGACCACCCCGAATTATTCGGGCGGCAGAGGTGAGATCAAGACGACCGGCAAGCTCGGCGACGTGATGAACGAGAGCGTCGCGGCGGCCTACAGCTTCGTCAAGGCGCGCGCGCCGAGCTACGGGATCAAGCCCTCGCTGTTCCAGCGCCGCAACGTTCACATCCACCTGCCCGAAGGGGCAGTGCCCAAGGACGGGCCGAGCGCCGGTATCGGCATGGTCACCTCGATCGTGTCGGCGCTGACCGGCGCGGCAGTGCGGCCCGATGTCGCGAGGACCGGGGAAGGGACCCTGCGCGGTCGGGTGCTGGCGATCGGCGGATTGCAGGAAAAACGGCTCGCGGCCCTTCGCGGCGGGATCGGCACCGTACTGATCCC